>VBJI01000012.1 GCA_005880875.1 Chloroflexota bacterium
TAATTCTCTTCGGCGAGCCATTGCGCTTTGAGCTTGGGGTGGATCAGGCAGTATCCATTGTTGAGGTCCGAGTCTTGCTTGAAGGCTTCGCAGGAGACGCAGTACCAACCCTCATAGACACCCTTGTAGATATCGCCTCGGGTCTGCAGTTTGGAGATGAAGGCCTGCACCCCGCGGACATGGTCGGGATCCTCGGTCCGGATGAAGCGGTCATAACTGATGCTGAAACGGGCTTCGACGTCGCGGTAGAGCTGGGCCATCCGGGCGGTGAACTCAGCAGTCGATACGCCCTCTTCCTCCGCCCGCCGACGGACGTTTTGCGAGTGCTCATCCGTCCCGGTCAGAAAGAAGGTCTCGTCGCCGACCAGGCGGTGGTAGCGTGCCAGCGCATCCGTCCCGACCAGCTCGTAGATGAAGCCCAGGTGCGGCGCGGCGTTCGGATAGACGATGGCGGTGGTGACGTAGAACTTACTCATGAGGCCTTCCAGTCACTCCCGGCTACCACGACCGTCAGCTCGCCTCGGGGTGGAGTTTTCGCAAAGTGCTCCAGGAGCGTCGCCGGTGTTCCACGCAGAAACTCCTCGTGGACCTTGGTGATCTCCCGCGCCACCACCAGCGAGCGGGGGCCGAGGGCGGACGCCATTATATCCAATGTTCGCAGCAATCGATGGGGCGATTCGAAGAACACAAAGGTCCGTTTGGCCTCCCCCGCCTCGCGGAGGACGCGCTCCAGCTCGCCGCGCTTTCGCGGCAAGAACCCGAGGAAGGTGAACTGGTTGGTGGGCAGCCCGGAGCTGATCAGCGCTGCCAGTACCGCCGAAGGACCGGGCACCGGCACCACAGGATGACCGGCGGCCACTGCGGCACTGACAAGCCGCACCCCCGGGTCCGAGAGCGCCGGGGTGCCGGCGTCGGACACCAGGGCGATATCGTGCTGCTCGAGGCGAGCGAGAATCGTCTGCAGCTGGCGCTCTTCGTTGCGGGCATGGAGGCTCGTCAGAGGACGGCGCAACCCAAAGTGGGTCAGGAGCTTCAAGGTGTGGCGGGTATCCTCGGCGGCGATCAGGGGCACCGACTCGAGGACATGCAGGGCGCGCAGCGTCATGTCGTCCAGGTTGCCGATCGGGGTTGCCACCAGGTAGAGGGTCGCCACGCTAGCCGGGGTCCATCGAGCCGTCTGTCCCGGCCTGGCCGGGTGCCATCAGTGTCCCCAGTCGCGCGGGTAGCGGAAGTCACGATCGATGGTCCGGGAGGACAGCTTGGCGATCACGGGGAGGCGACGCTTGTACTGGTTGTCGCGGACCCGGCGGATGATGTCCTCGACGAACGCCTCCGCGAAGCCCAGCCGCTTGAGCTCATCGATCGAGTAGCGATGGTCCACCAGGTAATAGAGCAGCTGATCGATCATCCGGTACTGGAAGCCGAGCTCGGTCTCATCGGATTGGCCGGCCCAGAGATCCGCGGACGGGGCTTTCTGGACGATCGCGGTGGGCACGCCCGCAGCATCCGCGAGCTGCCAGACCTGGGTCTTGTACAGGTCGCCGATCGGGTTGATGGCGCTCGCCATGTCGCCATAGATCGTCCCGTAGCCGAGCAGCAGTTCGGTCTTGTTGCTGGTCCCGATCACGAGTCCTCGCGAGGCAAACGACTGGTCATACAGGATGGTCATCCGCTCGCGGGCCATCTTGTTTCCCCGGCGCTTCTGGTCGGCCGCGGGAAAGCGCTCGAAGTAGGCGTCGATCTGCGGACTGATATCGATCTCCAACTGCTCGATGCCGAGCTGTTGGACGACCTGGAGGGCGTCGTTGCGGCTTTTGGGATCGCTGGTCCTGTAGGGCATGACCACGGCGAGCACGTTGCGCGGGCCCAGCGCCTCGCTGGCCAGCGTGGCCACCAGGCTCGAGTCGACGCCGCCGCTGAGGCCCAGCACCACCCGCTCGAAGCCGACCTTGCGCACCTCGTTGCGGATGAACCCGACCAGGATCCGCTTGACCAGCTCCGGGTGGATCGCGAGTGGCGGGAAGACCGGCTCAGAAAGGCTTGCGGGTGCGCTCATGCAGGACTCGTCGCAGTTCATTGATGGTCAGTTCCAGTCGTTCGTCCCGGAGCAGGGGGTTGGCCAGGCGTTCCCGCCGCACCTGGGCAAGATCGAGGCTGGCGAGCACGAGCGCCTCATCGGCATCTTCCTGTTGGGCGATGATGTCGCCGTTCGGACCGATCACCATCGAGCCGCCCCAGAAGTTGGCCCCGTCTTCGAAGCCGACCCGGTTGCAGTAGAGAAAGAAGGTGGTCAGGAACTGCGCGTAGGTGCGGCAGACGAGGTTGTAGGATTCCGCCGTTCCGAGGCGCTCATCGGTCGTGATTCCCCGCCCCGGGCTCGACGATGGGCAGATGATCATGTCCACCCCCTCGAGGCTCAGGATATAGGCGCTCGACAGATGCCAGATGTCCTCGCAGACCAGTATCCCGGTCCGGCCGAATCCCGTCTTGAAGCTTCGGAAGCGGTCCCCAGGCGCGAAGTAGCGCTGCTCGTCGAACATCCCGTAGGTGGGCAGGTAGACCTTGCGGTGCAGGTGCACCAGCTCGCCGTGGCTGAAGTACAAGCTGGCGTTGAAGTAGCGGTGGTCCGGGTCTTCGACGACCGCGCCGAGCACGACATCGAGCTTCGTCGAGAGTCCGGCAAGCTCACCCATGATCGGGTCATCCAGCCGGATGGCGCTGTCCGGGACCAGGTCCTTCAGGAAATACCCGGTCAGGCTCAGCTCGGGAAATACGAGCAGATTCGCACCAGCCGCGGTCGCCTGCCCAACCCATTCACGATGTCGCTCGAGGTTCCGGTCGCGATCCCCAAGCGCCGGGTCGATCTGTGCCAGGCCAACCGTGAGCCGTCCGTCGGCGTTCATGCCTCGACATGCGGAAAATCCCGCAACCCTGACTCTCTGCTTGGCAGCCGCACGTTTTGGCCCCGGGTGAGCCACTGGGCGATGGCCGGGGCGAGCTCATCAGCGTGGCCCACATGCACCTCGGCACGCGGTAGAGCCTCGAGAAACGCCGCGCCGTAGGTCCGATTCGCGATCCGGTGATCCATCAGGACGACGGCGCCCCGGTCGCTCTGCCGACGGATGAGCCGGCCGAAGCCTTGCTTGAGCCGCAGGACGGCCTCCGGAAGCGCCAGCTGCCCGAACGGGTCGCCCAGGCTCGCGCTCCGCGCCCGCTGCAGCGGATCGCTGGGAACCCGGAAGGGCAGCCGGACGATTACGACACAGGAGAGTGCGTCACCGGGGACGTCGATCCCTTCCCAGAAGCTGCTGCTGCCGAGCAGGATGCTATGCGGGTTCTCCTGGAACTGCGACAACAGTTGCCGTCGTGTCCCATCCAGGTTCTGGGCCAGGACCGTGAGATGGGACCGTGCCGTGCGGACTCGCAGCCGCTCGGCGACGTCTTGCAATTGTAGATGTGAGGTGAACAGGACCAGAGTTCGGCCGTCGATCGCGTCGGCGATGTCACCCACCACGGTCGTGACCTGCTCGAGGAACCCCGGATCCGTGAGTTCTCGAAGGTCCGTCGGCAGGCAGAGCAGCGCCTGCGATAGGTAATCAAATGGCGAAGCTAGCACCATCTCGTGGGTACTCAGCGCCGCGAGCCCGACCCCCCGTTTGAAGTAGGCGAACGAGTCGGCGACCGCCAGCGTCGCCGACGTGAACACGACGGTCTCTTTGCCGGCAAAGGCGCGCTCCTGCAGCTCGCGGCCGGCGGCCGTGGGAGCCGCCTGGACGAGCGGCCTGCCGGAACGGCGCTCCGTTCCGAGCCAGTACAGCCGCTCGGGTCGCGGCTGGAGGAGCGCGTGCACCACCAGGTCCACCCGGCTCTGCATTTGCGTGATGAAGAGATCGAGTTCTCGCTCTGCGTGGGGATTGCTCTCCATCGGTAGCTGCCCGCCGGCATCATCCAGCGCCCGGCGCAACGCGGTGGCTCGCTCGTCAAGGATGGCGGCGAGTTTTGAGAGGCCGATGATGTCAGGGACGACGCGATTGGCGGCATCGATGACGACCGGCTCCTCGCGTGATGGGCGGACGGGAATCTCGGGCTGCCGCTCGCCGAGGACGGTTCGAATTTCGCGAAACAGTTCGACCACCGCCTGGCGGCAGTCCGCCGCCGCCCGGCGAACCGCCTCGCTCGGGGTTCCGACGGCAGCCCGGAACCAGGTCAGAGCGCCGTCGACACTTTCGAGCAGCTCCCCCTCCCCCACCCGCATGGTGAGCGCCTCGACCGCGGCCTCTTCCAGCTGGTGCGCCTCGTCGACGACCAGATGTTCGTGCGGCGGCAGCACCGACCCGCCTTTGAGCGCGTCGGCCAGCAGCAGCGCGTGGTTGGTGACGATCACGTCCGCGTCCTGTGCCGCGCGGCGGCTATTCCAGTAGAAGCAACGTTGCGTCTTGAAGTTCTCACAGTGGGCGGCGAGGCAATCGTCCGGGGTCGAGGCCGCCCGCAGCCAGAACAGGTCGTCGAAACCATTGAGCTTGATCTCGGAACGATCACCATGCTGGGTCTGGGCCAAAAAGACCAACATGCGAAGTTTGAACTTCACCTCGTCGTCGAACCAGCTGCCGTCCGCACGCCGGCTGGGCGCATTGAGATAACGGTTCCAGCGGCGGAGGCTGACGTAGTTGGCCCGGCCCTTGAGCAGTGAGGCCTTGAAATCGAATGGCAACCAGCTCCGCATGAACGGAATATCCTTCGAGAACAACTGCTCCTGCAACGTGATCGTGTTCGTCGCCACCACCACCCGTCTGAAGCTGGGACTCGCGGAGCTCGTAATCGTCGAGCCGATCTGCCATCGGACCATCCGGGCCGAGGAGCGCCCGGATCGCGAGCGGATCGGTCGAGGGCGACGCATCGCGCGGCAGCTGGGGCGGGGCGGCCGCCGCGGTCGCCAGGCTATCGATGCCACTGGAGCCGGCGGCGTATGCCTCGAGTAGGAAGTGCCGCAAGGGGTGCGGCCAGTCAGCGACCACTTCGAGCATCCGATCGAAGAGCTCGCGAGGAATGCCGCGCGCGAAGCGCCAGAAGTAGCGAAACAGTTGCCGAGCCGCGTCAGCATCAGACAGCGCTCGGTGCGGATCCGGGTGGCTCAAACCGAGCGCCCGGGACAGGTGCGGCAGGCTATGGCTGGGGGCCATCGGCAGCATGATCCGCGCCAGGTCCAGGGTGTCGAACAATTCATAGCCCGGTCCGCTCTGGCCCTCGATCAGGAAGGATAGGTCGAAGGTGCCACTGTGGGCGACGACTGCGCTATCGCCGACAAAGTCGATGACCTGGGCTAGCACCTGCTCAGGCGGCGGTGCCGCTGCCACATCGGCATCGCGAATGCCGGTCAACTCCTGGACCGGCCTCGGAATCGCGACTTCGGGACGGACGAGTGATTGAAAGGTCGCGAGGACCTCATCGCCGCGGAACCGGACGGCGCCGACCTCGATCATGCGGTCGAGTCGCGGCGACAACCCGGTGGTTTCCAGATCGAGCGCCACGAACGTGCGATCCACGAGCTAAATGCTAGAGCAGTTTCGCCGCGAGCTCCGCGAGTTCGGATCGCTGTCCCTTGGTCAGCGTGACGTGCCCGGCCAGCGGATTGTTCTTGAATTTCTCGATGGCATAGCAGAGGCCGTTGCTGCGGAAGTCGAGATAGGGATGGTCGATCTGGTTCGGATCGCCGGTGAGGACGATCTTCGTGCCCTCGCCGGCTCGCGAGACGATCGTTTTGACCTCGTGCGGCGTCAGATTCTGTGCTTCGTCGACGATGATGAACTGCTGCGGGATGCTGCGGCCTCTGATGTAGGTGAGCGCCTCTGCCTCGAACAGGCCCTTGTCCTGGATATGCCGGATCATGTCGGCAGCCATCTGTTCCTTGTAGATGCAGCCCATCAGGTACTCCAGGTTGTCATAGATCGGTTGCATCCAGGGCCGCAGCTTCTCCTCCTTGTCGCCGGGCAGATAGCCAACGTCTTTGCCCATGGGAATCACCGGGCGGGTTACGAGCAGACGCCGAAAGCGGTGCTGGTCCAGTACCTTGCTCAAGCCGGCGGCCAGCGCTAGCAACGTCTTCCCGGTGCCGGCCTGGCCCGTCATCGTCACCAATGGCACCCGGTCGTCCAGCAGGATGTCGAATGCGAACCGCTGGCCCAGGTTCTTGGGCTGGATGCCCCAGATCTCTTTCTTGATCGGCGCCAACGCCACCACCTGGCCGGCGGTGGCATCGTAGCGACCCAGCGCACTGGATTTCGTGCCATTCAATGACTTGAAGTGGACGAACTGGTTATTGAAGAGCTGCCCGTTGCTGGGCAGGTAGACATTTGTCTTTGAGAAGGTCTCGATATCCTCCGGGGAGACCGTCATGGTCGACATGCCGTCGTACAGGTCCTCTTCGTTGAGCACCATCTTGTCAGTCTCGTAATCCTGCGCCTGGAGGTTGAGGGCATCGGCCTTCACCCGGACATTGATGTCCTTGCTGACCAGAATGACCGGTGTGCCGTTGCTCTCGGCCTTGAGCTGCAGCGTCAAGGCGATGACCTGGTTGTCCGCCTTTTTTGGATCGAGGTCATCCGGCAGGTGGGCGGTGTTTTCGTGGGTCAGCTCGACCCGCAGTGAGCCACCATACTTGAGAGCGACGCCTTCCGAAAGCTTGCCCGTCGCCCGAAGGTCGTCGAAATGATGCGCGATCAGGCGAGCGTGCCGCCCAACCTCGTCCTGCCGTCGCTTCTGGCCGTCGATCTCCTCGATGACCGTCAGGGGGATTCAAACGCTCGTATGGCACCTTCGGCGCCACTCGCGTCGGCCGGCGGGCCGGCGTGTCGAGAACGTAGATCTTCTTCATGCTTCGGCGCGCTTGGACATCGGAGGGCTGGCGTATTCTCCCTGGTTTTCCAACGGAAGCAGCTGGGCGATCTTTGCCATCAGGTAATCGGCGCTCTGCTGATGGTCCATTTGGCTGCCGTCGCGGTTCCGATCCGGCAGCTGGAAGGGCTCGCCAAATGTCATCTCGACCTCCGCGCGGCGGGGAACGATCGCGTGGCGGCCCAGCACGTGCTGCGTGCCGGTGATGGCAATCGGTACCAGCGGGGCACCCGAACGGCGGGCGACAAAGCCGGCGCCCGGTTCCGCCCGCAACAGGCGGGCCGTCTCCGACCGATGGCCCTCCGGGAAAAGGACGACCGCCGATCCCTGCTTCAGTAGCTCGAAGGCGCGCCGAAGCGCGGTTCGATCCGGCGAGTGGCGCATGACCGGGAACGCGTGGTAACCGCGCATCAGCCAGGCCCAGCTTCCCTTGAATAGCTCAGCCTTCGCCATGAACCAGACCGGGCGCGGTACCCAGGCGCCGATGAGGGCCGGGTCGACGGCGCCGACGTGATTGGAAACGATGAGCACGGGTCCGCTGGCGGGCACATTTGAGGTACCGCGCAGCTGGAATTTTGAGCCGAGGACGATGCGGGTTAGGAGCCGTGCAAGACGCGTGAGGAAGGAATAGCTCAAAGCGATCAGTGCTTCGGCAGCCGGGCCATCACCTCGTCAAAAACTTGACGGACCGACTTGCCCTCAGTCGCGACGATTATAGCATCGCTTGCCGCTCGTAACGGCGCGATGTCTCGTTCCTGGTCCGCACGGTCCCGCGCGCCGATTTCCTGCTCCAGCACGGCATCCGAGGTGGCGGTGCCCCGTGCCTGGTCGAGCTCGCGCCGCCGCCGCGCCACCCGTTCGGCGGCGGGGGCGGTGAAGAAATACTTCACGTCGGCATCCGGAAAGATCACGGTCCCGATGTCGCGACCAAGCACCACGGCGTCGCCTCGAGCGGATCGACGCTGCGGCTCGACGAGTAGTTGCCGGACTGCGGGCAGCTGCGCGATGCGTGAGAGGTCGGCGGCAATCGCCGGATCATGCGCTTGGCGGCTCACGTCCCGGCCATCCACCGACAGCAGGGCCCCTGACGGAACCACTGCCGATGTGTTGACCTCGATGCGGATCGCGCCGATCATGAGGGTGAGCGCACTCACGTCGTCCGCTGCGATCCCACGGCGGCGGGCCTCGACGGTGACGGCGCGATAGAACAAGCCGGTGTCAACCAGAGCGAAGCCGAGCGCCTCGGCGACCATCCGCCCGATGGTGGTCTTGCCGGAGCCGGCCGGTCCATCGATCGCGATGATCACGAGGACAACCCCGCCGCGTGTTTCAGTCGCGCGACTTCGTCCCGATTGAGGGGCCGGACGCTGCCTTCGGCCAGCCCACCGAGTTCGACGCCGTCGATCCGAATCCGTTGCAGGTCCAGCACGCGGTGGCCCAGCGCCCGCCAGAGCCGACGGACCTCGCGCTTGCGACCTTCGCGCATCACCATCGACAGCGTGGTCTGGGCGGGGGCGACCTCGAGCAGGCGGACTTCCGCCGGCTGAAACCTTTCGCTTCCCACGACCATCCCCTCAGCAAGCCGGCGCAGGGCATCGGTGCCCGGTCGGCCGCTAATGACCACGCGGTATTCCTTGTCGACATGGTAGCGCGGGTGCATCAGCCGATCCGCCAGCTCGCCGTCGTCGGTGAGCAACAGGAGTCCCCGGCTCTCGACGTCGAGCCGGCCGACCGGGAAGAGGCGTGGGTGCCCAGCCGGCAAGCGGTCCGTGACGGTGGGCCGGCCGCGCTCATCCCCCACGCTGGTCAACACGCCGACCGGCTTGTTCATCATCAGGTACGTCCAGGCGGCCACCGGCGAAACGGGCCGGCCGTCGACCGTGACCCGGTCGACCCCGGGCGTCACCTGCTGGCCGGCGGTCGCGGGCGCCCCGTTGACGGAGACCTGTCCTGACGCGATCAACTGGTCGGCCTTGCGCCGAGCCGCTAGCCCGGCTCGCGCTAGGTACTGGTTGAGCCGGATTGCGGTAGCGGTGGCAGCTCGTCGAGGCTGCTGAGCCCAAGAATCTGCAGGAACTTCATCGTCGTACCAAACAGCCGCGGCGTGCCGGGCGCGTCGAGCCGACCGGTTTCTTCGATCAGGCCCTTCTCCTCGAGGCTCTCCAGGACCGCCTCGCAGTTGACCCCCCGAATCTCTTCGATCCGGGCTCGGGTCAGCGGCTGGCGATAGGCGATGATCGCCAGCGTCTCATAGGCGGCCGGTGAAAGCCTCGACGGGTACTCGGGACGCAGCACCCGCCGGACCACGTCGGCCTGCGCCGGGTCAGTGACCAGCTGTAATTGGTCCTGGTGTCGTTGCAGGAAAAGACCCCTGCCGGCAAGGCCGGCACCCAATGCGATCGCAGCCGCCTCGACGTCAGGCAGCGGCGACTGCAGGATCTCCTGGAGCTCGAGAACCGTGACTGGACGATTGAGGGTGAACAGGACCGCTTCGAGTGCCGCCGCCAGTCCCGCCGTATCGCGTACGCCGATCATGTTTCCTGCTCCTGTCCGAACACGGTGATTTCGGCGAACGTGGAAGACTGGGCTACTCGGGCCTGCCCGATTCTAATCAGCTCCAGCAGGGCCAGAAACGTGACCACCGCCTCGAGCCGCGTCCGGGCGTGACGAAAGATAGCCGTGAAGTTCATCTGCGGCTGCCTGGAAAGCATGGTACGGAGCTCTTCGAGCTTATCCGCCAGGGAGACGTGCTCCATCTCCACCGTCACCTGCTGCGCCGGCGGCAACCGATCGAGCACCTGCTGAAAGGCCGTGGCCAGCGCCTCGAGGCTCACCTGGACGCGCGCCTGCGGGACCACCTCGGGTTCCAGCAGGCCGGCAAACGTAAATCGCCCGCTGGCGTGCCGGCGCATCAACGACTCGGCGAGCTGCTTGAAACGCTTGTACTCCTCGAGGCGTCCTTTGATCGCGTCCTCCCAGGCCTGCAGCTCTTCCTCCTCGCCAACCGTCACCTCCGGCATCAAGCCGGCGGCCTTGAGCTGGACCAGACGGGCGCCGATCACCAGAAACGCGGCCAGCCGTTCCAGGGGCGGCCGGTCCTGAGCGATGGCTTTGAGATAGTCGTCGGTGAGGGTGGCGAGCGGAATCGCCTTCAGGTCGACTTCCGCCCGCTGGGCCAGCGTCAACAGCAGCTCGATCGGCCCGTCGAAGGCCGGCGTCCGGACGATGTAGACGGGATCGCGCTCGAGTTCCGTGGAGATCTCCCGACTCAATTTCGCGTGTCCGCCCGCTGCAGCCGCCGGGTCACCTCCGACACTGGGTGCGCCGCATGATGCTCAGCCACAATACCGGCAAGCTCCGCCGCCCCGGCGGCGCGCAATCGATCGGCGCCGATTCGCGCGTGGTCCGCGTAGATCGCATGGCGGCGCGCGAAGCCCGGTTGCGCCCGGAGCAGACGATCGAGCAGACCGGGCGACAGCGCGGCGAGCACCACCGTGAGGCTGCGGTCGATCACCGAGAACTCGGCGCCGCTCTTGCCGATGTCGTGGAGGAGCGCCGCCTGCTGGAGCAGCCGGCTGGGCTCGGCTTCCAGCTGGGCCAGGGTGTGGAGCACGTCGAGCCCGTGCCGCTGGTCGTTGACCGGCAGCTGGAAGAACAGGGTGACGAGATTCGGTCCGAGAATCCGTTCGGCGTCGGCGGACTCGACGGGGCTCACCTGCGCCGAGGCGTGACGCCAGAACTGGCCGACTCGATGCAGCGCCGAGCTCATCCCGGATCGCCATCGGTCAGCGGCAGCCCCCAGCGCAGCTTCCGTCGAAGCAGCTCGAAGAAGTTTCGGCCCTTGTCGAACTGCACCAGCTGGACCTCCAGGCCGGGCGCGGCGATCTCGATCCGGGCGCCCGGTTCCAGGGCAGCATTTTGTTGCCCATCGCAGGTCAGGATCGCCGAGGCATTGGGGAGGTGAATGACCACCCGGGCGTTCTCCGGTAAGCCGACCGGGCGGTTGAAGAGGCTATGCGGGTTCAGGGGCATGAAGACGAGGGCTCGAACATCCGGATGCACGATGGGCCCACCGAGCGACAGCGCATAACCGGTCGATCCCGTTGGGGTCGAAACGATTACCCCGTCGGCGTCGAACTGGCCGGCCGGCTGGCCGTCAACCGTGACCTCCATCCGGATGAGGTTGATGTCGATGCCTTTGTGGACGACCGCGTCGTTCAGGGCATGAAAGACGCGATCCCCGACTCGGGCCTCGAGCAGGGCCCGCCGCTGGAGGCTGAAGTCACCCGCCGCCCAGCGATCGAGCGCTTTCCCCTCCTCACCGAGCTGCACCTGGGTGAGGAAGCCGAGGCGTCCGGCATTGATCCCGAGCACCGGAACATTGGCGACGGCCGCCTGCTGGGCGGTCCAGAGCATCGTCCCATCGCCGCCGATACTGACGATCAGTCGGGTGCCGTCGAGGTTGCCGACCAGCGCTCCGGGGCGCTCCTCGGCCGTCGCGCAGTAGGTCCAGACACGAAAACCGCGCTGCTCGAGCCGGCGGCGCGCGGCCATCACGGGCTCTCCCCCCATGTCGATGCGCGGGTGGCAGACGATCCCGACCGCGTCAGGCATTTGGCTTCAAGTACAACAGGAATTCACGGTTGCCCTTCGCCCCAAGCACGGGCGAGGCTATTTGGCCGGCGACTTGGTAACCGATCTCGCCAGCGAAACCACGGAGCTCCTTGAGAACTTGCTCGTGCAACGCTGGATCGCGAACCACGCCCCCCTTCCCTACCGCTCCCTTGCCGACCTCGAACTGCGGCTTGACGAGGGCCACGACCTCACCGGGCGGACTGAGCAGCTGGCCAACGCGGGGCAGCACCAGCCGGAGCGAGATGAAGGACACGTCGATGACGGCAAAGTCGGCCGGAAAGGGAAGCTGGTCGAGGTGGCGGATGTTCACCCGCTCCATCACGGTCACCCGTGGGTTCTGACGAAGGCTCCACGCGAGTTGGCCGTAGCCAACGTCGATCGCCATCACCCCTTCGGCGCCGCGCTGGAGCAGGACATCGGTGAATCCGCCGGTCGAGGCGCCGACGTCGAGGCCGCGGCGACCCCGCGGATCGAAGCCGAAGGCGTCCAGCGCGGCCGCCAGCTTCTCGCCGCCCCGGCTAACATAAGCCGTCGATCCGGCAACCTCGATCACCTGGTCAACCGCGACCATTTGATCCGGCCGATCCGCCGGCGCGCCGGCGACCCGGACCAGCCCGGCCCGAACCATCGCCTGCGCCCGCTCGCGCGACGTGACCAATCCGCGCTCCACCAGCGCCTGATCGAGGCGGCGCCGTTGAGCCACCATCATCGCCACAGGCCAAGGCCGATGACGACCCCGAGGACCGCGCCGGCGATCACCTCGATCGGAGTATGCCCCAGCAGCTCCCGCAGCCGTTCCTGGTGGATGCCGCGGTGGGCAATGAACAGGTCGTCAAGCAATCGGTTGAGGATCATGGCTTGCTGCCCGGCGGCTCGTCGAACGCCGGTGGCGTCGTACATGACGACGGAGCTGAAGATCAAGGCGAGCGCAAACAAAGGCGATTGGATTCCCTGCATCCGCCCGATCACGGTTGTCAGCGAGACGACCAGTGCGCTGTGCGAGCTGGGCATGCCACCCGCCGTCGCCAGCCGCCGCACACTCAGCCGATGGAGCAGCACCGAATCGATGATCACCTTACTGGTCTGCGCGATCGCCCACGCCACCAGCGGAACGACGAAGTAGGGATTCTGTAGCAGGCTCACGGGCTGGTCGCGCGCTGGGCGGCTGGGGCCAGCTCGCTCAGCCGCCGTTCCGCGTCATCGAGCAGGCGGGCGCATCGGTGAGCCAGCGCCAGCCCTCGTTCGAACATCCGCACGGATTCAGCAAGGTCCTCCTGCTCTTTGCCGAGTTGCTGGACCGTTTGTTCGAGCTCGGCGACGGCCGCCTCATAATCCATCCGCGCGATGTCCTCGCTCATCGCGACGATGCGTCCGGCATGGCGGCCGCCTGATCGCCTGGCCGGCGCCGCGATTCCGCATCCGTCGCGATCCGGCCAAGAATGCCGTTCACGAATTTGCCGGAATCGGGCCCACCAAACGTCTTGGCCAGCTCGATCGACTCGTTGATCGCCGCCTTGAGGGGCACGCTCGGCAGGAACAGAATTTCGAACGCCGCGATCCGGAGCAGGGTCCGCTCAACTTTGGCCATCTGGTCGAGCCCCCAGTTGCGCGAGGCCTCCGCCAGCCGGGCGTCGATTTCCTGACGATGCTCGAGAACGCCCAGGATCAGCGCTCGGGCGAAATCGGCCGTCTCCGCGTCGGCGTGGGATTCCCCGATGTGATACTGGAGCGCGCGCTCGGCATCTCCTCCGTCGGCCTCCAGCTCGAAGAGGACTTTCAGGGCGAGCTCGCGGGCCAGGTGGCGCCGTCCCATTAGCGCAGGGCCTCGCCGAGGCGGCGTGGCACTATCCGTCCTCGGGGAACCTCACGTCGCCGACGAAGACATTCACCTGACGGACCTCGAGGCCGAGCATCTTGTCGATCGCGTCGGCCACCTGCCGCTGCACTTCGGCGGCCACCGTGGGAACGTGGGCCGAGTGATCAACGACGAGAAATAGCTCGAGGTTGAGCGCGTCGTTGCCCAGGTCGACCCGAACGCCCTTGTACGAGCTGCCCAGGGGCAGCACCCGATGGCCGTCACGCGCCCGGGCCTGGTACATCCCGGCCACGCCCTGCACCTGGCTGGCGGTCAACGACGCGATATGGGCAATCACCTCGTTGGCGACCTTGACGGAGCCGAGTGGACGGTCGGTGGGCGACACTAGACGCGCTCCACGTAGGCGCCGGTCCGGGTATCGACCCGGATGACGTCACCTTCGTTGACGAAGAAGGGCACGTTCAGCGTCAGCCCGGTTTCAACCGTGGCCGGCTTGCCGCCCCCGGCCGCGGTGTCACCCCGGAAGCCGGGTGCCGTCTGTGTCACCTTTAGATCAACGGTGGTGGGAAGCTCGACCCCCAGCGGTTGGCCGTCGTACATGAGGACCGAAATCGCCGAGCTTTCCTTCAAATATTTCAAGCTGTCGCCCAGCTGGTCATCATTGATCGGCAGCTGGTCGTAGCTCGCCATATCCATGAAGAAGTGCCGGTCACCGTCGCTGTAAAGGTACTGCATGGAGACCTTTTCGATCCGCGCCCGGGTGAACCGATCCTTGTCTCGGAACTTCTGATCGATGATCACCCCGGACCGAACGTTGCGCAGCTTGGTGCGGAAGAAGGTATCGCCACGGGCGTTCTGGCCCTGCTGGAACTCGATCACGACCCATAGCTGACCCTCCCATTCGATGGTCATGCCGTTTCGAAAATCGCTTGGGTTCACCATATCCGGCAAGCGATTGTACCCGGTCGTGCCGAGACCCGAGCTAGCTGGGTCGGCGGCGGGCCTCGATTTGGGCGAAGATCGCGTTGCGCAGCTGCTGGGGGCGCGGCACCGTGCTCAGCACCTCGGCGCTGTCCCGGCCCGCCGACTCCAGCTCGATGTCCCCAAACCCCCAGGTCCGGCCCCACAACCCCTGAAAGGTGGTCAGGTCCTGGATTCGATCGATGGCGATCGACCGGGAAAACTTGGAGACGATGCCCTCGTTCAGAATCACGCGCTGGTCGGTGAGCACGTACTCGTGCGCCCGCCAGCCCCAGTAATAAAGGTTGAGCACGGCCAGGCCGGCCACGATCACCCCGAGCATCAGGAAGAGGCGCAGCTCGCCCGCGATCGGCAGCAGAACCGCGACGACGAGCGCGACGGCCATCGCGACGATGCTGGTCGCGATCGGGCGCACCAGCACCACCCAGTGTCGCGAGCAGCTGGCCAGGACCCGCTCACCGGGGAGCAGCTCGTGCGCCTTCACGGTGCCTGGGCGAAGAGCGTGATCAGAGTTCCGATGACCAGGAAGGGGCCGTACGGAACGGCCTCCTTCAGGCTGCGAATCCGGGTGATGAGCAGAATTATCGCCACAAAGCCGCCGAGAAACACGCCGTAGAGCAGGGCGTGGACCATCCGCAAGTTCGATAGCCCGGTCGCCATGCCGATGAACGCCGCCAGCTTGACGTCCCCGAAGCCGAATGCCTCGGCCCCGAACACGGCCTGCCCGCCGAAATAGAGCAGGAAGAAGATGCCGCCTGCGATCAGGGCGGCGACCGGGGCAGTCCGCCAATCTGGCCACGGCCAGGTGAGAAAGGCCGTCCACGGGGTGACGAAGGCGAGCCCAAAGGCGATAACCAATCCGGGGAACATGACCAGGTCCAGGATGTAGCGCGTCTTGAGGTCGAAGGCCAGCACCTGCACCAGCACCGCGACATACACCGAGTCGATAAAGAGCAACGGCTGGATGCCGAGCTGGAGCGCGAACAGAAAGAAGAGTGCGGCGCCCAGCACCGGCATCAACAACATCTCGATGAGCGACGGTTGGTACTCGATCTCCTCGATCCGAGCCAGCCAGCGCGACAGGTAATTGAGGCCGGCCCCGACCAGCGCCCCGACCACGGCCCAGGCGAGCGCGATCAGCAGATGATTCACGCGCTCAACCGCCCGACCACCGCTCGCTCGAGCGCTGCCCGCATCGCCGCCTCGGGGGCCGGCTGCCCGGTCCAGATCTCGAAGGCGGCCAGCGCCTGAAAGAGCAACATGGTCAAGCCGTTGATGGCCCGGGCGCCCCGATCGCGGGCGCCCAGAACGAGCGGCGTCACCGCCGGCTGGTAAATCAGATCGAAGACGAATTGGGCCGGGGTGATCCAGTCAACCGGAAAGAGGACGGATTCGCCGTCGCTGCCGACCGGGGTGGCATTCACGATCAGGTCGACCTTGCGCGCCAGCAACGATAGCGATCCAAGCGGTGCCGGTCCACCCAGCGTGACGCCCAGCTCGCGGCAAACCGCCCGGGCCTGGTCAAGGTCGTTGCTGGACACCCAGATTTTCGCCGTGGCGGCCCCACGCAGCGCGTCGACGGATGCCCGGGCTGCCCCGCCGGCGCCGAGCACCAGCGCCGCATGACCCTTAGGTTGAAAGCCGGCCTCGTCGAGGGCCTGAAGGAACGCCGCGCGGTCCGTATTCCAGCCGATCAGGGCGCCGGCCCGGTGGCTGATCGTATTCACCGCCCCCATGACTTGCGCCTCCGGACCCAGGCCATCGAGCAGCCCGGCGACCGCCACCGTATGCGGCCGGGTGACGGCCGCGCCCAGGACACGCTGGTCCTGTCGCATGCCGGCCACGGCCTCGGTCAGACCCTCCGGCGGAACCGCGCGCGGCTCGCAGCGCGCGTCGATCCCGGCCGCCCGGAATCCGGCATCGTAAAGCGCTGCGGCCAGCTCGGCGTCCTCCGCCCCACCGACCAGCAGGAGACGGGACTTACTGGAGCCCGTACTGCTTGAGGAGGCGGGCGAACTCGTCGTTGGTCTTGGCGTAGTGATTGTGGCCCTGCGGGTCGGAGAGATAGAAGAAGTACCCGGTTTGGGCGGGCTGGAGCGCGGCATCGATCGCCTTGATGCCAGGGTTCGCGATCGGTCCCGGTGGGAGTCCTGTATGTAAATAGGTGTTGTACGGCGACGCAATCATGCGGTCCTGGGTGGTTACGGACGACTGCCAGATCCCTTTGGCGTAGAGCACCGTCGCGTCGACCTGCAGCGGCCAGCCGGCCGACAGCCGGTTATAGATGACGCTGGCCACGAGGGGCCGGTCCTCCTCAAACCGGGCCTCCCGCTCGATCATCGACGCGATGGTCACGATTTGGAGCGGGTTGAGCTTGCGCTGGGCCGCCTGTCCCTTGCGCGTGTCATCCCAGTGCCGGTTGAAGGCATCGAGCTGGAGCGCAATCAGCTGCTTGGCGGTCCCGTTGCGCGGAATCAAGTAGGTATCCGGGAAGAGGAAGCCCTCGAGTGACGTCCCCGGCGGCAGATCCTTGAGGAACTCGTATGTGAACGGACCTGCCACCGCCTGGGCCATGTAGTCGCTGCCCTTGACGACGCCACCCTGATCCAGCACGGCCGCCGTCTTCTTGATCGTGTATCCCTCTGGGATGGTGACAAAGATCTCGTCGGGAAGAGCGGTTTGCAGGGCGACCAGGATCTGCACCATGTTGAGATTGCGGCTGAGCTGGTAGGCGCCGGCCTGCACGTTGCGGTCCAGGTGCTTGTAGCGAGCGTAGAGGTCGAAGACGGTCACCGAATCGATCAATCCGGCGCGGTGCAGCGTATCGGCGACTTCGTGGAAGGTCGCGCCCGGAGGGACCACGAAGCGCACTTTCGCGTTGGCCGGATTGGCCGGTTGGTGCAGCTGGTGATCGACCCAGTTGTAGGCGAGCACGCCCGGGATCCCCAGCGCGGCGGGCAGCAGGAAGAGGATGGCGACGAACCACTGGACGCAGCCCAGCGCACGGCTGCGCCGGCGCGGCGCTGGCTCATTCAACCGGCTGGCTGGAGTCAGCTAGTCCTCCACACCGCCGTCTTCATCCCCCTCGTCGTCCTCCTCGAACTCTTCCAACTGCTCGACCACCCGATCGTGCTCCTCATCGTCAAGGGTGACCAGCGCGCCTCTGGAATCTCTGGCATTCAGCCTCCTGGCCCCCGCCCACGCTGGTAGTCGAGGTATCCCTGCAACAATAGCGTGGCAGCCATCCGATCGACCTCTTGCCGCCGCTTGCGCCGCCGTTTGCCCTGGTCGATCAGGTACCGCTCGGCGGCTACGGTTGTCAGCCGCTCGTCCCAGTATGCTACCGGGCGGCCGGTCGCCTGCTGAACCTTCGCCCCGAAGCCCTGCGCCTGTAAGGCCGCCGCCTCCAGGCGGCCGTCCATCAGCCGGGGCAGCCCGATCACGATCTGCCCAACATCGTGGCGTGCCACCAGGTCCTTGAGCGCGTCGAGATCCTCGGCCTCGGAGCGCCGCGAGAGCACGCTCAGCGGCTGCGCGATCGTTCCAGATGGGTCACTCAGCGCCAGTCCGAGCCGAACGGTGCCCGGATCGATCGCGAGCACCCTCACCCGGACGAGCTGCTCGAGACCTCCTGGATCTTGAGGGTAATCCGCGAGCTGAACAGCGGAAGCCACGGCAGGCCGAAAGGTGACTGGACCACGCGCGCGTCGACGACGTTCCGAAGTGACTGGAGGAACGCGTGCGCCTTCGACGGGCTCATCCCCTTGAGATGCGACCGGATGGCCTTGTCCAGGAAGACCGGCGTGTAGAACCCGGAGGCGTGCCCGTTGAGCGTGACGTGACCGTCGGCCGTCGGGTCGATGGCGTCATAGCTGAGGGCGAGGTTTTCGGTGGTGAGCTGCGATCCTTGCGGCACCTTGTGCTGCAGGGCGGACTTCAGCATCGCCTTGACAGCCGCGTCGTCGAAGGCGACGCCGTCGCCGGACACCTTGATCGTCACCGTGAAGCTCGTTACCTCCTCGCCCACTTTGTGGTCGGACGTAACCGTAACCTGCACTCCGCTGCCGACCAGCACCAGCTTCTTGCCCTGGGCCTTGCCGCTCAGCTGGTCGGTCACCTGGGGCACGGCGTCTTTGGCATACGCGTCTTTCGGGCCGTCCAGATCCGATTGCTGGATGACCGTCGCTGTCCGGGCATCGGCTCCACCCGATATCGCGCTCGGGTTATCGACGCTAGCCAATACTCCGAGAAGCCCGCTGTTGATGTTGTGAATCGTGTTGGCGTCTGTGTTGCCGTTTGCGCCAGCTTGTGTTGCAGTAACCGAAACGGACCCGGATGACTTCACACTTACGTCTTTCTGCGTCAGGTAGTGCTTACCCGTGTCCGTGCTGACGTCGGTCCCAGACGGGATCGTAAAAGAGCAGTTATCGGATCCACAGTTCGAGTGGAACGTGACCTGACCTGTCGCCTTAACGGCGTCGCGCGGTTGCTGGCGCACCGAGGAGCGTGATGTCTTCCTTGATCGGCGTCCCCGCGACGGTGAGGGTGGCGGTGGCGGTGGGGAGGTACAGCATCCCGAACAGCAATCCGAGGACGACCACGACTCCGGCTCCGATCAGGTACGGCCGATAGCTTCCGAGTGGCGGGCCCGGGGAGGCGGCTCGAGGCGGAGTTGGTGCCTTGGCTCGTGGCGGCGCCGAAACGACCGAGGCTTGCCGCGGCCGGTCCAGGGTTGCGACGCCAGAAGGCCCGCCGGCGCTCGGCGACCGCATCTGGGCCGGAGCTGTCGGCGGCGGCGGCACGGCGCTGGCAACCCCCGGCTCATCGACCGGGGCCGGCTGGTGAACCTCGCTGCCACTGTCGTAGGCAGCCAGGCTCGGATAGGCCATGAATCCGGCCTCCAGGGACATTGCCTGGAGCCGTGGGTCGCCGCTGACGAGATTGACCCGCTTGCCGTAGCTGTCGGCGTAGCGCTTGAGCAGGCGGAAGCTCATCGCGCTTTGCAAGGCACGGGCTCGATCCGGGACCACGAACGTGACCTCGTCCTCGAGACTGAGATCACGGAGGCGATCGACGAGGTCGGTGATCTCCTCGTCGGCTTCGACGTAGAGCAGTTTGGCCAGAGTCTTCACAGTTTTAACACGTCGCTGCCTTTCATACCGGAAACGTCACTGATTGTCGAGTTGTTACGCTGTCAGGTTTTTGGGGCCTCGGCTAGACCTTCATCGCCTTGAGAACCTTCCGCATCAGCCCGTAGAGGGGCGCCTGGTCCTCCGCCTCCTGCTGGATCGCGTGGAATGCCAGCCCCATGGGGGTGATGTCCTGCTGATCGAGCAGCAGGCCGGTGGAATCGTAAATCCCGCGGATGTCGACCGGCCGTAGGGCGGTCACCGTGGGTGTCCGAGCGAACGGAAGCTTCTCCCCCCAGGCGAAGGTCTTGAGCTGGTCTTTGACCTCGGGCAAGGCGCTGCCGCCGCCGGCGAGGTAGATGGCGGTTGGCAGCCGGTCGCCCTTGGCCATTTCCTGCAGGGTGATCGCCACCCCCTCGACCAGCACTTCCGCGTCACGCGCCAGGACGGAATGGACCTTCTCCGCGTGCTCGGGCGGCAGCTCACCACGGGAGTGCCGGAGCTTGACGGCTTCGGCGTCGGCGAAGGAAATCCCGAATCGGGCGGCAAGCTTCTTGGTAAAGACGCGGCCGCCGATGGGGAACATTCGGGTGCCTTCGATGCCGCCGTTGCGGATCAGGGCGATGTCGGTCGTGCCCCCGCCCACGTCAACGAAGATGCCGCCGAAGTCATACACCTCGTCGGTGGCGGCGCAACGTGCCATGGCATACGGCTCCGCCACGGTGGCGACGAGCTCCAGGTCCAGTTCGGAGGCGATCGTCTGTAGGGCGCCGACGTGGGTCAGCGGCGCAAACGTGTTGAAGACCGTGATCACCGTCTGCTTGCCCTGAAAGTCGATCGGGTTGTTCACCACGAATCCATCGATCCGCACGCTGGTGATGGCGGAGTTGAGCAGCTTGACGTTCACATCGGGGACACCCAGCTCCAGGCTCATCTGATGCTGAGCCTCGCGAAGCGCCCGCTTCTGTACCAGCTGCAGGGTCTGCACCAGCTCCACCTCGTTGATCTTCAGGGCGGGATCGGCCCGGGGGACGGTCACCGAGGTACTGAACCCCTTGACCTGCTCGCCGGCGATGCCGATCACCGCCTGACCCGGGATGGTGTCACACATGTCCTCGGCCTGCGACATGGCCCGGTCGCAGCTGTCGATGATGCCCTGGATGTTCGCCGGCACGCCGCCCTCCATGTCCGCGAATTCCTGACGCTGGCGGGACGCGCCGAGCACTACGCCATTGCGACCCTCGCGTTTGACGATGAGGGCCTTGATGTATTCGGTCCCGATATCGAGCGCCGTGTAGTAGTTCTCATAGTCCGATCCGCGTCGTAGGCGCTTGATGCGGTCCTTGATTTTGATCATTTGTCTTTCAGATGGACCCGTACGTATTCCTGCACGGACTTGAACGCGGCGTCCACCCGGTCGGGGTCGATACCACCGCCTTGCCCGACCGGTCCGCGGCCGCCCCCTTTACCGCCCGCGACCTGCCG
The DNA here is from genome assembly GCA_005880875.1 of Chloroflexota bacterium. Taxonomy (GTDB): domain Bacteria; phylum Chloroflexota; class Dormibacteria; order CF-121; family CF-121; genus CF-13. Next base: position 20,938 of record VBJI01000012.1, read on the forward strand.
GAAGGCCTGGACCAGCTCGTTCGCGGCTAACCGATCAGCCAGCGGACTGGCGACCTTGACCGCGAAATTGCGGCCCCCGACCACGATCGCGACGCCCTTTCCATTCGTGCGGCTGAGCGCGTGATCGGCGAAGAGGAGTAGGTCCTTCTCGCCGGCATCGACCCGTTGCAGCAGCAGCCGCACCCCGTCGACGTCGGCCTCTTCGAGCTGGGCGCTCCCGCCCGCGGCGAGCCGCTGGCGGAGGTTCGCCGTCTCTTTCTCCAGCCGTTTGACCTCGGCCTGCAGCGCTGCCACCCTGGCCGGCAGGTCGGCGGGTGCCGCGCGAAGCTCGTCGCCAAGTTGCGCGAGGACGCGTTCGTACTCGCGAGCCTGACGTTCTGCCGCGGCGCCCGCCCGCATCTCGATGCGCCGAACGCCGGCGCCGATGCTTCGCTCGCTCGAGATCAAGGCGAACCCGATCTCGCCGGTGCGCTCAACGTGGGTGCCGCCGCATAGCTCGCGCGCCCAGTCACCGAAAGAAACGACCCGCACCAGATCGCCGTATTTCTCGTCGAACAGCGCGACGGCTCCCGTGGCGATCGCCCTGTCGAGTGGAAGCTCCTCGACCCGCCGATCGAGGTCGGCACGAATTTTTTCGTTCAGCAGGCTGGAGACCCGGTCGATCTCCTCCGCCGTCAGCGCTCGCGGAAACCGAAAGTCGAAAGTGGCGTAGTCCGCCTGCACCGATGAGCCCGCCTGGGTCGCCTGCTCGCCCAGCACCTCGCGGAGGGCTCGATGCAGCAGATGGGTGGCGGAGTGATGCCGCGCGATGGCCTGCCGCCGTCCAGCGTCGACCTCGGCGTGAACCCGGTGACCGGGCGTCAGGCGATCGGCACTGATCTCAACCCGATGGCGGATCGCTTCCCCCTGAGGCTGGGCATCGATGACGGCCGCCTTGCGGTGATCCCAGCTGATCCAGCCGGTATCGGCGGTCTGGCCGCCGCGCTCCGCATAGAACGGCGTTTCCTCCAGAAACACGTCCGACTGCTCCGATTCGCCGGCCACCGGAAAAACATCGGTGATGGTCGAGTCTGCCTCAAGCCGGTCGTAGCCGACGAAGCGGGTTGCCGTGCCCGCGAGTGGTGCCGCGAACCCGCCGGTGGCGATCCGGCCCCGGTCGCGCTGAGCCTGCATCAATGTCTCGACGGCGGCCGTGTCGACGGTCATGCCCTGCTCGGCGGCCAGTTCCGCCGTCAGCTCCACCGGGAAGCCCAGCGTGTCATGCAGGTAGAACACGTCTTGAGGGCTAAGAGTTCCGCCCTCCAACAGGTCCTGGAGGCGCTCCATTCCCTGTCGAAGCGCAATCCCGAACCGCTCCTCCTCCGACCGAGCGACCGACTGAATCTGGTTTAGGTTCTTGGGTAGCTCGGGGTAGACCTCGCCCAGGATGCGAGCGACAATCGGGATGCCAGAGGAGAGCTGCGCGGCCGGGCCAAGTCGCCGTGCATGCACCATCGCGCGCCGGATCAGGCGTCGCAGCACGTAGCCACGTCCGTCGTTGGCTGGCGTAACGCCGTCGGCCAGGAGCATGGTGCTGCCGCGGGCATGGTCGGCCAGCACCTTGAGCGAGACGTCGCTCTTCGGATCGGCTCCGTAGGCATTCCCCGTCTGTTCGGCCCAGTGGCGAATCAACGGCTGAAAGAGATCCGTCTGAAAAACGCCCGACGGCGCCCTGGAGGAGCTTCGCTGATGGCTGGTTGGGTAGCCATTGACCACCGAGCTGATTCGCTCCAGACCCATACCCGTGTCGATGCCCTTGCGCTCGAGGTCGGTGCGTTTTCCGGATTGATCACGATTCCATTGCATGAAGACGAGGTTCCAGATTTCGAGGAACCGGTCGCAGCCTGGATGCTCGCAGTTGGGGCCGCAATCGGACTGCCCGCACCCGTACTCGCTGCCCCAGTCGTAGTGGATTTCCGAATCCGGACCGCACGGCCCGGTCGGGCCGGCCGCCCAGAAGTTGTAGTCGTCGCCGAAGCGCCGGATGCGCTCTTCCGGAATGCCGGTTTTCACCCAGATCGCGTAGCTCTCGTCGTCATCGTTGTGGATGCCGGCCCAAAGGCGACCCTCGTCGAGCCGCAGGTCCTTGGTCAGGAATTCATACGCGTACGGGATCGCTTTCTCCTTGAAGTACTCGCCGAAGGAGAAGTTCCCCAGCATCTCAAAAAAGGTCAGATGGTGCCCGTCGGTGCCCACCAGATCGATATCCACGGCACGAAAGACCTTCTGGCAGGTGGTCGTCCGAGGGTACGGCGGTTTGGCCTGGCCCAGGAAATAGGGCTTGAACTGCACCATGCCGGCACTGGTGAACAGCAGCGTCGGATCGCCGAACGGGATCAGGGAGGAGCTTGGTAACACCTTGTGGTCCCGCTCTTTGAAGAAGTTGAGAAAACGCTGGCGGATCTCCGCGCTCGTCATAGCTGGCCTGCGCGCACAGTGAATTGTAACGGGAACTCAGCGAAACCATTGGAGGCCGATCCCCGTTGCCCGTACTTGATGGGTCGGGTGGGTGTCTCCACATGCGAGTGAAGATGATTCTTCCTGCCCTGACCGAGGCGACGAGTCCCTTCTTCCGCCCGATCAAATACTCATTGTTTCCGCCCCTGGGATTGGCGACGCTGGCTGGGTTCCTTGCCGAGGACGATGACGTATCGATCTGGGACGAGCACGTCGAGAAGGTCGCGACAGACGACGAGCCTGACCTGGTCGTGATTCAGGCTTACATCACGTCGGCCAGGCGCTCATATGAAATCGCCGATCGGTACCGCGCCCGGGGGGTTCACGTTGCCCTCGGCGGGCTGCATGTGACCTCGCTCCCAGAGGAGGCGCAGGCGCACGCCGACACGGTGTTCCTGGGCCCCGGGGAGGACACCTGGCCAGCGTTCCTCAGGGACTTTCGTGCTGGTCGCCCCGCCGCGCGTTATGCCTCCCAGCATCGGACCTTGCTCGGTGTGCCACCCATCAGGCGCGACCTGATCAAGCGCCATAAGTACCTGGTGCCGAACTCCATCGTCGTCTCCCGTGGGTGCCCGCATGTTTGCGACTTTTGCTACAAGGTCGCCTTTTTCAAAGGCGGCAAGGAGTTCTATCTCCAACCGGTTGACTCGGCGTTGGCGGAGATCAACCGGCTGCCCGGCCGCCATTTGTACTTCCTCGACGACCATCTCTTCGGTAGTCCGCCGTTCGCCTCAGCGCTGTTCGACGGGATGAGAGGCATGGGAAGGCTGTGGCAGGCGGCGGGAACTGTGAAGGCCGTGTTGGAGCAGCCGGGGCTCGTCGAGAAGGCCGTCAACGCCGGCCTTCGCAGCCTTTTCATCGGCTTTGAAACCGTCAATGCCGCAAACCTTTCGGAGCAGCGAAAATTCCAGAACATCGGCCGGGATTACGGCGCGGCAATTCGCCGCTTGCACGAGCTGGGCGTCATGGTCAATGGCAGTTTCGTTTTCGGGATGGACCAGGACAGTCCGGACGTCTTCGACCGGACGGTCGAGTGGGCGGTTGGGCAGGGCATCGAAACCGCAACGTTTCACATCCTGACCCCCTATCCGGACACCGCGCTCTACCAACGGCTGGACAACGAAAACCGAATCGTGCATCGCGACTGGGACCTGTACGACACGCGCCACGTCGTCTTTCGGCCCGCCCGGCTGGGACCGGCCCAACTTGAGGCCGGCTACTGGCGCGCCTATCGCGACTTCTACCGCTGGTCTTCTATCTGGCGAGGAGCATCGACCACGAGTGCCCCTCGGGATCGACTCCGGCACATCTCGTACGCAGCCGGCTGGAAAAAGTTCGAGCCGCTCTGGGACGTCCTCATTCGGGGTGGGCAGGTGCTGCACGCGCTGCCGTTTCTGGAGTTCATCCTCGAGGGCTTCGGCCGTCATCCCACGACACCGGAGCCGTCGGATCGTCGCTTAGCTGACCGGGAGTTCGCGCTTCAGCCGCTCGACGGCGGCGCGCTGCAGCCGCGAGACGTGCATCTGCGAGATGCCGAGCCGCTTGGCAACCTCCGCCTGGGGTAGCTCGTCAACAAACCGCAGGTACATGATCCGCCGCTCCCGCGGCGTGAGATGACGCATCGCCTGGTCGAGCAGGTCTTGCAGCTCCACTTTGTCGAGGTTCTCATCCTCGAGGCCGAGCCGCTCGGTGAGCTGCAGGCCGTCATCATCCCTGGGCGCCGGGCCGGTCGACTCGAAGGGAATGGTCCGCTGCGCCGGGCTCGCCTCCATGGCCGCCAGCACTTCTTCTGGGGCCAGGTCCAACTCCTTCGCGATTTCGTTGACCGACGGCGTTCGCCCCAGCTTGGCCTGCAGGCGCTGCTGCGCCAGGTCGGCGCGCTGCATCGTCTCCTGCAGGCGGCGCGGCACCTTGATCGCCCAGCTCTTGTCCCGAAAGTAGCGTTTGATCTCCCCGACAATGGTGGGAGTTGCGAAGGTGGAGAATTCCAGGCCGCGCTGCGGCTCGAACCGTTCGATGGCCTGGAGCAAGCCGATATACCCGACCTGGACGATGTCCTCGAGCGGCTCGCCGCGGTTGCTGAATTTCTTGGCTAGGAAGACCACCAGATTGTTGAACAGCTCGACCAGCTGCTGGCGGACCTGCGGGTCTTTGGTCTTTTGATAATCGAGGAAGAGGCGGCGAACGAGCGCTCGGTTCGGTCGGACGGTGGACGACGAGGACGCCGGCCGGTCTACTCGATCAGGTATTTGACCATCCTCATCCGCATACTGCCCGTCTGATCGTCGACCTGGTAGCGGAGTTCATCGACGAACAGCCGGATCATGTTCAAACCAATCGTTTCATAATCGAGTTCGGCCTCGCGCCGGGTGCGGCGCACGGCCTGCTGCTCGACCGCCCGCGGTGGGACGCTGCGGACCTCGACTTCGATCCGTCGCGGCTGACTCTTGAAGATCAATTTCAGTTGCCCGTTGCCGCTGCCCCACTGTTGAGCGGCGGCCGCGCAGGCGCTCTCGCAGGCTTGCGTTATCGCGATGTTGAGGTCGTCGATCTCCTGCAGGGAGAATCCGACGACCAGGCCGAGTGACGCCGCGGCGCGTTTGGCAACGACGATGTAGTCGCTGACCGCCGGCAGCTTGAGCTCGGTGATGTAAGCGCTGGCGCTGGTCGTCTCATGGCGACTGCCTGGCGGTTGATGGCGAAGTCGACTCTCCCTCATGATTCCTCCCGCTATTTGCCCGTCCGCGGTTGCCGGCGGCGACCGAGCCCGCCGAGCAGGTCACGCACCCGGTCGCGCCAGCCTGTGATGGCGGCGCCGGTCGCGGTCATCGCCCGGTCGGCCGCCGTGAACTTGTCGTTGCCCCCGGCGACCATGTCATCAACCTGCTGCAGGCTGTGCCGCAGCTCCGGGAGGGCCAGGCGTGCTTCGTCGAGCGTCAGCGTCAAGATGGCTTCGATGGTTCGAAGGCTGCGCGTCATGTTGAGCAGGATGAAGGAGGCGAAGAGACTGAGAACCAGGAATCCGATCCCGACCAAAAGCACGCCGACCTGCCAGACCAATTACCCGATCCTCCCGACGTTCGTCGTCACGGGATGTTTCCCATGTTCTACCGCGTTTGCCGCCGCCTCAAACGCCGCTACGCCGGCTGCTCCCGTCTGACCCACCGGGTTCCGGCCCACTGCAGGACCGCAAGCACCGCCAGGTCGTTGACCGGGTGCAGCTCGCCGATCGTCAACCGGGCGCCGACGCCGGCCAAGCCGGCGGCCTCACCAACCAGGACGGCCAGGGCGCTCAGCGCCAGGCGGACCAGGTAGTGCGGCGCCCTGGGGGCCACGACGTAGGCCAATTGCGTGCCCAGCAGGATGACGAGCGTGGCCAGCACGAAGACCGGCGGGACGGGCACAGGCAACCCCGCGAGTGTAGCGGATATCGAGGAGTTGCCAGAAAACGAAGAGAGGCCCGGCCGCCTGGCCGGACCTCTCCTGATTTGTCAGGGTCGCGGGATTCGCGCGTGTCTAGTGCGACTTGTGGTTGGTCTTATCAGCGTTGTTCGCGTGCGGGTTCGTATTGACGGTCGTGCCGGGCTGCAGAGGCTGCCACTTCCACGCCTGGCTGTTCTGCGCGGCCGGCGTGATGCACGAATTGCCGGGGCGGTTGCAGCTGGCTTGCGGAGCTACCGGGTCGATCGTCAGGCCGGCGAGGTCGATCTGCAGGGCACCCCAGGTGTTGTTGTCGTTCAGGGTGACGCTGGTGACGGTCTTGCTGGGCAGCGCGATGGTCAGCATGTCGATGACGGCCGTTCCGCCACCCATGCCCGGCTGGGCGCTACCGGTCCAGACGTTCGCCGCCGCGGGATCGGAGAGCGTGTTGACGGTGAAGCCGGCGCCGGTCCGCCACTCGCGGATGTTGCCGCCGACCGTGAGGTCGGTGCTCTGGGTCGTCCCATCGCTGAAGGTAAACGTGACGTTGCCGACGACGGCACCCTCATACCACCAGTAGGTGTTGTAGGTGTTCAGCAGCAGGAAGGCGCTGGTCGCGCCCGCCCACGAGCCGCTGAAGGTCGCGCTCTGGCCATTGCCGAGGGTGAGCAGATTCCCTCCACTCAGGTCAAACGTATGGCCGCCCAGGCTCGCGCTGCCCGTCGGGGCCGACACGTAGAGCGTGCTGAGCGGGACGGTCGCTTGGGCACCGAGGGCTACCGGCGCGTCTTGGGCGAAGCCCATGATGCTCGAGGCGGCGAGGAAACCGGACGCGAGAATGAGACCTTTCGCTGGCTTGGTGAAGATGGCGGCGTTCATGTCGCCTACTGTAAGTTCGGTACCTTACGCGCTTGGTGGCGTGCACCCCGGCGGAGGTAACGGGGTGGCAAAACCGGCGTGACGCTTTTCAGCCGGAATCTTTTCGGGCTGCGCTAAGGCTTCCCCGGAACGCGAAAGACCCGGCGACGGCCGGGTCTTTCCTTGTTCCAGTTCCCCCTGCTCCAGCTAGGTGCGGTCGCTCGCCTGACGGGTGTCTGCCGTCTGGCCGTCTTCGCGCTCGGCGCCGTTCGCTTTCCCCTCGCTGGAAGGCATGACGCCCGGCTTGGGCGCCTTCGTCTCATCAGCGTCTTCCCGCTTGGCTGGCGGGTTGACCTTCTTGACGTCGTCGTTGTCGCCGTGAGCTCCGTGGACGAACGCGAAGCTGGTCCTGGTGCCCTTGACGCTGAAGGAGGCGTCCGCACCGGGATTGCCCGCAAGTCCCGACGAGGCGGTACCGGAGAGGGCGCCAGTCGTCGCGTCGACCGTCCCACTCAGCTTGATCGCGTATCCGGCGAACAGGTTGTTGTAGGTGCTCAGATACGTCAGCGACGCGGCATGCTTGGCAGGGCCGAGCGCCAGGCTCCCGGTCAGGTCTTCGGTGATCTGCGGGTAGCCAACCTGCGCGCCGGTTCCTTTAAGGCCGCCTCGTACGTCGATGCTGAAGCTGTAGTTATGGGCATAGCCGACGCCCATCGCGCATCCGGGGCCACCAGTGCAGGTGTACATAACCGCGTAGGTGGCAGTCGCCATGACGGGGGCGGGAGCGGTTGGCGCTGGGGCGGCTGCCACCGCAAGGTTTGCGGTTGCGAGGAAGCCCCCAGCGGTCAGCGCGAGGGTCTTGGCGGATTTCGCAATGATGGCGGCGTTCATGCTGCCTAATGTAAATTCCGTACCTTACGTCGCTGATGGCGCCCCGTTATTCAATCCGTAACGGTTTGCGAATAATTCTCAACGCGTTTGTGGCGGCCGACGAATCAGTTCCAGGCCGAGCTCCCGCAATTGTTTCGGATCAGCCGCTGCCGGGGCATCGGTCATCACCTCTTCGGCCTGCTGGTTCTTTGGGAACGCGATCACCTCGCGAATCGTCTCCTCGCCGGCGGCCAGCATCACCACCCGATCGAGCCCGTACGCGAACCCGCCGTGGGGCGGGGCTCCGTAACGGAAGGCCTCGAGCAAGAAACCGAATTTTCGTTCGGCGTCCGATCTGGAAATACCAAGGCCGTTGAACACGCGCTGTTGCATCTCCGGATCGTGGATCCGGATGCTGCCCGAGCCCAGCTCGGTTCCGTTGAGCACCAGGTCATAGGCGCGCGCCCGAACCTTCAGCGGCTCGCTCTCCAGCAGGGGCAGATCTTCGGGTCGCGGCGAGGTGAACGGGTGGTGGGCCGCCGTGATCTCGCCGGTTTCCTTACTTCGTTCGAACAACGGGAATTCCGTGACCCAGGCGAATTCGAAGGCCCCCACCTTGATCAGGCCGAGCAGCCGCGCGGCCGACTTCCGGACGGATCCCAGGGCGGCCGCGACGACATCCGAACGGTCGGCAACCGCGACCACCACATCACCGGATTGCGCGCCCGTCGCCGCCAGCAGCCCGGCGAGTTCTCGATCGCTGAAGAATTTCGTGATCGGCGAGCGCCATCCCTCCGGCTCGCGATGCCAGAACGCCAGGCCTTTCGCCCCCTCCGCGCGGGCCAGCTCAGTGAGCGCTTCGATTTCCTTCCCGCCCAGGTTGCGCGGGATTCGAATGCCGCGGACGACGCCGCCGGTGTCGAGCGCCTGACGGAAGATCTTGAACTCGGTTGCGGCAAAGATGGAACTGAGCTCCTCGATCTCGAGCCCGTAGCGCAGATCTGGCTTGTCGACGCCGTAGCGCCGGATCGCCTCCGCGTGGGTCATCCGCAAGATCGGGCTCGGTAGCGTAATCCCGAGCACCTGCTTCCAGATATGCGCGAAGCTCCGCTCGATCACGTCGAGGACGTCGTCCTCGCCCACAAATGACATCTCGAGGTCCAGTTGGGTGAACTCGGGCTGGCGATCGGCGCGCTGGTCCTCATCGCGGTAACAGCGCACGATCTGGAAGTACCGGTCCAGGCCCGCCACCATCAGCAGCTGCTTGTAGAGCTGCGGCGATTGGGCAAGCGCATAGACGTAGCCGGGTTTGAGGCGGCTTGGCACCAGGTAGTCTCGCGCCCCTTCGGGCGTACTGCGGATGAGGACCGGGGTTTCGATCTCCACAAACCCCTCGTCGTCGAGAAAGTCCCGGATGGCCTTCGCCACCCGATGCCGCAGCTGGAGGTTCCTGGCCATCCGCGAACGACGGAGGTCGAGGTAGCGGTAGCGAAGCCGCAGCTGCTCCTCGACCACGCCATCCTCGTTGACGGCAAATGGCGGCGGCTGGGCCCGGTTGAGGAGATCGACGGCATGCGCCTCCACCTCCAGCGCCCCGGTCGCCAGCTCCTTGTTCTCGGTTCCCGGGGGCCGCTGCAGCACCAGGCCGTGCACGTGAATCACCGACTCCGAACGCAGTTCGCCACCGGCGGTATGGGCGGGGGCATGTACCGGATCGAACTTCACCTGAACGATCCCGCTACGGTCGCGCAGGTCGATGAAGATCAGGCCGCCTAGGTCGCGGCGCCGATGCACCCAGCCGTAAAGGTCGACATCGGATCCGACGTGCTCCCTCCGGACGGCGCCACAGGGCGTCCGCACGGTCAGGCTCACCCGGCGCTCAGCGCCTGGGTGACCGTCGGCACGACTTCGCGCTCGGCCACACTCACCTGCGTCTTCAACCGCATGTCACGCACCACCGCCTCGCCTCTTTCACGCTCTTCGGGACCGACCAGCAGTGCCACCCGGGCGCCGCGGCCACCGCATAGACGTCGGGGGTCACCGGTGCCAGCTCCTTTGTTTCCTTGAGCAGCATCGCCGTCCGTTCCATGCCGAGGGCAAAGCCGATCCCCGGGGTAGCCTTGTACCCGAGCGCGTCGGCCAGGCCATCGTAGCGGCCGCCGCCGCCGAGCGCGTTCTGTGCCCCGCCGAGGCTGACGTGCTGATACTCGAAAACCGTTCGCGTGTAGTAGTCGAGACCACGCACTAACTCGGGATTCAGGCTGAATGGCACACCTTCGGCCTCCAGGCTTTCTTTGACGGTGGTAAACGCTTCCGCGCACGGCCCGCAGAGGTGGTCGACGATGCGCGGCGCGGCGCGCTTCAATGCCTGGTCCTGCGGCTCCTTGGAGTCGAAAAGGCGCAGCGGGTTCCTTTCGAACCGAGCTCGGCTGTCGACACTCAACTCGCTGAGGTGCGGGCGGTAGTGCTCGCGGAGTAGGTCGCGATAGGCGGGACGGCAGACCTCGTCGCCGATGCTGTTCAACTGAAGGCTGACCCCGCCGAGACCGACGGCGGTAAACCAGTTCCAGCCCAGGATGATGGCTTCGACGTCGAGCAGCGGGCTGCCATCGCCGAGGGCTTCAACGCCGAATTGGTGGAATTCGTGAAAACGCCCGCGCTGGGGTCGTTCTGACCGGAAATACGGGCCCAGGTAATAGAGGCGAACCGGTTGCGGCTCGAGCTGCATGCCGGCGTCGAAGTAGGCGCGAACGATGGGCGCCGTCCCCTCCGGTCGCAACGTGAGTGCGCGGCCGCCGCGGTCCGCGAAAGTGAACATCTCTTTCGTGACGATGTCGGTCGCGTCGCCCACGCCCCGCACGAACAGCTCGGTGGACTCGAAGGCAGGAGTCTCGATTCGTAGGTATCCAAAGCGCTCGGCAAGGTCCTGTGCGGCGTGATCCATGGCGTCCCAGTAAGGTTGGTCCACCGGCAAGATATCCTGCGTGCCACGCGGACGCTGCGCGACGGGGGCCATGGTCACGAAAGCTTATCGAATGACCGGCGAGATGCCCGCAACGGATGGTTTAGGCGATCAGCTGGGCGTCGCCGTTCCCGGTTTCGCTGCGAACCACGCGGTTGCGGCCCGTCCGCTTCGCCACGTAGAGCGCCTGGTCGGCGGCCTGCACCAGCGCCTCCCGGGTCTCGCCGTCTCGTGGGAAGACGGCGATGCCGAGGCTCAGGGAGAGGTTGGAAACCACCTTGCCGTCGAGCATCACGGCTTGATTGGCGACCGTCCGCCGGACCCGCTCCGCCACGGCGAGGGCAGCGCGGCTGTCCGCGCCGCGCAGCACGAGAACGAACTCGTCGCCACCGTAGCGAGCTACCAGGTCTTTCGGCCGCACCGCGGGCACCAGGATCTGCCGGGTGAGGTGGCGGAGCACTGCGTCACCCGCCGGATGGCCGACGGTGTCGTTGATTTCCTTGAAATGGTCGAGGTCGCAGATGATGAGCGCGAGCGACTCGCGCGTCTTACGAGCGCGCTGGAGTTCGCGCTCCAGGTAGGCCTCCAGCTCACGGTGATTGGCGACGCCGGTCACCGAGTCCGTGGTGGCCAGCTGCTTGGTCTGCTCGTAGGCAGCCGCGTTCTCGATCGCGATGACCGCCTGGTTCGCCAGCGTCTGCAGCACGCGGATTTCGCTTCGCTCCAGCACCCGCGGCGCCCGCATGTGGATCACGAGCACGCCCACGATCTCGCCGGCGAGGCACATCGGAACGGCGATGGCGCGTTGCAGCCCGACCCGCCGCGCGGCGGCCAGGCGTTCGACCCGCTCGCCAACCAGGTCGAGCTCGAGCACCTGCTCCGGGCGCTCCACCCGCTGGGCCGCCAGCTCGCCACTCTGGCGGACCGCCGCCAGTTCGCGCCGTGTCGTCCCGCCCACGATGACGTCCGAGAATTGCTGGTGCCAGGCGGGCTTGCGCAGGTGCAACGACGCGTAGGGCACGTCCAGGATCTCCGCGGTGGCGTGGCTGACCGCCCGCAGCAGGTTGTCGGTACCGACCGTGACCGCCGTCAGGGCCTGAGAGATCTTCTCCAACGCAATGATGGCCTGGTCGAGCCGGTGAGCCTGAAGCACGGCCTTCTTGCGGAGATCCGCATTCTCGATCATCAACGCCATCTCAGTCGCGATCGTCTGCAGCAGCTCGACGTCCTGCTGCGGCAGGATGTAACCGGCCAGCACGCCCGTGACCAGGTAGCCGGCATTCTTCTCGGACCGCACGAGCGGCACCACGAGGGCTTGCTGCAGCCCGGCCAACTCGCCAAAGACTCGGAGTCCATGCCGCGGGTCGCCGGAGAGGTTGGGAACGGTCTCCACCCCCGCCGCCGACTCCGCGGCAAAGCCTTCGGCAAGCTTCGCCGGACTCAGCCGCTCCAGTTGTCCGGCAGCCTTCGGCGTCAGGCCGACCACCGCGCGCACTTCCAGGCCGTTGGCATCGTTGCGTGCCAGCAATAGAGCTTTCTCCAGGCCCAGTGCTTTCAGACTCACGCCGAGGATGGCCTCCGCCATGGCCCCCGGCTCGGTCTCCTTACCGAGACCCTGACTGGTCTGCGAAAGCGCCGCGAGCCGACGCATTTGCTCGTTCAGCGACCGAGTACGCTCCTGCAGGTCTCCCGTCATCGTGTTGAAGGCGGTGGCCAGCTCGCCCAGCTCGTCGCGGCGCCGGACCTCGAGCCGCTTGGTGAGGTCCCCGCGCGCCACGGCCTGGGTGCCGGCCAGCAGTGCCTCGATCGGCCGGGTAAGGCGGAGGGCGAGCAGGTACCCGACGAGCAACAGGACGAGGACGACCCCGGCAAACAGCACCGTCATCTGGAAGGCCGATTGCAGCCCCGCGTCGATGACGCTGCGGCGCGACAGCCCGACGGCGAGAGATCCTTCGACGTGCTGCCGGAGATAAAAGTTCGTGAACTGGAATTCGTAGGCCTGGCCCCCGATGGTGAGACTTCGGGTCGCTGCCCGGCCGGGCGACGCCAGCGCCAGATAGGAGCGCAAGTGCTCGTCGATGAGATCGCCGTGCAGCTCGGCCATGGTGCTACCCAGGAGGTGGCCATTGGTGTCGAGCAAGGCGACCTGCGCCTGCGACCTGCTTTGCATGTCGCTCAACACCGCCGCAAGCGGCGTCTCGACCAGGACGCCTCCGACCACCCGGTCCGCCAGCACCACCGGCCCGGCGGCGGCCAGGGCCGACGGGGGTGAGCCGCGGTAGCCGATGTACTTGTCGCCCAGGGAGTCGTACTGGCCCAGGAGCACCGGAAGGACCTCCGGCTCGGTGGAGAGATCTGTTCCACTGGCGAACACCAGACCGTTCGGACTCGTGGGATCCGGCTGCCTGATCTCCAGGATCGTGCGCCCGCTGGCATCGAAGATCATCACCGTGCCCAGCCGGTTGTTGACCTCCAGCGGAATGATCAGCTGGCGGAGGGCGGCCGCGTCCCCGGCGCTCACCGCGCGGTCGATGCCCTCGGTGTTCGCGATCAGGCGGATGGCAGCGACCTGGCGGCCCTGCAGCTGGACGGCGGCATCCAGCGCCGCATCCTCTGAATGAACCAGCTGGTCGGCGATCCGGTTCTCCAGGGAGGTCGCCACCAGGCTGGTCGTCAGGTAGGTGCCGACCACGCCGAGGATCAGCATCAGCAGCAGGAATGGCAGGACGATCTGGGTGCGGATCTTGAGCGTGGGCATCGTCAGGCGGGGGCGGACGCGCGGCCTAGCCACTGCAAGTCCAACTCTGCGCCGGGACAGAGTAGGCGGGACTCGAAAAGACCAATTGATCAGACCCGCTGTGCACCGGGGTGAAGACATCGCTGGTCACACCGTGCAAGTTCTTGTCGCCGGCCGCCACGTAGACCGTCCCCGAGGCGCCGTTCGTCCGGTTGCCCTGGCTGTCGACGCGCACCCACTGGTAGGAGACGGTGCCACCGGCGCCGTTGGTGGTGAAGCCACCGGCGGCCGTGACGGTGGTCTGTGAGCAGCGGACGCCGTTGCCGTTCTTTGACTTGGTGACGAGCTCGCCGGCCCATGTGATCGCGAACTGCGGCCTGGGCGTCGGGGATGGCGTGGGCGTCGGCGTCGGTGTCGGCCTTGGCGTTGGGGTCGGCGTTGGGGTGGGGGCCGGCGTTGGCGTGGGGGCCGGCGTTGGCGTGGGCGTCGGGGTTGGTGCCGGGGTCGGCGAGGCGCTCGGTGACGGCCCAGTCGTTGGCGTGGGAGTGGGCGTTGGTTGCGGCGACGCGGTCGGCGTCGCGGTCGGTGCGGGAGCGGTG
>VBJI01000013.1 GCA_005880875.1 Chloroflexota bacterium
ATAGAAGAGGATCGCCAGGATCACGATCAAGGCGATCAGGAAGATCGCCACTACCGCCGCGCTGGAGCCGCCGTCGCCATCGTCGTGCTCGTGTACGACTGCCATGAAACTACCTCCCTGGTACCTTGATGACTTAGTTGATACCGCCGATATCATATCAAGTCGGTGCCCGGGCGTCAATCTCGAGTCGGAATCGACTCGGCTAGCCGTACGGTGACACGCGCGGTATCAGGAGATCCCGTGGCGGGTCACTCAGAGAAGCCGGGAGTAGTGTGGATATGTGCAAGGCCTGTGCATAAACGCCCGAGGCGGACCGACTCAACGCTTGCGGGCGACATCCCGCGTCGTGGCCTGCGCGATCGGCCGTACCACGAGCTCATCGATATTGACGTGCGGCGGCCGGGTCACTGTCCAGAGAATGCAATCCGCAACGTCGGCGCCGGTCAGCGGCTGCATGCCTTCGTACACCGCGCCCGCACGCTTCGCATCACCCTTGAATCGGACCAGGCTGAACTCAGTCTCCACCATACCGGGTTCGATCTCGGTCACCCGGATCGGCTCGCCCATCAGTTCCAACCGAAGCGTTCTGGTGATGGCGCGCACCGCGTGCTTGCTGGCGGTGTAACCCACCCCGCCGGGATAGACCTCGAAGCCCGCCACGGAACCCAGGTTGACGATGTGCGCCCGCGGGGCGCGGCGCAGCAGCGGAAGCATCGACTTCGTCACCCGGAGCAGACCGAGAACGTTGGTCTCCATCATCTGGACCCAGTCGTCGTCCGAGCCGTCGGCCAGCGGCTGCAGCCCGGCGGCAAGTCCGGCGTTGTTGATCAAGACCTCCACCTGGTGATAGTCCGCCTCGATCGCCCGCGTGAACGCCGCGATGCTTTTCAGGTCCCGGACGTCGAGGGGCAGACCGCGGCCGCCGAGCTCCCCGGCAACCGCCATCAGCCGATCCTGCCGCCGGGCCCCCAAGACGACCCGGAATCCGGCGCCGGCGAGCGCCCGGGCCGTCGCCTCGCCGATGCCCGAGCTCGCCCCGGTCACGACCGCGATCCGATCGGTGTCAGGCATTGACCCTAATGCTAGGAGAGCCGCTCCCCCGCGCCGTCAACCTCACGATCTGTCCTTTTTCGGACACGCCGGGTATTCTTTGCGCAGGAGATTTTCGGCAGGAGGCAAGGGGAAGGCATGGCCCTGCGTCGGCATGCGCTTGCGCTCGCGGCTGCGCTCGCCCTGGTGGCGACCTGCGTCGTGCTGGCAGGCATGGTGAGCGTCGATCACACGTGGGTGGCGAGCGCGTCCTTGGCGACCTCGGCACGCCACCACCCGTCACCCACGCCCACGCCGCAACAGACGCCGACCCCGCATCCCACCCCTACGCCACCTCCCACGCCCCCGCCCACGCCGCCGCCCACGCCGCCGCCCACGCCCGCTCCGGTTGAGCCGCCAACAACCGCACCACCCGCCAACCAGGCCTCAGCCGCGCCACCCACGGCCGCGGGCCGCATCGCGCCGGCGGCCGCCGGCGACGATGGCGGACTCCCCTTCTCCGGCGCCGCGCCGGCACCAGGATCCGCGCAGGCGATCGCCATCGCGCCCACGCCTCAGGCGCCGACCGCGGTGGACGCGGCCACGACGACCGACACGCAAAGTCTCTTCTGGTTGGTCACCGCGGCCGTGATGGCGATCCCGTTGCTGATCGTGATGACGTTGCTCGCAACGGTTCTGACACGCCGCTAGCCCGAGCGCGCGACGGAGTGGTCCGTTAGCCCTTGACCGCGCCGGCCGTCATGCCGCGAACGAAGTAGCGCTGCAACGCGAGGAAGACGACCAGGGGCAAGGCCATCGAAATGAAGGCGGCCGCGGTGAGCAGCTCATAGCCCGACCCCAGCGAGTTGACCAGGTTCGCGATGGTCACGGTCATGGGCGCGAACTGCGGTGCACTGCCCAGGTAGACCAGCGCCACCAGCAGGTCGTTCCAGGTCCACAGAAACTGGAAGATGGCGAGCGAGGCCAGCGCCGGCACGGACAGGGGAAGCACGAGCCTGAAGAACATCGTGACCGGCCCGGCGCCATCGATCTGGGCCGACTCGAAGAGATCGCCAGGCAGGGCACCAAAGAAGTTGCGCAGCAGGTAGATAGCGAACGGCAGGCCGTAGGCCGTGTGGGCGATCCACACGCCAAAAAAATTCCCGCTCAACCCAAGCGATTTGAAGAGCGAAAGCACGGGGATCAGGGTCATCTGCAGCGGAACCGCAAGCAGGCCGACGAGCAACAGGAAGAGCCAGTTGCGCAGCGGGAACCGCATCCAGGCAAAGGCGTAGGCGGCAAAGGAGGCGATGGCGATCGGCATGACGGTCGCCGGGATGGCGATCGTGAGGCTGTTGATGAAGCTGGTGAAGAGGTTGTTGGTTTGCAGCACGTCGCTGTAGTTCTGCAGCGTGAACTGGAACGGCGGCGCCAGGGCGGTCCACCAACCGGTGCGCGAGATCAGGAATCCGGGACGAAACGAGCTGACCAAAAGACCGAGGGTCGGCACGACCCAGATGATCGTGAGCAGGATGAGCGCCAGATTCAGCGGCAGAGAGCCAAGCGTGAACCGACGCGGCTCCTTCGTCGCCTCGACCACGATCGGCGTCTCAGCGCGAGAGGGAGCGGCGACCGGGGCAACGCTCATCGAATGGCCTCCTGGAACTGGAATCGCCGGAGATTGAAGATGAGGACCGGGACGACCGCCAACAACAACAGCATCGCGATCGCGGCCGAGGTCCCGAAATTCTGGTTGTTGAACATCTCGCCGTACATCCGCCGCGCCATCACATCGGTATCGTAAAAACCGCCGGTCATCACGTAGACGAGGTCGAAGGCTTTGAGCGCGAAGATGACCAGTGTCGTGCCGATCACCGTCAGCGTTGGCGCCAGCAGGGGCACGGTAACCCGGAAGAAGACCTGCAGCTCGGTGGCCCCGTCGACGCGGGCAGCCTCGAGCAGCTCAGGGGGAATGCCTTTGAGGGCGGCCGAGGTGATGACCATGGCGAACCCGGTCCAGACCCATACCGCGGCGAAGATCAGGGCGAAGTTGTTCACCCGATGGTCGATCAGCCAGGCGACCGGCGACTGCTGGAAGACCGACGTCCAGATGGCATTCAGCGTGCCGGTCTGGGGCTGACCGGGTGGCTGATAGGAGAACATGAATCGCCAGATCACGCCGGCGGCGACGAACGAGATCGCCATCGGCATGAAGATCAACGACTTCACCGGACCCTCGTACGGCACCCGATCCGCCAGGACCGCCAGAATCAACCCGAAGACCAGCACCAGCCCGGTATAGAACACCAGCCAATAGATGTTGTTGCGGATGGCGATCAGCACGGAGTTGTCCGTGAGAACGCTCCCGAAGTTGGCGAGCCCGACGAAGCGCGTCCCATCCTTCGATAGCAGGCTGATCCAGGCGGTGGCGATCATGGGATAGATCAGGAGGGCGGCGACGAGAATCAGGGCGGGCACGACCCAGACCCAGGGCCGGAGCCGTGGTTGCAGCCGGTCGGGGAGACGCCGAATGAGCCAGTCGGCGCCGATGATGTAGAGGATCAGCGCTGCCGGGACACCCACGACAGCGCCAATCAGATACGGAATCCAGTCGAGACTCACGTCCTGGCCTCCGGCTCCTCCCTACCTACTGATTACGCCCCGCTCGTTCGCAGCTGTTCCAGGTGATTCAGGATCGCGTCGAGCTGACTGGGATTCCCGATGTACTGCACGATTCCCTGGAAGAAGGCGGTCTGCAGGGCATTGTCCTGCAGGTCTCCAGCGTCGAACTCCGGTGGGCTCGCGGCCAGTAACAGTTTGGCCGCCTGCTTCGACTGCGAGTCAGGGTAGTTGTCCAGCGTGACCTGTTTGTTGGGGGAAATGGCGCCACCCCGCTTCACCCAGATCTTCTGCGCATCGGGCGTGGTCAAGTACTTGATGAAGTCGCGCGCCTGCGGCGAGTCCTTGAACATCCCGAACAGGTCGCCCGCAACCACCTGGGCGCCGCTGTATTGCGAGTTGATATCCGGAAATCCGAAGAAGTTGAAATCAGTCTGCGGCTGGAGGTTGGGGAAGTCGTGCTGGAAGAAGCTGGTGATGAACGACGCCTGGTGGTGCAGATAGCACTTGGGCGGGCTCTGGAACATCGGGTCGAAGGCGGTCATGAAGCTCGTCGAAAGCACGTAATTCTTGCCGCCGTACGTCAGGTTGGGGTTGTTGACCACGGAACCGAACGTCTGCCACGCGGTCTTCATCTCGGGCGAGTTCCATGGCTCCTGTGCCGCGCCCCACGTCTCATATTTGGTCGGGCCTGCCTGGCGAAGGAAGAAGTCCTTCACCCAGTCAGTGGCCGGCCATCCGGAGGCGGCACCGTTCTCGACCCCGATGCACCAGGGGGTCTGGCCGGACTTCTGCCGAATCGTGTTGACGTCGGTCATCAGCTCATCCCACGTCTTCGGTGGCGTGCTGAAGTCCACGCCCGTGGACGTGATGTTCTTTGGGTCGTAGTAGATCAAGCCCTTGATCGAGGCCTTGATGAAGATCCCGACCAGCTTGCCGTTGACTGTTCCCAGCTTCACCCAGTTCTGGCCGTACTGGCTGTTCATCGCACTCATGTCCACCGCGCTCTCGAGGGCAACGAGCTTGCCCTGCTTGGCAAACTGCGCCATCTGGCCGGGGCCAGGCAGTCCGGCCAGGTCGGGTGGGTTGCCGCCCTGGATCCGGGTGGTCAGCAGCGCGTTAACGTCACGACTGCTCTCGAAATCGATTTTGTTCCCGGTGCGGTCTTCCCACGGCTTGACCATGGCCAGGAAGGACTTTTGCTCATCGCCACTCCAGGTGGCGATGACATCGAGATGCTTGCCGCCGCTGCTGCTCGCGGACGGTCCGCAAGCCGCGATGAGTAATGAGAACAGAACCGTGACCGAAAATAGGCGCCCCAATCTGGAGCTGTTCATGCCATCCTCCCTACCTTGTGCTCGCCCCTAAATCAGCCTTGATAGTAGTCGTCGGGTATTCATCCGTCAAACTGGGGCCCGCCTTGCTTCTAACGTTTTCTAACACGCGCCGGTCGGAACGCTAGTGACGACGGCGGGGTTTGCGGCCGGGTTGCACCGCTGTGCGCCGTCCGGCGGTCGCGGGCTTTTTGTCCGCTGCCGATTCCTTCATAGCCCCACTTTGCATGCCTTCCGCGATCGCCTCAAAGTTCCGGGCGATCCGTTGATACTGCGCAGCCGTCATGAACCTTGCGCCAACCGCCTTCTCGGCAATTTCGGCGGCACGGTCGAACTCGCGTGCGAGCCGTTGCAGCTCCGGGTGATCCGTCGCCGCTCGGTCTTCGGGCGGGCTCACGTTGGCGAGCCTCAGCAGGGCGTCGCCAAATCGGTCAGCGGCACGGGCCAGCTGCTCGAGGTCCTCGGCCTGTTTGCGCTTGAGAACCACGGCTAAAATGTAGCACTCGCGTGGAGTAGTGTCATGCCGATGGCGGGGCACCCAGAAGGCACGTTGACGTTCCTGCTCACCGATCTGGTGGCGTCAACCAGATCGTGGGAGGCTTCACCGGCGGGCATGCGCGATGCCATGGTGCGTCACGACCGGATCGTGGCGCGTTGCCTCAAGCGCCATCACGGTGAAGACGGAGGACGCGCGGGAGACAGCGTCCTGGCTGTCTTCCACCGAGCCGGCGACGCCGCGAGCTGTGCGCTGGCACTCCAGCGCGAGTTCGCGGCAGGGCCCTGGCCAGCGGATACCCGCCTCACCGCCCGGATCGCTCTGCACTCGGGCGAAGTCCAACACCGGGAGGGCCGCTATTACGGCCAGGCGCTGAATCGGTGCGCGCGGCTGCTGGCCACCTGTCACGGCGGCCAGGTCCTGATCTCCCAGGCAACCGAACAGCTCGTCGTCGATGAGTTGCCCGGCAGAGCGGCGCTACGCGATCTCGGCCTGCATCGATTGAAAGACCTGAAGCGGACCGAACATGTCTTCCAGTTGGTCGACCTCGACAACCCGAAGGAGTTCCCGCCGATTCTGTCCGTGCCGCGGCAGATCACCAACCTGCCAGCCCAGCTCACCGCGTTCATCGGCCGCGAAGATGAGTTGAAGCAGCTCCGAGAAATGCATCGCCAGAGCCGATTGCTCACCCTGACTGGCCCCGGCGGCGCCGGGAAGACCCGGCTTGCCCTCGAGCTCGCTTCGCAGCTGGTGGGCGAGGCTGCCGATGGGGTGTGGTTGGTGGAGCTCGATCCGCTATCTGATCCGCTCCTCGTCCCGCAAGCGGTGGCCAGCGGCCTCGGGCTGAAGGAACGGCCGGGGCGCCGGATGGCCGACACCCTTGTCGATCATGCTCGACAACGGAGCATGTTGCTCGTCCTCGACAATTGCGAGCATTTGGTCGAGCCCACCGCCAGGCTGGCCGCCGAGCTATTGAAAGGTTGCGAGGGCGTCAGCCTCCTGGCCACCAGTCGAGAACCGTTGAAGGTGCCTGGCGAGCTGACCTGGCGGGTTCCACCGCTGTCGCGCGACGAGGGACTCCGTCTTTTTGCCGACCGGGCCAGGTTGCACGAGTCACGCTTCCAGCTCAACGACGGCAACGTCGAGGTCATCGGTCGGATTTGTGAGCGGCTCGACTTCATCCCACTGGCAATCGAGCTGGCCGCCGCTCGCGTGACGCTGATGCCGGTCGAGGAAATCCTTCAGCATCTGGAGAGCCGCTTTGCGTTGTTGACCGGAGGCAGCCGTACCGCCGCCAGCCGGCTACGAACTCTACGCGCCGCTATGGACTGGAGCTACGAGCTCCTGCCTGAATCGGAGAAAGTTCTCTTCCGACGACTCTCGGTGTTTGCCGGCCGTTTTTCGCTGGGTGCCGTGGAGGAGGTCTGCGGGGACAGCGGGCCAGGACGTCCGAACGCCATCGGACTCCTCGCGGAGCTCGTCGACAAGTCATTGGTGATGGCGGACGCTGGACGCTATCGACTGCTCGAAACGGTCCGCACCTACGGACGGGAGCGACTCCTCGACGCGCACGAGAGCGATGCCTTGCAGGGACGGCTGGGCGGCTACGTGCTGCACTTGGCCGAGTCACGCGCCCCCGGCCAGCTCGGCGCCTGGCTGGACCAACTGGAGACGATCCATGACGACCTCCGAAACACCCTCAAGTGGAGCATCAAAGCCGACCCGCAGCTCGGCATTCGTCTGGCCGTGGCGCTGACTATCTTCTGGCAGCTCCGCGCGCACGCCTCCGAGCCCCGGCAGTTCATGAAGGAGCTCCTGGAGCAGGCGCCTCCTGATTTCCCTCTGCATGCCGCCGGTCTCCACCTGGCCGGATACTTCGCCTATCTTCAGTTGGATTTCGCGGCGGCGCGCCAGCTGCTCGATTCCGCTCTGGAGGAAGCCCGGGCGGCCGGAAACTCGCTGGTGGTATTGCGGGCCTTGGAGGCGACCGGCCTGGTAGCGACCGCGACCGGCGCCTGGGCTGCCTCTCAGACGGCCCTGGATGAGGCCCTCGCCCTGGCGCGCGATCTGGGTGAGCAGCAATTGGAAGCCGGAATTCTGCAGCAACTCGGCATCCTCGCCAGTGTTCGACGCGATCTGCCTCAGGCGCGCGCCTTCCTTGAAGAAGGGATCGCGCTGCGCCGGACCCTTGGACGAACTGATGAGGCGTCGATGTCCCTGACATTTCTCGCCGCGGTCGCGCTCCTGCAGGGCGATAACGCGACCACCCGGCGGAGCGTCGCCGAAAGCCTGGAGCTGGGGCGGACGATGAGCGACCGGCGAGCGGCCTTCACGATGGACGTGCTCGCCTGCCTCAGCGCCATCGAACGCGGCGCCGAGCGTGCGGTATTGCTTGCGGGTGCCGCGTCGGCGCTACATGAAGGCAGCGGAAACACGCCGCCGCGAATCTGGGACGACTTCATGTCGCCGTATTTGCAACCCGCCCGTGAGGCCCTGGGCCCGGACGGGGCGCGATCGGCCTGGGAGGCCGGTCGGCGGATGGATTACGAAGACGCGCTCCAGATGGCCTTGAGCACGGTTGCAACCTACGATTCGGCGACCCGGCCGACTCCCAGCGCTGCGCGGTAAACCACGACTCGCTGGAAGCCGAACGCGGCTGCATATAGCGCGCCGACGACGATCAACAGCAGCCGATAACCCGTAATCAGCGAGACATACTCGAGGACGCCCCCGAGCATCGCCCCAAGAAGATTGGCGCCGAATGCCACGGTTGACGCGGCGACGTCCCGGAAGCGCTGAGCGAAAACCAGGTTGGCCAGAAAAACCGGAACAAAGGCGACGGTGACCGCCACCAGGAACCGCGGCACGATATTCAACCCGAGCAGCAGCTCCGGCTGGACGATCCAGGCGACGGCAAGGGCGACCAGCAGGCCGGCATAGAGGCGCCATGACGCGCCGAGGTCAACCCGGCGGGCCACCTCGATCGCGAGGTAGACGGCGAGGAGGATCCCAACGAAGACCAGGGAGTTCACGAACCATGTGGTCCCGAACAGGAGCGCGAACTGGACTACGTTCTTGGTCTCCAGCAGGAGAAAGGCGGCGCCCATAAAGAAAAGGTCGAGATACCCCACCATCGGCCGCACCGTGCCGGCCGTCAGACGCACCAGCAGCTGCGCGGCCAGCAGGATCAGTGCGAGTGTCAAGACGTAAAAGCTCGGGATGGTGCGATCCCGGAGGTAGAGAAACGGATAATCATCGGTCGCGGGCGCCGAGACGATCGACGAGGCGGGCTGCCAGGTCGTCGGACATTGCAGCGCAGCCAGGCTGGGGCTCGCCATCAGCAGGGCGAGCCGGCCGTAGTGACCCGTCGAGTCCACGCAGGGCGCCCGCCCATAAACCTGTCGTAGCGTTCCCGCCAGCCGGTCGACGAGCCAGTCCTCGCGATAGTAGTTGTACTCGCCGAACGCGCCGCCGGTGGTGAGGTGCGCTCGCGCCGCCTGCATCGCTTCCACGGTGAACAGGTAGCTCTCGAGTCGAAGGGATGATTGCCCAGCGACCAACGTGAGGGAGTCCGGCAGCGCGAAAAGGATCAGATCGTATCGACCCATGGCCTGCTGGAGGAACGCCCGACCGTCGTTGATATACGAGGTCACGCGTGGGTCCTGGAAGGGCCGGTCGGGATTCTGCAAACCGATCGCATGGATGCGCGGGTCGATTTCCACCGCATCGACGTGCTGGACGCCCTCCTTCAAAGCCACCGCGACGTCGACGCCGGTACCGGCGCCCACGATCAGCACACGCTTCGGCGTCGAGCGCGTTCGCTGATAGACGAGACCGTAAAGCGTCAGGGTGTCGATCCGCCGAGCCGCGGCTTCCATCGTTTGGTGGGGGATTCCGTTCACGAATAACGCCACGCCACCGGAGGGCTGGGTGATCAGCCGGATTTTGTAGTAGGGGGACCAGCTATCCGTTGGCACAATCGATTCGAGGCCCAGCAGCACGACGACGATCGCCAGCGCCGGCAGCTGCCAGATCCGACTGCTGCGACCGGCAAGGAAGGCCAGCGCCAGGGCGACGACCGCGCCCCAGGCGACGGGCGGCGCTTCGAGGAACGACAGAAGGGAGAAAGCGATGATGCCTGTCAGGCTGCCGAGGATGTCGAGCCGGTAGGCGTCGAGCGGCGGAAAACGTCGAAAGGTTCGGGCAACCCCCTCGCCGATCAGCATCATCACGCCCGCGACGCCCAGGAAAATGACCGGAAGCGTCAGCCAGGGTGGCAAGCCACTCTGGGTGCCGAGCGCGCCAAAGAAGATGAGCTCGGTGCCCGAGCGATCAATCTCAACAGGAAAAAGCCGCACGAAAGCGATCAGCGCGGCAAGGCCGATCGGTGCCAGGGGGAAAAGATCACGGCGGGCATCCGCGCGCAAGAACCCGAGCCCGATGCCGAGAAAGCTGGCCAGCAGGATGAAGTTCGAGAAGTACGAGAGATAGAGGATGTTGGAGCCGGTCCACCGGATCAGGGCGAGCTCCACAAAGAGCATCAGGAAGCTGAGGAGGACCATGCGGGTTTTCAGCCCCCCAATCCCTCCATCGGCCATCCGTTAAGGATGTGCGATCAGGCCGGGTTCGTGCGGCCGATGCGGGCCTCCTCCGCCCGCCAGAGGATCAGAGCGTGGTGGTCACCGTCGCGTTCAGATCCGCCGCTTCCGCCATCGAGCCCAGAGATAGAACGCCGCCGACAACGCCGCCAGGATCAGGGCCGTGAGCCCGGCCGCTTCCATCGGTTGAAGCAGTGTCAGCGAGCGGTCGCTCGCGATGCTCTTGAGAGGCGCCGGCTGCCCGATGGCGACCGCGGAGGCGTGCGTGACGCCGGCCGTCGATACGGTGGACGGCGCCGCGACCGCTGACGAGCCTGCCGAAGGCGCGGCCGCGCCCGATTGGGTCGGCGGATTCGTCGGGCAGGAATCGATTGCCTCGCTACCAGACGCGCGGCTTGGATCGAACAACTCAGCGCTCGACAGCGTCACGGATGGGGCGTCGCCGCCCGCGATCAGGACCCTGTTCGTGGGCAGCAAGGTGGCGGTCTGTTCCCAGCGGGCCTGGCTCATACAGCCGGCCGGCGACCACCGGTTCGAGGCGGGGTCGTAGGTCTCCGCGCTTGACAACCAGAGCTGTTGACCGCTGGCAGTTGTTGTGCCGCCGACGACCAGTACCCTGCCGTCGGCGAGAAGGGTGGCACTGGGGTCGACCCGATCCTGGAGCATGGTCCCGGCATCAGACCAGGTGTTTGACCCGGGGTCATAGAGAGCGGCTGCTGCGCCTTGCCCGGTGACGAGGACGCGCCCATTGGCCAGCCGGGTCGCCGTCTGGGCGACGCGTCCTTGTCTGCCGGCACTCGACCATTGGTTGGTGGCCGGATCGTAAAGCTCCGCTCTGCCGTCGCCGAGGGTCGCGCCGCCGGCAATCAGGACTTTCCCGTTCGCCAGCAAGGTCGCGGTGGACGAGGTATAGCCCGCATCCATTCTGGATACGGTCGTCCAGCTGCCGCTGATCGGATCGTAGAGCTCCGCACTGGCGAGGTAGCCGCCGGCGTTCTGGCCCCCAGCCACCAGGACCTTGCCGCTGGGGAGGAGAGTGGCTGTATGACTGCTGCGGGGCACCGCCAACTGCGGCCCGAGCGACCAGGCGTTGGTGATGGGGTCGTAGAGCTCGGTGCGCGTCGTGCTATGCCCGGTGTCGGCGGCGATCCCTCCGACGATCAGCACCTTGCCTGACTTCAGAAGTGTGGCCGTCGCCAGGGCTCGAGTGACAAGCATGGGCCCGGTCGGCGACCAGCTGTCCGCATTCGGATCGAACGCCTCGGCGCCGCTGTTGGGTTGCGCGAAGCTGCCGACTTCTAGCACCTTGCCATTTGGCAGCAGCGTGGCGGTCGCTGCCTGGTGCGGCTGCGTCATCGGAGTGGCTGGTGACCAGGGGTTATCGGCAGCCAGAACGGGAGTCGTCGCGAAGGCTACCGCGGTAATGAGGGGCCCGGCGAGGCTGGAAAGGACGGATCGAGCCGCCGGCGTCATTCGATGGTGTGAACGGGTCTGAGTCAAAAAGATTACGAAGGTATGCCCAGGAGGTCGGCTTCAGCCTCGGCCTGACTTGTGAGCGGAAACGCGGATCATGTCCCGAGTGATCTCCATCTGGCCTCGGTGGCGTGCGAGATCTTCGTAAGCGTGGATGAGCGCACCACCTTGAGTCGTGTACATAGGGAGGCCGGCATCTTCCCGATGCTTTGGATGTCCTCGAGGCTGTGGCATCCTAGAAACAGCATCGATCCCTGGACCCATAAAAGCCGCTTGAGGGCCTGAGCGATGAAGGCGATGGCCGGGTCGACTGGTCGGGATCAGTAACGCTGTCGGTGGCCAGCTAATCGTCCAGCTCACCCGCCCTTATTGCGTCGTTTCCCTCAAGCGGCAGTACAGCCGCGCCATGCGGCGCCGTCGACGATCGGGACCACGGAGGGCAGCCTACACCCTCTGCGTCGTGTTGGCTAGCGGGTCTGTGCAGGTTTAACCTGTTGTCTCGTTGTTCCGACATGGCGAAACAGGACAAGCGAAAGCCCTTCGTCTTCCAAGGGGTTACGCAGAGTTCGAGCCGCGAAACGTATACGCTCGAAAACCTCCCCGATGAGGTTCGAAAGATGTTGCCGGCCGGGCTCCTCGAACAAATGCGGCAAGGCGCCGCATCGACAGACGTAAGCGCCTTGCAGCAGAGTGACCCGGCCTTCGATCAGGGCGCTCTTATCGATCGCGCGGCTACGGTTATCGAAACCACGCGCGATGCGGAGGAAAACGGTCAGTGGGACATGGCGCGTCCGTACATGTCGGTCCGCTTCTTT
>VBJI01000014.1 GCA_005880875.1 Chloroflexota bacterium
GGCAGCGGCTTCGGGAGCGGGTCCGAGCAGCACCAGCGTGAAGGGCAGCGGCGGCTCAGCGGCGGCTTCGGGAGCGGGTCCGAGCAGCACCAGCGTGAAGGGCAGCGGCGGGTCGGCAGCCGGTTCCGCGGCCGGACCGAGCAGCACCAGCGTCAAGGGTAGCGGCGGATCGGTCGGCGGGACGGGCGCCGGACCGAGCAGCACCAGCGCAATGGGGACTGGCGGATCCGGGGCGGGCGCCGGCACCCTGACCGAAACGTCGAGCTCTGCGGGTGGTACCGGGGTCGAGACTGGCGCGAGTGGCGCGACAGCGGCCGGTGCCGAAACCTCCAGTGAGGTCGGTGGTACCGGCGTCGAGACTGGCGCGAGTGGCGCGACGGCAGTAGGGGCCGAAACCTCGAGTGAAGTTGGCGGTACCGGAGTCGAGACCGGGGCCAGCGGCGCGACGGCAGCCGGCGGCGAAACATCGGGCGAGGTCGGTGGTACCGCGGTCGAAACTGGCGCGAGTGGCGCGACGGCGGCCGGCGCCGAAACATCGGGCGAGGTCGGTGGCACGACGACGGGTGGCGGAGGCGCAACCAGCGGCTTAACGACCACAGGTGGTGGAGCCGCGGCGCAGGCCGGTACCCTGGCGAACACCGGCGGCGGGCTTGCGAAGCAAGCGGGCAAGTTGCCGCTGGCGACGGATAGTTTGGCGGCCGGGTTGCTCGCGCTGGTGGCGGCAGCGTGGCTCAAGCGTCGCGAACTCTTCGGTCGGTGGATGCGTTAATCGACATTCAGCGCCGCCGGGCTCACTCGCAGCCCGGCGGCTTTTCTTTGCACCTGGCCGAAGCCGACTGTCCTAAGCTGTGGTTGCCCGGATGAGCGTCAGCTACTCGACAATCAAGTCGATCTCGGAGCCAGAGGCCATGGCAGCCCTCCTGGCAGAGCAGGTGATCGGGCCTGTTCTCCCGTCCGTCCTGGTGCGCAAGGTGCGGACCAAACAGGGGAGGCGCTTTGAGGCCCCCCGTGTGCTGTGGAACGTCTATGAAGTAGAAGTCGAGATGCCCGGTGGGATTGAGGCTCGGCCGCTGCTCTGGACGAAAGCCTACTTCGATGACAACGACTGTATGGATTACCGTCGACGGATCGATCGTTTGCTGACCTCGCAGAACGGCAACCCGCTTGATCCCGGCGGCTATGTGCGCTACTTCGAGGATCTGAATTTATTCCTGTTCTTTTTTCCAACCGACCCGATCTTCCCTCGCCTCGCCAAAGTCGCCAGCCCCGACAGGGTTCGACCACTGCTGGAGGAACACTTCGCGCGGCTGCGCCCCGGCGCTCAAATCCGGTCGCTGCAAGCGGTCAGAGTCAAATATCTGCCGGAGATTTCCTGCATTTTCCGGTATGACGCGGACATCGGCGAAGAGCAGCCGCTGACGCTCTACGGCAAGGTACAACACAGCCAGCGCGGCGCGACGACTTACGAGGTTATGAAGGCGCTGTGGGATCTACCGGCGCGGGCGAGCGGCGAGCTGGTCGTCTCGGAACCGCTGGCTTATCACCCACAGGAGTCACTTCTGATCCAGTCGGCCCTGCAGGGCGAGGAGGTGAAGGGCGACCGTCATTCGGATGTCTTCATGGCGCAATGCGAGGCCGCCGGTCGAATGATTGGCCACATTCATTCAGCCGATATCACCGTCGGTCAGCCGCACGATGTCAATGTCGAGATTGACCGCATCGAGAGACGGCTTGACGAATTCAAGCTGTCGGCCCCTCGCGTCTACATGCTGCTCCGCGGTTTGCTCCGGCAGATCACGGCGAAAGCGGCTCGACTGGCCCCCGAGGCACCGGTGCCTTCGCATGGGGATTACAAGTACAACCAGTTTCTCTACGACGGATCACGGTTCGGAATGATCGATGTCGAGTATTTTGTTCAGGCTGAGCCGAGCTTCGACCTGGGAAAGTACTCCGGGCATCTATGGCCCGCATCACCCAAGGATTGGTCCGACACCGCCCAGGCGAAGGAGGCGCGGCGGGTTTTCCTGGAGGCCTACCTCAAGGTGCGGCCCGACTACGACGGACGCCGATTCAGCATCTATGAAGCGCTCTCCCTGGCCACTCGAGCGCTCGTGGTGACATGGGCACAGAGCCGGAATTTTCAGTACATGGCCGAGACATTGACCGCGCTTGGCTACGAACAACTCAAGACGCGCTGGGGCGAGTGATCGATCGGATTCGGCCGGATTGCTTGATAGCATGAAGGCCTCGCGCGCCCCCATCGTCTAGCGGCTAGGACACGGCCCTTTCAAGGCCGGAACGGCGGTTCGATTCCGCCTGGGGGTAGATCGGAAGGTTTAGGCCAATGCCAAAGCTGGTACACTTGCTGGCGACCTCCCAAATATCGAGGTCACCCGCTCTCGGTTCTCCTCCCCGTCCTAAACGGTGTCCTGAAGACCGCGGTCAACACAAAGATAGGTAGAGGGGACCGAGGAGTATCCCTCTTGACAACGACGTTTGCTGACCTGGGCGTCAACGCCCGCCTTCTGACCGCGCTGGTGCGCAACTCGATCGACACCCCCGTGACCGTGCAGGTCGAAGCCATTCCGCCGCTCTTGCGCGGCCGCGACGTGGTGATCCAGGCCCCCACCGGATCCGGAAAGACCCTTGCCTTCATCCTCCCTCTCGTCGAGCGCCTGATCGCGGTCGGCGGACCGGGCCCGCGAGCCCTGGTCGTCACCCCGACGCGCGAGCTGGCGATCCAGGTAGATCGCGTCTTCCAGTCGCTCGCGACCGGCCTCAAATCCGCTCTCCTCTATGGCGGCGTCGGCTACATCACGCAGGAGCATGCGCTCAAGGCCGGGGTCGACATCGTGATCGGCACGCCCGGCCGGACCCTCGACATGGTTTCGCGGCGCCGGCTCTCGCTGAGCCGGGTCACCCTGCTCGTTTTGGACGAAGGTGACGAGATGCTCGATGCTGGCTTTGCGCCGGACGTGGAGCGGATCATCGAGCTCACCTACCAACCCCAGATCGTCCTGGCCTCCGCGACGATGCCCGATTGGGTCAGCCGGATGATTGAGCGGCACCTGGACGATCCGGTACGAATCAGGATCGCCGCGCCGATCGAAGAGGCCCTCGAGCATGGGCTGCTCCGGGTAAGCCGAGCCGAGAAGCTGCACACCCTCAGCCGGCTGCTGCGCAAGCACCGTGGCTCGGCGATCGTCTTCGGCCGCACCAAGCATGGCGTGCGCAAGCTGAGTCGAGACCTTCGCAACCTCGGCCACGATAGCGCCGATCTGCAGGGCAACCTCTCGCAGAACGTCCGGGACCGCACCATGGACGCCTTCCGCGGCCTTCGCACCAGCGTGCTGGTGGCGACGAACGTCGCCGCGCGTGGGCTCGACATCAGTCACGTCGATCTCGTCATCAACTACGACCTGCCGGACTCGCCACAATGGCTCACCCACCGGGTGGGCCGTACGGCACGAATGGGGGTCAAGGGCCGGGCGCTGACGTTCGTCACGCCTGAGGATGAGTCTGCCTGGCGGACGCTTCGCCGGCAGGGCGCGCCAGCACTCCCCGAGGTGGATGTGAAGCACCTGTTGAGCGAGGGGGACTGGCGCTACGTCGCCGCTTCGCTCATCGAGCCTTCGCCGCAGCGGGCTAGCGTGGCACGGCCGTCGCGTTCGGGTCAACGGCCCTGGCACGGCCGGCGTCCGCGTGGTCGCCGGCCCTACCGGTCGGACCAGCGGCCGGCCTCGGCTGGCGCTTAATCTAAAGACGGCCTATCTAAACAAGCACGGGGTGAGCTGATGGCAAAGAGCTCGGTCACCGAAATCTGGACGGCGCAGGGCTTCGACTTCATTCGCGACCTCGGTCAACAGCTGCGGGTGGACAGCATCCGCTCGAGCACCGCGGCCGGTTCCGGCCATCCCACCTCATCGATGTCGGCCGCCGACTTGATGGCGGTGCTGATGACTCGCCATTTTCTTTACGACTGGAATGATCCCCGCCAGGCGAACAACGACCACCTGATCTTTTCCAAAGGCCACGCGTCGCCGCTGCTCTACGCCATCTTCAAGGCCGTCGGTGCCATCAGCGATGACGAGATGCTCACCTTTCGAAAGTTCGGCTCGAGGCTGGAGGGTCATCCAACCCCGGTGCTCCCCTGGGTCGATGTCGCGACCGGTTCCCTTGGTCAGGGACTGCCGATCGCCGTGGGGGTCGCCCTGGCCGGTCGCAAGCTCGATCAGCTGCCCTTCCACGTTTGGACGCTGACCGGCGACAGTGAGCTCGCCGAAGGCTCCATCTGGGAAGGGCTCGACAAGGCCGGCTACTACGGCCTGTCCAACTTCACCGCGATCTTCGATATCAACCGTCTGGGCCAGCGAGGCCCGACCGAATACCAGTGGGAAACCGATGTCTACCGCGACCGGGTGCAGGCCTTCGGCTGCCGCGCCATCGTGATCGATGGACACGACCTGGAGCAGATCGACCAGGCGTTGCAGCAGGCGCGGGAGGCAACCGGTAAGCCCACCGTGGTGATCGCGCGCACTGTCAAGGGCAAGGGTTTCAGCGAGATCGAAAACAAGGATGGATGGCACGGCAAGGCGCTGCCGCCCGACATGGCGCAACGAGCCATCGCCGAGCTGGGCGGCATCCGCCATCTACGGGTGGATGGTCAAAAGCCCGAGCCGGGCGAGCCCGCCATCAAGGACCATCAGACGACCGTCACCCTCCCTACCTATAGGAAAGGCGACAAGGTGGCGACCCGCAAGGCCTATGGCGATGCCCTCAAGGCGCTCGGCTCCCGCCCGACCGTCGTCGCCCTGGACGGTGAGGTGAGCAATTCAACCTTCGCCGATGAGTTCGCGAAGGCCTATCCCGAGCGCTACTTCGAGATGTTCATCGCCGAGCAGCAGCTGGTCGCGGCCGCGGTCGGGATGAGCGTGCGGCATTACATCCCCTTTGCGTCAACCTTCGCCGCGTTCTTTTCGCGGGCGTACGACTTCATCCGGATGGCGGCGATCTCGGAGGCGAACATTCGTCTCGCCGGCTCGCATGCGGGCGTCGAAATCGGAGAGGATGGGCCCTCCCAGATGGCGCTTGAAGACCTGGCCGCCATGCGTGCCGTGCATGGCTCGACCGTGCTCTATCCGGCCGACGCGACATCGACCGCGCAGCTGGTCAAAGCGATGGCCGACCAGAAGGGCATCAGCTATATCCGCACCACCCGTGGCGCCTACCCGGTGCTGTACGAGGATGGTGCGGAATTCCGCATCGGCGGTTCGATGCTGGTGCGCAGTGACTCCAACGACCGCGTCACGCTGGTCGGCGCGGGGGTGACGCTTCACAATTGCCTGGCTGCCGCCGACGAGCTGGAGCGAGACGGCATCAAAACCCGTGTCATCGATCTCTACAGCGTCAAGCCCGTCGATCGAAAAACACTTCAGGAGGCAGCCGCCCAGACCCGCGGCCGGTTGGTCGTCGTCGAGGACCATTACGCGGAGGGCGGCCTGGGCGCCGCCGTCACGGAGGCGCTGGCGGCGGATATGGACCCACCCCGGATCGTGCACCTGGCGGTCCGGCAGTTGCCCGGGTCGGGAAAACCGGCGGAGTTGATGGATAAGGCGGAGATCTCACCGCGTCATATCGTGGCGGCGGCCAAACGACTGTACGGGTTATAGGAGGCTGGGATGGCTGTTCTGAAAATCCTCGAGTTGGTGGGGACCTCGAAGCAGAGTTGGAGTGATGCGGCCCGGGAGGCGGTCAACGAGGCGGCCAAGACGGTCCGCGGTATCGAGACCGTGGAGGTGGCGGAGTCGAAGGCGGTCGTGCAAAACAACAAATTGACCGAGTACCAGGTCCTCGTTCGGATCGGATTCCGTATCGAAGGAACCGCTAGCAGCACCGCCTCGAGAAAGAAGGCGTAACCCGTGTTGCGCCGACTCTTTGGTTCACCCCCGCAGGGATCTTTACCGACGGGACACGCAGTGGCGAGGCCGCCGCCCAGGCGATGCTCAACAGTTGCGAGGCCGACTATGCGGCAACGCAACAATGGTTCGGAGGCCTGACGCCGCCGAATCTCCCGTTCTATGTCTACGCCGATCCAAATGCCGGTGGCGCCTATCACCTGACCTGTGCCGGCACCGACGTTCACGTTCTGTCCGACGGCACCCTCGCTCCCGGCTTCCTGACGGCCGAGATCGTCGAGGTGTTCGAAGCCGCCATCAACAATGGCTGGGACTGCGGTTTCACCAACGGCGAGTCGCTGTCGCGCGTGCTCGCCTTCGACCGGCACCCGGAAATCGCCGGCGACTTCAACCAGACGGAGCAGGACTGGTGGGCATCGGGACACCCGGACCATGTCAATGACAACTCCGCTGGAGACACCGATCAGCAAGCGGCCGGCTGTGGCGACCTCTTCCTCTATTACCTGCATTCGCAACTGACCTTTGCCTGGCCGGCGATCTGCTCGGCCGGCGGGCAGACCCTGGGGGCCTGCTACCAGTCACTGGCTGGCTACGATTCGCAGCAAGGCTTCAACGATTTCATCGCGGCGCTGACGACAATCGACCAGGGTGGCACGCTGGCGCTCCCACCGTCCGGGAATCCCTTCCCCGTGAAAACCTAGTAAGGCAGTTCGTCCTCGGCCATCCCGAAGTGATGGCCGATCTCGTGCCGCATCGTCTCCCGAACCTCTTGCGCCAGTTCGGCCTGATCGGCGGCGATGTTTTCGTGATTGCGCTGATACAGGACGATCCGCTCTGGCAGGCCGTGCTCCAAGACCGTCGCGCCCTCATAGACCCCGAGCAGATCCGGGTCTTCCCCTTCCCGCACCGCGTCGAGGTCGGGTAGGTCGTCCACGACGATCATCGTATTGAGCATTTGCGACTGGAACGTCTCCGGGATGTCCGCCAGGGCTGCCTCGGCCAGGCGGGCAAAGTGGTCGCGCTTCACCCGAAAGGGGACGACAAACGTCTGGGGCTCGAGGCTGGCGGCCCGCTGAAACGCGGCCGCGGCGTCCGGACGCTTCAGCCAGATCCGGATGCGTCCGAGCAGATGCCAGCCGGGCGCCTCCTCACCGCGGTCGAGCGCCTGCTGGACAAAATCAGCCGCCGCCGTCATCTCGCCGGCGCGGTAGGCCAGCCGCGCCGCGAGCCGCAGCCATCCGATATCGACCGGCTCCGACAGCGCCCGCAGCTCCGCGAGCGCCTCCGCGAAGCTTTCGGCGATGGTTTCGACGCCGTCCTCAGGATCGCCGTCGCGAGCCTGTTGTAAGGCCTTTACCAACCGGTCTCGCGGGCTGAGCCGGCGACCCGAAAACCAATCGCTAAGCCGCACGCCGCACCGCCCCGACGGCCTGCAAGCCTGTCTGGAGCCGCCCGTTACATCGGCAATGGGCCAGCAGACGACGATGAACGCCCACGACTTCGAGAACCATGTGCTGAAGCGCCTGGTTGCGCTGCGCCCCGGTTGGACCGTCAAGAAAGGCCCCGAGCCGTTTCAGCTGACCATTCGTCGGGTCCGCGAGGGCGACTTGCGCTTCAACCTCGACAGTTTCTACCAGCAGTACCGCGAGCAACCGGGGGCGCTCGACCGGCTCTTCGCGGCGCGGCTGCGCCGGCTCGACCAGGAATGTGACAGTGAGGCGCTCTTCGGCGCGCCCCTCATCCTCCCGGTGCTTCGGCCCGCGACCTTCCTGGAGTCGGCGGGCGGCCCTGTCGTCTACCGCCGGATGCTGAACGACATGGTCGTGACCTACGCCGCCCATTACGCCCAGGGCATGCGTTACTTGCTGCCCCAGGACCTGGCGGCCTGGAACGTCGGACGGGACCACGTCGAGGCGATCGCCCTGACGAACCTGGCCCTGATGTTCCGCAACGGCATGAAGTTCACCGGGCTCGAGACCGACAAGAACGGCCGGCCGCAAATGCTGATGTTGAGCTACGTCGACCCGCGCCCCTACGGCGCGGCCCTGATGCTCCTGCCCGAGGTCTGGGCCTGGCTGGAAGAGATGCTGGAGGATGTGCCGGTGATCGGTGTCCCCGAGCGCGGCTCCCTGATCGCGGCCGGGCAGGGGGCGCAGCTGTTGGGGCGGCTTCGCCACGACGTCCAGGAGCGTCACCACGAAGCCGCCTTCCCCGTCTCCGATCACCTGTTCTGCGTCGACAACGGCCGCATCCGGCAATACGCCCGCTAAGGGTAGCCGCCGTACCCGGGGTGCGGATCCGGGTGCTCGCGCGGACGGAGGAGGATCGCCAGCACCAGGCCGGTCGTAAAGCCGCCGATGTGGGCGAAGAAGGCGACGCCGCCCCCCGAAACACCGATGTTCAAAAAGGCCTGCAGCGCGTTCAGGGCGATCCAGTAGCCGATGAACACGTACGCCGAGAGCGTGAAGATGAAAAACGGGAGGATGAAGGTCAGCACCCGCGCTCGCGGGAAGTAGAGGACGTAGGCCGCCAGGATGCCGGAGATTGCTCCGCTGGCGCCCAGCATCGGGACGGTCGACGTCGGCGTTATGGCCACCTGCAGCAGGCTGCCCGCCAGTCCCGCCGCGAAATAGACCACCAGGAATTTCAACTCGCCCAGACGATCCTCGACGTTGTTGCCGAAGATCCACAAGAAGAGCATATTGCCGCCGACGTGCAGCAGGCTGGCGTGCAGGAACAGCGACGTCACCAGCGTCCCGAGGTGGCGCCCGGCGGCGATGTCGGCCGGGACCACGGCGTACTGCTGGATCGCGTTCGCATCCATCACCGGGTTCTGGGCCAGGTAGAAGTAGACGGCGAAATTGATCAGGATCAATCCCCAGGTCAGCAGCGCCGGTCGGCGCGTTGGGTTGTAATCGCGGAGCGGGATCACGAGGCGAGCGCGCGCGGCATCAGTCCCGCCTCCTCGAGCAGCCGGTGCAGCGTCGTCAGCTCCGTGGCGGGGAGCGGCGGGAGGGGCGGCCGCGGATCGCCGTGATCGTAGCCCAGCATGCGCAGCCCAGCCTTGAGTCCCGGCACGCCGTAGCCACGGCTCAGCGCCTCCCCCAGCGGCGCAATCGTGCGCTGTAGCCGACGCGCCTGCTCGGCGTCGCCCGCCAGCCAAGCCCGACGGATGTGGGCGCAGGCCGCCGGGGCGAAGTTGGCGAGCGCGACGATCCCACCGTCCGCCCCGGCCTGCAGCGCCTCGACCATCGTCTCGCCGGTGCCGGGCAGCAGGACGAAATCCGGCCCCAATTGCGCCCGCAGGGTGGCCTGCCGCGCCACGTCTCCGGACGAGTCCTTGACGCCCGCGATGTTCGGATGTCCGGCCAGCTGGACGATCCATTCCACGCCAAGGTCGTAGCCCATGTGGACGGGTATGTTGTAGATCAGGATCGGGATCGGACTGGCGTCGGCGACGGCGTGATAGTGCCGGCGTAGCGCATCGGCGGTCAGGTGCCGTCGAAAGTAGCTTGGCGCGATGACGAGGGCGGCCTCAGCGCCTTCGGCTGCGGCCGCCGAGGTCCGCTCGATCGTCGCCACGGTCGACTCCGCCCCGGTGCCAACAATCAGGCGAAGGGGTGTAGGGATGGCGCTGCGGACGGAATGGATCCAGCGCAGCCGTTCGGCCTCGCTCAGGTGGGCGGCCTCGCCGTTCGAGCCCAGGGCCACCACACCGTCGATGTCGCCATCGCGCAGGTACTCGAGAAAGCCTGGCGGCGACGGCCGCAGCGTACCGTCCGCCGCGAAGGCGGTCGCAATCGGCGGGAAGACGCCACGGAGCCAGGCGGGTCCCATCTGGCGATTCTATTGTTACCCGGGCGTCACGGCATTGTGCCCATGGACTCTCACCTCCCGATGGGCCTGTTAACAAACCGCTGATAGCCTCACAGCGACGTGCGGCACACGCCCTCGGCTTTGTCACGCCTGTCCACACGGCGCGCCTTCCTCGATCACGGTGTGCGTCTCGGCCTCGGCATCGGTGGCGGCCTCGCGCTGGGCTCTCTGCTGGAGGCATGCGCGACGGGCTCGGCTAACACGGCGCCAACGCCGCCGCCCGGCGCGACGGTGATCCGATCGCTGCTGTTCGACCAGGTCGGTTATGACCCGGCCGTCCTCCAAACGCTGGCCAGCAAGTTCCGGAGCCTGCACGGCGACAAGGTGTTCGTCTCGATTGAGACCGCACACTACCGCGAGCTGTACGAGAGCATTCTGGCGGCGGGGTTGTCGAAGCCGGCACCATACGACGTGGTCGCGCTGGACCAGGTGTGGGTGCCGGAGTTTGCCAGCCGCAAGCAGCTGCTCAGCCTGAAGGATCAAATCCCCGATGACGCGAGGTCGGACCTGAT
The DNA here is from genome assembly GCA_005880875.1 of Chloroflexota bacterium. Classification (GTDB taxonomy): domain Bacteria; phylum Chloroflexota; class Dormibacteria; order CF-121; family CF-121; genus CF-13. The sequence continues at coordinate 10,304 of VBJI01000014.1, forward strand.
GCCCAGCTTGCTCGATGCCTTTTCATACACGGGCACGAACTGGGCCATGCCGCACGTGCTCAACGTGCAGAGCCTCTACTACAACAAAGCTCAGCTGAGTGCGGCCGGGTTCACGAGCCCGCCAAAAACTCTGGAGGATTGGTACCAGCAAATGACCGCCCTCCGCGCGCGCGTGACCCCCTACACCGACTCCTGGTCGCAGGATGAAGGGCTCGTCTCTGACTTCGTACGGATCACCGGCGAATTCGGTGGCGATCTCTTCGACCCGGCCGGCAAGCCGCTGTTGCTCCAGCAGCCCGCCCAGCGGGCGGCCGCGTTCATGCGCCAGCTGATCGACGAACACCTGGTGCGCGCCGAGATCGCCGCCAGCACAGAGCCCGATGCGATGCGGGCCTTCCTCTCGGGCGGCGTGACGTTCACGACGAACTGGAACTTTGTCTGGGGCGCGATGAACGACCCGGTCTTCTCGCAGATCATCGGGCAGGGAGCCGTTGCCGCGATCCCGGCCGCGGCCTCCACCGGCAAACCGGCCTCATCGGTCAGCGGGTTCCTCGGGCTGGGCGTCCTGGCGAACAGTGCGCACACGGACCTGGCGGTCGCCTGGCTCCGCTACCTGACGAGTCCGGAAGTCCAGGCGCAGCAGAGCGGCCAATTACCGATCTGGAGCTCGTTGCAGAAATCCGCCGACATGCGCAAGACAAACCCGCAGATCGATGTGTTTCTCACCAACCTGGCGAATGCCCGCCCGCGTCCGAAGCTGGTGCACTACGTCGAATCCTCGGCGGTCCTGCAGCGCCATCTCCACGACCTGGTGCTGGGCACCGCCAGCCCGTCGAAGGCCATGGCCGACGCCCAGGCCGAGCTGCTGGCCCTTCAGGCCCGCTTCGCGAGCTAACCTGATCGGCTCCGCCCTACGATGATGGGGTGATGGACCAGGCGGCAAGCTTCTACCGATACGGCCTGATCGAATCCGTCATCCTGCTGCTCCTCATGCTGCTTGCGTTTGGGGCGATCACCGTGATGGCGCGCGATCGCTGGCTCATGCTCGGAACCTTGGAATCGCTCCTTGCCCGGCTGGCGGCGGCCGTGGTGCTGGCCTCGGTGGCCGTCGGGGGGCTGAGCGGTGTGCTGCTCAACCTGCTCCAGGGCCCGGCGTTTTCCGACAGCAGTCTCTCGGTGACGACCTCTCGCAACCAGGCCGTGCTCGGCATCGGGCTGGTGCTGGCGCTGACCATCGCCGGCATCATCCGGATCGAGATGTACCACCGTCGGATCGCGAGCCCGCCCGCGCAGGAAGAGGATGCCGACTGGAAGGTCGAGCCGCCGGAGGCCGCCGGCCGCCGCTAGCTTGTCGTCGGGCTAGGATTGACGACGATTTGCGACGCGGGGATCTCGCCGTCGAGCAAGTTCCACTTGGTGAGGATCTGCCGATAGCTGCCGTCCTTGTAGATCGCCATCATCGCCTGCTGGACGGCTCTTAGCAGTTCGCCATTCTTGGGGTCGACCGCAATGCCCTCCGGATTGGTTTTGAGGGGTGCACCGGCCAGGTCGAGCTGGTCCGGCGTCTGCTTGACGAAGTACGCCGCCACCGGTGAATCGTCGAGTGCGGCCTCGACCCCGTGCTGCTTGAGGATCAGCACCGCCTGCAGGTCGGTGGGGTAAACCTGCTTCTTGATCTTCGAGTCCTTACAGACGCCCCCATTCGCCTCGTCGATGGTGTTCTCCTCCGGACTCTGCACCTGCACTGCGACATTCTTGCCGCAGAGGTCAAGCAGACCACTGATCGCCGACGGGTTTCCCTTGCGAACCAGGATCGACTGGCCGGCCTGGAAGTAGGCGACCAACGCGACCTGGCGCTCGAGGTCCGGCGTGATCTGCAGCGCCGAGATGATCGCATCGCCTTTCTTGGCGAGCAGCGCGCTGACGATTTGCGGCGAGTTCGTATTTTGGATGGTGGCCGACAGGCCCATCTTGGCCGCGATGGCCTGGGCGATGTCGATGTCGAAGCCGACCGCTTGCTGGCTCGACGGGTCGATCGATTCCTGGGGCGGATAGGTGGTGTCGGACAGGAAGGTCAGGGATCCCGGCCGCACCAGGCTGGTGGGTGGCGTGATGGCCGGCGGCGTCGGGCTGGTGATCGCCAGCGCCGACGGCGTCGTCTTCACGACCCCAGGTCCGGGAGCCGTACATGCGCCGAGCGTGAGAGCGAGAACTGCGCCCAGCGCGAGGCGTCCGACGGACGCGATGTTCATTCCCGGTCTCCTCGCCCGAGCCGGGCTATTGTGCTGACCAAAACGTGCGAGCCAATTCTACTGCCGAACAGCGCCCGAATCCCATCCCGTTTAGGTGCGTAACATTGGCAGAGCCTTGTCCATCACACTCGACGGCCAGTCGCTGAAGGTTGCCGATGTGGTGCGGGTGGCCCGCCACGGCGAGCGGGTGAGCCTCGGTCCCGAGGCGAACATGCGACTGAAGGCCGCCCGCGACCTCGTCGATCGGCTGGTGGCGGAAAACCGCGTCGTGTACGGACTGACCACCGGGGACGGCGCGTTGAAGAACGTGCGAATTCCTCCGGCCGACAGCCGTCAGCTGCAGCGCAACCTGCTCATGAGTCACGCGGTTGGGGTGGGGCCGCCGCTCCCGAAAGAGGTGGTACGGGCCGGCATGCTGGTCCGGGTGAACCAGTTCTGTCAGGGTGCCTCGGGGGTAAGCCCACCGGTTGCCGAGCGGCTCATCGACCTGCTGAACCACGACATCTGCCCCTGGGTACCGGAGAAGGGTTCGCTGGGCGCCAGCGGCGACCTGGCTCCTTCGGCCCATGTGGGCCTGGTGCTGATCGGCGATGGCGCCGTCTGGTGGAAGGGGGAACGGCGGCCGGGAAGGGACGCGCTGCGCGATGCCGGTCTCGAGCCCATCGAGCTCCAGGCGAAGGATGCGCTCAGCGTCCTCAACGGCACGCATTTCATGACGGGCGCGGCCAGCCTGGTGCTTGACGATGCGCATCGGTTATTGCTCACCGCCGACGTGGTCGCCGCGCTCAGCGTGGAGGCGTTGCGCGGCTCGCGCACCGCCTTCGATCCACGGATCCATCGGGCGCGCCCGCATCCCGGACAGGTCGCGTCGGCCGCCCGAATCTTCGCCCTGACCGACGGCAGCGGCATCGCCGAATCCCACGTGCTCTGCGATCGAGTGCAGGATGCCTACTCGCTGCGCTGCGCGGCCCAGGTGCACGGCGCCTGCGCGGACGCGATCGATTATCTGCGACGGGTGCTCGACGTCGAGCTCAATGCCGGCACCGACAATCCGCTGGTGTTCGCTGCTGACGAGGCGGTCCTCTCCGGCGGCAACTTCCATGGCGAGCCCCTGGCCATCGCGCTCGATGCGGCGATTATCGGCCTCAGCGAGCTCGGCAGTATCTCGGAGCGCCGGCTGTTCCGGATGCTCTCGGGGTTCCTCTCCGAGCTGCCGGCGTTTCTGACCCGGCACTCGGGGCTCGACTCCGGCTACATGCTGCTCCAATACACCGCTGCCGCGCTGGTCACCGACAACCAGCTGCTCGCCATGCCGGCCAGTGTGCATTCCCTGCCCACCTCGGCGGACCAGGAGGATCACAACAGCATGGGTTGGCACAGCGCGCAGCGGGCCCGCCAGGCGGCGACCAACCTGGAGGCGATCCTCGCGCTCGAAGCTCTGGGCGCGGCGCAGGGGATCGATCTGCTCAGCCCGCTGAAGCCCGGACGATTGACCGGTGAGGCGCACGCGGCGATCCGCGAGACGGTGCCATCCCTCGACCACGACCGGGTCCTCGAGCCTGAGATCCAGGTCGCCATCGACCTGGTCCACAGCGGGAAACTGGCAAGAATTGGCGAATTAGCCAGGCCTCTGGTCCCCGCATGACGATCGCGACCCCGATTCGGGCGGCGCGCGGCTCGCAGCTCAGCACGAGGGGCTGGCAGCAGGAGGCCGCGCTGCGCATGCTCTGCAACAACCTCGATCCCGAAGTGGCCGAGCGGCCGGAAGATCTGGTGGTGTATGGGGGCAGCGGAAAGGCGGCACGCGACTGGCCGGCCTTCCACGCCATCGTCGCGGCGCTGCAACGGCTCAAGGACGACGAGACGCTGCTCGTGCAGTCCGGCAAGGCGGTCGGCATCTTCCGCACCCACGAATATGCCCCGCGCGTCCTTCTGGCCAATAGCCTGCTGGTGCCGCGCTGGGCGAATTGGGAGACCTTCTGGGAGCTGGAACGGCTCGGCCTGATCATGTACGGCCAGATGACGGCCGGAAGCTGGATCTACATCGGCAGCCAGGGCATCCTGCAAGGCACCTACGAAACGTTCGGCGCGCTCGCCGCCAAACGATTCGACGGTACCCTGCGCGGCCGCATCGTGCTGACCAGCGGGCTCGGGGGCATGGGTGGCGCTCAGCCCCTCGCCATCACCATGAACGAGGGTGTCGCGCTGTGCGTCGAGGTGGATGCATCGCGCATCGAACGCCGGCTCAAGACTGGCTATCTCGACCGCGCCACCGCGCACCTGGATGAGGCCGTGCGTTGGGCGGAGGAGGCGCGGCAGAAGCAGGTGGCGGCATCGATCGGGGTCGTGGGCAACGCGGCCGAGGTCTATCCCGAGCTGCTTCGCCGAGGGTTTCAGCCCGACGTCGTCACCGACCAGACCTCGGCGCACGATCCCCTGCGAGGGTACATCCCGGCGCCGCTCAGTGTCGACGAAGCGGCAGACCTGCGGGCGCGTGACCCGCAGGAATACCTCGAGATGGTCAAGCATTCGATCCGCGACCACGTGGTCGCCATGCTCGGGTTTCAGAGCGCGGGCTCCGAGACGTTCGACTACGGCAACAACCTGCGCGGCCAGGCGCAAGACGCCGGTGTGGCCAGCGCGTTCCAGATTCCCGGCTTCGTGCCGGCCTACATCCGGCCCCTCTTCTGCGAGGGTAAAGGGCCGTTTCGGTGGGTGGCGCTGAGCGGTGAGCCGGAGGACATCTATCGAACCGATCGCGCCGTCATGGAGGCGCTGCCCGACAACGAGCCGCTGCATCGGTGGTTGCGGCTGGCCCGTGAGCGGGTCCAGTTCCAGGGCCTGCCGGCCCGCATCTGCTGGCTCGGCTATGGGGAGCGTGCCCGGGTAGGGCTGCGATTCAACGAGCTGGTGAAGTCCGGCGAGTTGCGGGCGCCGATCGTGATCGGCCGCGACCACCTCGACGCGGGTTCGGTGGCGTCGCCCTATCGCGAGACCGAGGGGATGCGGGATGGGAGCGATGCGATCGCGGACTGGCCGATCCTCAATGCGCTGGTCAATACCGCCGCCGGCGCCAGCTGGGTCTCGGTCCATCACGGCGGCGGGGTCGGCATCGGCAACTCGATCCACGCCGGGATGGTGGTGGTCGCGGACGGCACCCAGGGAATGGCCGAGCGGCTCGAACGGGTGCTGACCACCGATCCCGGGATGGGCGTGATCCGTCATGCCGATGCCGGCTATGAGACGGCCATCGACGTCGCCCGCGAGCACGGCATCGACCGGGCCGATTGACCCGGAAGTGATCCGCGCCGACTTCGTCCTTCGGCACGCGGGTCAGCTGGCGACCATGCAGCCCACGGACGCCGATCCCCTCGGCCGGGTCACGGACGGCGCCCTGGCCGCACGACAGGGTCGCGTGGTCTGGATCGGCCCGGACCGCCAGCTGGAACGGGAGGTCGAGCTCGACGGCGACCAGGTCGAAGCCGCCGGCGCCTGCGTCTTGCCTGGTCTGGTGGACGCCCACACCCACCCGGTCTTTGCTGGGAGCCGCGCCGACGAGTTCCTGGAGCGGGCGACCGGCGCGTCATACCGAGCGCAGCAGGCTGACGAGCGCGGCATTGCGCGCACCGTCCGCGCCACTCGCGAGGCGGATGTCGCCACGTTGCTCGAGCTGGCGCAGCCGCGTGCGAACCGGTTCCTCGCGAACGGCACCACCACCATCGAGGCGAAAACCGGCTACGGTCTCGACCTCGACGAGGAGGCCAAATCGTTCGACGTCCTCCTGGGCCTGAGCCGCCGCACCCCTCTACGGATCGTGCCGACCTTCCTGGGCGCTCACGTCGTGCCGTCGGGCGTCGACCGCACGGCCTACGTGCGGATGCTCACGGAGGAGATGCTGCCTGCCTTCGAGCTGCGGGCGGAATATTGCGACGCCTGGTGCGACGAGCCGGCCTTCTCCGCGGCCGAGACGCGCGCCATCCTGACCCGGGCGAAGACGCTCGGCTATCAGCTGCGGGTCCACGCGGCGCAGCTGGCGCCGGGTGAGGGGCCTCAGATCGCGGCCGAGCTCGGCGCGAGCAGCGCGGACCATCTCGAATTCGTCACACCCACCCAGGTGAAGGCCCTGGCGAAAGCCGGAACCGTGGCCGTCCTCTGTCCGGCGGCGAACTTCACGACGCAAAGCCCGCGACCGCCGATCGACGCCATGCGCAAGGCGAAGCTTCCGATGGCGATCGCCAGCGACCTCAACCCGGGGACGAGCAATTCCGAGAGCCTGCCGTTCGCCATGAGCCTGGCCTGCGTCGAATGGGGCATGACCGCCATCGAGGTGCTGGTCGGCGCGACCGTTCACGCGGCCCGCTCGCTGAACCTGGAGGGCCTGGCGGGCTGCCTTCGAGTCGGCAGCTTCGCGGATTGCATCCTGCTGGACGCCGAGACGCCGGAAGCCATTCCCTACTATCTCGGCGTGAACCGCGTGCTGCAGACGATCGTGGGAGGCCTGGTGTGGCACCCCTCGTAGAGTGCGTTCCGAATTTCTCCGAAGGGCGTCGCATCGAGGTGATCACCGCCATCGCCGATGCCATCCGTGGCGCGGGCGCCCGGGTGATCGACGTACAGGCGGATGCGGCCCATAACCGGATGGTGGTCACCTTTGTCGCCGAGCCCGATCTCGCCGTCGACGCGGGGATGGCCGGTGCGGCCGTGGCCAGCGAGCGGATCGACCTGCGTGAGCACCGCGGCGAGCATCCCCGAATGGGGGCGACCGACGTCGTGCCCTTCGTGCCCTTCGCCGATCTGCCGATGGAGGTTTGCGTCGGGCTGGCGAAGGCCTTCGGCGAGCGACTGTGGAAGGAGCTCCACGTTCCGGTGTACTTCTACGGCGAGGCCGCCACCAGGCCGGAGCGTCGTGAGCTGGAGCGGGTGCGTCGCGGCGGGTTCGAAGAGCTTGTGGAGCGCATTGGCGACCCGGATCGGGGCCCCGATGTCGGTGCAGCCCGGGTGCATCCGAGCGCCGGCGCGACGGCGGTGGGGGCCCGTATCCCATTGATCGCCTACAACGTCAACCTCAAGACGACTGACCTGCGGGTGGCGAAGGACATCGCCCGAATGATCCGCGCCTCATCGGGTGGCCTGCCGAACGTCAAAGCCTTGGGTTTCGCCCTCGCCGATCGTGGACTCGTTCAGGTCTCCATGAATCTGACGGATTACCGGGTTACGAACATCTGGAAGGTCTTCACCGTCATCCGCGAGGCCGCTCGCGAGCGCGGCGTGGAGCTGGAGGCATCCGAAATCGTTGGGACGATCCCGCTGGCGGCGGCCGTCGGCGTGATCAAGGACGCGGTGATCGAGCCCGCCTTTCGCATGGATCAGGTCCTGGAAAAGAAGGTGTGGGCGGCCGAATGACCGCGGTCAAGCAGCAGACCGTCGAGGAGTACCTGGCCGCGCTTCGGTCTACCGCGGCCGTTCCGGGTGGCGGTAGTGCCGCGGCGCTGAGCGCCGCCCTCGGTGCGGCGCTGGTCAGCATGGTGGCCAAGCTCAGTGCCCGCAAGGCCACGGCGGAGCCGGATCGCAGCGCGCTGAATGCCCTTCATCCCGAACTCGACCAGCTCGCAGTGCCGCTCGCGGTCGCGACCGCGGCTGCCCGCGCGCTTGCGCTGGCCGCGGCGGCGAGCACGCGCGCCTGGGAGATGACCGCCTCGGACCTGGCGGTTGGCAACGAGCTGCTGGAAGCTGGATTCCACGGAGCGTTGGGCAACGTCGCCGTGAACCTGCCGGAGCTGCACGGCGAGGCGGCCACTCGGATCGAGCGGGCTTACCGGCAGCTGCGAGCGTTAACCCCGCCGTAAGCTAGCGCTGACCTTTTGCGGGGGTGGCGAGAATGGGCAAGCGATCGACGCTGCAAGCGGCGGCGCTCATCTTCGGAGCGATCTATCTGGCGGCTGGTGTGCTCGGATTCATCCCCTCTCTGGGCGGCTCCGACACGCAGACTGATCGCGCCTTATTCGGCATCTTCCAGGTCAACCTGTTGCATAACGTCGTGCACGTCGTGATCGGCGTCGCCGGCCTGGCGGCGACCAGCAGCCTGGCGAACGCGAGAACGTTCTGCAAGGTGGTGGGCGTCATCCTGCTGCTCCTCGGCGTGATTGGCACCGGTGCTCCCAACCCATTCGGGTTGCTCTATCTCGGTCAGGCCGACATCGGGCTTCACCTGGTCAGCGGAGCGGTGCTCGCCTACTTTGGCTTCGTCGCCCCCGTTTCCCTTCGAAGCCGCGGCTGATGCCGCGCCGGCATCGATAGACTCAGGGTCATGGCGGCGTCGTTTCCGTCGTTCGACAGCCGGACCGTTGTCGTCGACGGCGTCAAGCTCCACTATTTCTGCGGCGGCAGCGGTTCACCGCTCGTGCTGGTGCACGGGCTGGGCAGCTCGGCGGCGGTCGAGTTCTACTACAACCTCGAGCCACTGGCCGCGCAGCATCGGGTGATTGCGATCGACCTGCCGGGCTTCGGCCAGTCCGACAGACCGGTGCTCGAGTACACGATCGACGTCTTCGTCAAAGCGGTATCCGACCTGATGGCGTCCGAAGGCCTGCCGCGGGCCGCCGTGATGGGGGTCTCGATGGGGGGCCGGGTCGCGCTTGGCCTGGCGCTGAGCGCCCCAGAGCAGGTCGAGCGCCTGATCCTGGTGGACGCGCTCGGCGTCGGACCGCCCCGCCGGGTGCTCGCGTATCGCATTCTGCTGACGAGGGGCTTGGGCGAGCTCACGCTGAGCGGGACCGCCCGGGCGCTACGACGCATGAATCCAGCGACCATCCGCCGCTTCTGGGGCTGGTATCTGAACCGGCCGGGACGGGTGGACTCGATCTGGAGCAATCAGCGGATCGCCGATCATGGCGCGCTGTTATCGAAACCTGAGTACCGCGCGGCGTATCTATCTGCGCTTCGCTCGATCGCCGGCATGCGATCGCTACGAGACGGGGTGGTGGTCGAAGCGCGCCTGCCTGAGCTGCGCATGCCCACCCTGCTGGTCTGGGGCCGGCATGATCACATCTTTCCGCCCGGCCACGCGGAGTCGGCGCTGAAGCGACTGCCCAACGGACGGATCGAGATCTTCGAAGACAGTGGTCACACGCCGCAGATGGAGGAACCGGACCGCTTTAACCGGCTGGTGCTCGGGTTCCTCGAAGAGCCGGCCAGCCGGCCGGGGCAGGGCGCTGCCTAAGGGCTCAGGTGAGGGGATGCCCCAGGCGGGCGTCGTAATAGGCGAGCAACCAGCGGAACAGGAGAACCAGGCCCCACATTAGTAGGATGAGCCCGGCCAGCCCGAGCCCAGCCGGCCAGAGTCGCCGGATCCGGTAGCGGGCGAACTCAGGAAAGGTCAGCCAGAACGTCCCGCTGAAGAGCGCCCGCCGGCGCCCGGCGCGAACCGCAAGCCGAAGGAGCGCCCACCCGCCAAGGCAGAGGAAGA
>VBJI01000015.1:0-10365 GCA_005880875.1 Chloroflexota bacterium
TCGAGCTTGGTGTTGGCTTCCAACAGGTCGGCGCGGCCAGTCAGCGACGGAACATAGGCGAGATACGCGATGTCGAAGACCACCGTGCCAACGCCGACGATGGCGGCCACCGCGTAGAGCTGGAGCAGCGTGAGCGTGCCAGTCGCGGCGACCAGGGGAATCGAAAGCAGAGCCGCGGCCCGCAGGGCGTCGGCGGCGATCATCAGCGGGCGGCGGCGGACGCGGTCAATCCAGATGCCAGCGAACAGGGCCAGGACTGGAAAGGCGAGCCGCTCGAGCGAGGCCAGCAGCCCAACCTGCGCAGCGGTCGCGTGCAACGTGAGGATGGCGATGGTCGGTAGTGCCAGGACAGTGACCTGGCTTCCGACGACGCTGATGGTCTGGCCGGCCCAGAGCTTGACGAAGTCTGCGTGCCGCCACAGCCGGCCTCCCCCGAGCATGAGTGGATTGTCCTCAATCGTCAGAAAATCATTGGCGCGAGCCCGTACCCCTCTGTTCGAGTGGTATCGCTGCGAACCTTAATCAGGCAGCTTTGTAACGGCCGAGCTCTTGCTCGAGCTGCTGGATACGGAACAGCAGCTGGTTGATGTAGCGCTCGCGGCCCATCAACCGGGTGTTCATCGACGAGGTGGCCTGCAGCTGTTCCTTCACGCGATCCCAGCGCCGCACATTCTGGATGGCGACCGAGGCCTGCTCGGCAAAGGCCTTCAGCTGCTCGAGGTCTCCGGCCGGGATCGGATCGAGCGTATCGCGGTAAACGTTCAGCACGCCGCTGACCTGGTCTGGCACTTCGACCTCGGAGCGACTGAGCAGCGCGCCTTCCTCGGTCGCCTCCGGTTGCGTCGCCGAACCGCAGAGCACCGACACGATCATCTTCAGCCCGGCCCCCTCGACGGTCTCCACCAGATTGGGGGGCAGCATGTCCCGCATCGGCGAGACCCAAGCTTTGCCGCCGCGCATGACGTCGCCCGCGGCCGGGGCGCCCCAGGCGATCCGTTGCTGGATGATGGCCTCCGCCACACCAAGCGAGCCGGTCACCTCCAGCTCAGAGGTCTTTTGATTGCGGAGCGCCAGCAACGCGGCCTTGCCGCCCACCAGCTCCGTCGCGCTGGAGAGAACGAACGTGACCACCTGCTTTATGTCATTCGCCATAGAGAGTTCCCGCGCCTTGCGGACGAGCGTCGTCAGCCGATCCTCCCGCTGCTTCAGCAGATCGACGAGGCGGGCGTTGATGAGGGCGTTCGATGCATCGGTGGCCACTCGGGCGAGGTTGCGCAGGTCGTGCTCCGAGAAAGGATCGCTGGCCGACCGCGCCAGCGTCAGGACGCCGAGTCCCTCTTTGTCGGCCAGGAGTGGCACGGCGATGAACGAGCGTGGCTGATGTTTTGGATCGGACGCTTTGAAGCGAGCGTCGGACCGGCTATCGCGGACGAGGACTGGCTCGCGATGCGACAGCGCCCAGCCGGCGATGCCTTCGCCCACTTTGAAGCGAGACATTTCACTGATCGCGATCGGGCTGTTGCGCGCCGCTTCCACCTTGAGCTCTTCCTGAAGCTCGTCGACCAGGGCCAGCGTGCCGCGCTCGAAGCGGACCAGCTCAGAGGCCGCGTCCAGCACGCCGTCCAGGGCGGTGCGCCACTCCACCGAGGCGGAAAGCCGCTGCGCCGCCTTGATGGTGGCCTGCGATGTCTTCAAGGCCTGCTCCGCCTCGGCAAGCTGGGCGCGGGCGACGTCCCATCGCGCCGACAGGGCATCGAACTCCAGCTGCAGCCGATGATGGACAGCCTGGGATTCGAGGGCGCGTTCCAGTTCGTGATGGACGGCGGCGTTATCTTTCGTCAGCTTTTCGACCTGCGCCTGGAGCTGGTTGACCCGTGCTTCAACTGCGTCCTGTTCGACCTTCAGGGCCGCGACTTCGGCGTCTCGCGCCGCGATGGTGGCGTGGGCGGTCGCCAGCTGGCTGGCGAGCCGGTCGCGTTCGGCCGTCGCATTGGCCCGGCTGCGGGTCAAATCCGCGAGGCGCTCAGTGAGGTCCTGCCGCTCGCGGTCCACCGCTTCATAGGCCGTCTGCAGCGTGGCATGCTTGTCGGCAATCTGCTCCAGCTCCTGGACTCGGGTGGCATGCTGGCCGGCCAGGTTGCGTTGCTCGGCGACATCAACCTCGAGCGCTCCAGCCCGGCTTCGATGACGAGCGAGCTCCTGCTCGGTCTGCTCGAGTAGCTTTTGATTGCGTTCAAGGACCCGGCCTTGCTGCCGATGCGCCTTGAGAAGCTCGGCGAGGTCCTGGCGCAGGCGGGCCTGGGTGACGTTGGCTTCCTCGAGCTGCACTGCCAGCGACCGGTTGTCGGGTGCTACGTCCGAAGCGCGGCGCGCCGGAGCGTTGGGGGCGGGCGTCGGCTTCGCCGCAGCCGGCGAGGGGGCGGCGGACTTGGCGGCGGGCGTTGGCTTCTCCGGCTGCCGCCGCCGGGAGAACGACCACCTGGGCATGGGTCAGTCCGCCGTGGCGCGCCGCGCCGCCTGACCGCCGGCGGGTTGACTCTGGCCCTCGATCACCTGCAGCCCGGTCTGCCCGAAAACCTCGAGCGGGAAGTCTTCACCGTTCGCTTTCAGCCGCGGCAGCAGCTTCGGAATCACCCCGGTCCAGCGGAAGGTCCCCAACACATTGCCTTCGTCATCGATACCGGTCTGGTCAAACAGGCAGATGTCCTGTAGCTGAATATTGCTGCCGCTGATACCGGTGATTTCGGAGATGTGGGTCACCACCCGCCGGCCGTCGCGCAGGCGCGCCTGCTGAACGAGCAGGGTGATGCCGCCGACGATCTGCTCGCGAATGGCCTGGAACGGGAGGTCGGAGCCTCCCATGATGACCATCGTCTCCATCCGGTTGATCGCATCTTTGGGACTGTTGGCATGGACGGTCGTCATGCTGCCGTCGTGACCTGTGTTCATCGCCTGCAACATGTCCAGGGTCTCCGCAGCGCGGCACTCACCGACCACGATTCGGTCGGGCCGCATCCGCAGGGCGTTGATGACCAGGTCCCGAATCGCGACCGCGCCGCGGCCTTCGACGTTGGCGCTGCGCGCCTCGAGTGACACCAGGTTGCGCTGCCGGAGCTGCAGCTCGGCGGTGTCCTCGACGGTGACCACCCGCTCGGTGTCGGGGATGAAGTTCGAGAGGACGTTGAGGGTGGTCGTTTTGCCGGAGCCGGTACCTCCACTGACGACCATGCTGATCCGCGAGCGGACGCAGGCCCGGATGAAGTTCGCCATGTCGTGATTCAGGGTGCCGAAATTGACTAGATCCTGAACCTTGTAGGGCACGCGCGAGAACTTTCGAATGGTGATGCTCGAACCCTGCACCGCCAGCGGCGGAATCACGATGTTGACGCGCGAACCGTCCTGAAGGCGAGCGTCGACCATGGGCGACGACTCGTCGACCCGGCGTCCGATACGCGCCACGATCCGGTCGATCACCTTGCGCAGCTGCATCTCGCTTTCGAACTCCAGGTCGGCCTGCGTGATCCGGCCTCGGCGTTCGGTAAAGATCGTCTTGGGCCCGTTGACCATGATTTCGCTCACTTCCGGGTCCTCGAGCAGCGACTCCAGCGGCCCCAGGCCGAGGACGTCGTGCAGGATCAGCTCGGCAAGCTCTTCCTTGTCATGCTTGGTGAGCTTGAGCTTTGCTTCGTCGCAGTACTCGTCGACGAGCACTCCGATCTGACGCTGGACGATATCCGCGCTGTAGCTGTCCGAGTTGAGACCGAGCGACGTGATCAGCCGCTCGTGGACGGTTTTCTTGATGCGGTCGACGTTCGCAATGCGGGCCGTAATGTTGGTCGGCTTGACCACCAGGCTGGAGAGCCCAGGGGTAGGCGCCGGCTCGCCGCCCTCCGGTTTTTCCGGAAGCTTGCCTTTGTTGAGCTTGTCAACGAGCAGCATGCGGTCCTCCTGGATAAATCAGCCACACGTCAGCCACGCACCGAGGAGCGTAGCCTGCGCCGACCCCCTGGCTTATCCGCCACATAGCCCGACCTACGGCCAAACGGCGGATACCCGGCGCAAGCCGCTCCGTTAGCAAAACGTGCAGTTCGGCTGATTCCGCCGCCGATTGGCCGGACTGGCGCCCGGCGAGGTGGTCAGCTCGCCTTGCGTTCGGGGAACTCGTCCAGTAACCCATGCTGGGTAGCCCAGACGGCGGCCTGCGCACGGGAGCTCAGGTTGAGCTTGCTCAGGATGTTCGAAATGTGATGCTTGACGGTCTTGTCGGACAGAAACAGATCCGCGGCGATCTGTTTGTTCGTCTTTCCCTGAGCAGCCAGCCGCAGCACCCGTTTTTCCTGGTCCGAGAGCGCGGCGCGGACCACCTCGTCCGAGCTGGCCGCCATCTTCCGGATTCGTTCCAGGACTTTGCGGGTGACCTCTGGATCGAGTAGCGACCGGCCGTCGGAGACGGCCATCACGGCGTCGATCAAGGCAGCCTTGTTGATTTCCTTGAGCAGATATCCAGAGGCGCCAGCCATGATCGATTCATAGACCGCGTCCTCGTCCGCGAAGGAGGTCAGCATGATGACCTTGCTCCCCAGGTTGCGTCCCAGGATCTCCCGACAGGCATCGATGCCGCTGCCGCCCGGCATCCGCACGTCGAGCAGCACGACATCGGGCCGCAGCAAGGCCGCCTGGTAAACGGCATCCTGCGGCGACGCGGCTTCACCGACGACACGGATCCGCGGATCGGACTCGAGGATCGATCGCAGCCCCAGCCGGACCATCTCGTGGTCATCAGCGATCAGCAGCCGCACGGTCCTCGTCGTGCCGCTCACGATCGCGCGCTCCGGGTGTAGGGGAACACCGCCACCAGCCGGGTGCCGGCGCCGGGGGCGCTCTCCAGCTGCAGGCTGGCCCCCAGCTCGCGGACGCGCTCGTCGATGTTCGTAAGCCCATGTCCGTGCTCGATGTCGGGAACTGTGCGGGCGTCCACCTCGAAGCCCCGGCCGTCATCTTCGATCACCAGCCGCGCCCCGTCGACGCTGAAGTCCAGCGACAGGGTCGCCCGGCTGGCGTGGGCATGCTTGTAGATGTTGGCCAGTGCTTCCTGGATGATCCTGAAAAGGGCGATGGAGGCCTCCGGCGAGAGCTCCTGGCCAGCGGACGCGCCGACCTCGGCATGCAGCGGGATCCCGGTCGCCTGCTGGAAGTGGCGGCAGAGATCGATCACCCATTCGCCGATTTGCTTTTCCTGCATGATGATCGGCCGCAGCTGGTAGATGAAGGTCCGCATCTCCGAGAGCACGTGGTTCGTCTGCTGGATGGCGCCCGTCAGCACGGGCGTCACCCCATCCGGCTGGGCAGTGGCCAGATCCCGAGCGTGCTCGAGCTGGAGGCCAAGGGCATAGACGTACTGCACCAGTCCGTCGTGCATATCCCGGGCGATCCGGTTTCGCTCGGCCACCACCGCCATCTCGTTTTGCTGATCCTGGACGCGCGCCTGCAGCCGCAGGCGCTCCATGCCGAGCGCGAGCTGGCGGCCGACCTCGTCCAGCAGTTCGAGCTCCGATGGGATCAACCGGTCGGCATCGGCAAAGCCCACGACCAGCGCGGCGATCATGCGATCCTGCCACGCAACCGGCACCGCCGCCAGCACCTGCGCCTCGCTGCGCGTCCAGAAGACATCATCGAGCAGTGACGGCCGGGTAGCCCGATGCACAACCAGCGGCCCGTGGGCGCCGCGCACCGCAGCCAGCAGCGGCAGCGCCGTGAGCGGCTGGCTGCGAAGCGAGTCCAGGCCGAAGGCCGGCGGATCTGAGGCATCGAACGCCGCCTCGATGATCTCGCCCTCCTCGTCCGGCAGGATGACGGCGGCGGCAGTAGCACGCATGGCGAAAGCCACCTGTTTAACGGCCCGCTGCAGCAATTCCGGCGTGGCGACCGCCTCACTGCCGGCCTGAGCCGTGGCGAGTAGGGCTTCGGCCCGCCGGCGGGAGGCGCGCTCGGTCTCGTAGAGACGGGCGTGGTCGATGGCGACCGCCGCCTGGCTGGCAATGGCTTCAACCAGGCGCTGGTGCTCGGGGCCGAACGGTTCCTTGGCGGAGCGAACCAGCACCAACGCCCCAAGCAAGTTGTCCTGGGCCCGCAGCGGCGCAGCCAGCACGGTCTTCGGTCGTCGTTCCGGCCCGGTGGCCTTGTAACGAGCATCCTTCGACGAGTCTTGAATCAGGGCCGTCGCTCCGTGTCGCACCACCCAGCCGACCACGCCCTCGCCGACCTTGAAGCTCTTGACCTCTTTGAGCGCCACCGGCACGCCCAGGGCCGCCTTGACGTGCAACTCCGTCCGCGAGTCATCGAGCAGGAACACGGTCGCCGCGTCGAAGGCGACCAGGGCGTTCATCCGTTCCAGGATTTCTTTGAGCGTGCGATCCAGGTCGAGGGAGGTGCTCAGAGCCGCGCTGACCTGCGTCAGTAGCCGGTACGACGGCGCCGGCGTGGGGCTGCCGCCCGAGATGACGCGGAGTCGGCTCGCGTCGAGCTTGCGAGCACGCTCCGTCATGGGCCGGAGAATATGTGACCCGCGCCACGACGCGAGGTACGGGGCCGTGACAATTTGGTTACACGCAGGAATTCCGCGACCGTGACACACGCGGGAAATCCCGCGACCCTGATACACGGCCTAACGAGTTCTTAAAGTGCGCCCGATAAACTGACAGCTGTGAGGCGGCGGGGCGCGGTCCTGGTCCTTTTCGCCCTGCTTGCGCTGGCCGGCTGCGATTCGGTCGCACCAAAGCCAAGCGGGCCGAGCGCGCAGTCGGCGCTCGACCTGATGTTCAAGAACAGATACGCGGCGGCAACGGCCCAGCTCCAGGACCTGATTCGCGCCCATCCGCAGGATGCCCGGGACCACGCGACCTACGCGCTCGTGCTCAACTACGAAACGAAGCCGAAGCCGGCGCTTGACGAGGCGCTCAAGGCGCAAAAGCTGGCGCCGAACGATGGCTTCGTGCTCACGGTCCTGACCCGGGTCGAGGACTGGACCAGCGACCTGCAGGGCGCCGCCCGCGACGGGGCGACCGCCATCAAGGCGGCCCCGACTTCCGCGCTCGCGCGGGCGTTCTACGGTGAGGCTCTCGCCGACGTCGGCCGCTACGCCGACGCTCAGACCCAGCTGAAGAAAGGCGCCGACCTCGCCAAGAATGGATCGCCATACGACCGAGCCGAGGTCGAACGCAACTGGGCCAACTTCTACCGCGACCAAAAGAACTATCCACAGGCGCTCGACCACCTCAAGCTGGCCGCCGGCGCTCAGCCGAGCTGGGTGGAACGGCTGCTCGAGCTGGCCCGCTTCTCGATCGGCCGCCAGGACCTGACCGGCGCCACCGAATATCTGCAGCGCGCCGCCACCCTATCGCCGGACGATGCCGGCTTGCGCGAACAGCTCGGCGACGTTGCGATCTTCGCCCAGGACTACGCGGTTGCCAAGAGCGCCTATCAAGCCGCGCTGAAACTCCAGCCACGAAGCGCCCTGGATCTCAAGGTACTGGGTGATATCGCGGTCGCGCTCGATAAGGATCCGACCACCGCGGCGAAGGATGAGCGCGCCGCGATCGCGATGGAACCAACCGACCAGGAGGCCGGGGCATTCCTGGTGGCGGTCTTGCGCTACCTGACCAAGGACGAAGGCGCGGCCGCGCAGGCGGCGAAGCAAACGGTCGACCTGGACCAGGCAGCCGTCGACCGGCAGACGGTCGCGCTGGCAACCGTCAACCGGTATCGGCAACTGGCAGGGCTCAATCCGGTGACCAGCTCGTCGATCATCCACGTGTCCGCCCTGGCCCACGCCTTCTATACGTTCTTCAACGGCGCGCTGCCGGGCATTCGCGACCTCGGTATTCACAAAGAAGAATCCGGCGGGCAGGGGTACGTGGGCGACAACGTGCTATCCCGGGCGCAGCGCTTCGGCTACCCGCAGCGCTCGATGGCCGAGGTCATCACCCATCGCAACGACGCCGCCGCCGCGGTCAACGACTGGATCGATTCGGTCTATCACCGGATCCCCCTGATGCGCGCCGACCTCCTCGAGCTGGGTTACGGCGACGCCTACCTGGGGCCGATGACCGTGCAGGTGATGGACATGTCGTACCGCGAGAGCGCCACTGGCCGGGTCATCGTCTATCCGGTCGCGAACCAGATGAATGTCCCGACGGCCTTCAATGGCAACGAGATCCCGGATCCGGCGCCGAATGCGAATTACCCGATCGGCTACCCGGTGACGGCGACGTTTGATCGCAACGCGCGAGTCACGATCGGCGCCTTTCACTTGCGAGATCCGTCGGGGGCAGACCTGCCGGGCGTCACGCTGCAGCCGAGCGCCGCCGACATGGAGAATTCGTTTGGGTACCTGGCCAACGTCCCGCTTCGGCCGGGCACGACCTATACCGCCGATCTCAGCTATACGCTGAACGGCGTTGCGGGGCACAAGACCTGGCGATTCACGACGGCGGCCGGCCCGAGCCCCACTCCCCAGTCGCAGCAGGCCCCCGAACTGCGTTAGCCCCCGAACTCCGTTAGCCCCCGCCCCGCCCTCCCCGGAGGGCGGAGGAACCTGAACCAAACTCGGACACTAGCTCGATCGGCCCGCGCCTGTCTATCGTCAGGTCAAGGAGGTGACGGATTTGTCAGGCTCGAGGCTCGCGCGGCAGGCGGGGAACGGATCGTCCGCCAGCGTGGTCGCCGTCTTCGCCATGGTCGTCATCGTGCTCATCCTGCTGCTCGCCTGGTACGGCTTTTTCGGCAACGGGCACTGGTTCGGCAACGGCGGCGGCAACGGCGTCAACGTCACGGTCCACACCTCGCCCTAACGACCTAGCGCCGGCTGAGGAAAAACGGCTGGCTCCAGGCGCGGGCGCCGTCATCGCGAAGCGCTTCGACGCGGACGTAGCCCTCAGCGCCGGTTACCCGGTATGACCCGCTGGGGCTCGCTACCGATTTGAGAACACGGCCGCCGCGACCGATGAAGCGAAGGCTGCATCCGGGTGCAGCCTCGGCGTTGATCGTCGTTCCCACCACGCTGAAACTGGTGAACGCCGCGCCCGTGGACGCGACAAAGGCACCGGCACGAAGCGAGCTGAACAATGAGTCGAGGTCCGCCGCGGGCGCCAGCACGTCGATCCAAGCCCCGCCCGCCGTCGGGTCGTCGAGGCTCCTCAGATCATCACCCGCGAAGGCATAGACGCGCATCCCGGCGCTCAGCAGCCCATCCCACGCCGAGGTGGCGTCTCCCTGTCCGGCGCCCGCGGCGGCCAGCCGGGCATCATAGATCTCGAGGCCGAATAGCCCGCGCAGCCCCAGCATTCGCTGCAGGCTCTGCGGCTTTCCCGGCGCGAGGGGCGCAGCCAGCACCGGCAGCCCGCCGTCGTGCCGGATCCAGTCGACGGCGCCCTGCAGGTCGCGGGCAGGGAGCCAGTGATCGATCCCGACCGCGAGCACGTCGGCAAACGGGTAGCTGGCGTCCACCACCGGCATCCCCACGAATCCTGGCCGGCCATAGTCGGAAGCCCAGGTGTACGTGTTTTGATCGCTGATGCCGAGGAAATCGTAGCCACGGCCGCTGTACCAGTCGCTGATGGCCGAGGGCAGATCCCTTCCCACACCGTGCACGGACGCGATCTGCAGGTTGCCCTTGTACCAGAAGCCGCCAACGGCGTACGGATTCGCAACGGTTAAGGATGGATGCGTCGCCGGCGACGCTGTCCCCGGCCGTGTGCCCAGCTGATGCCCGGCGATGGCCGCCACCACTATGAGCGAGATCAGACCGGCGGTCAGGGCGGGAGGGTATCGACGCCGAGCAAGCTCGGTGCCGAGACGCTGACGCCAAGCGTCCCGAGCTCCTGGCGAATCCGAGCCGCCAGCGCGGCGGAGCCAGGCGTGTCGCCATGAAGGCACAGGCTTTCAAACGCCACCGGCACGTGAGTGCCGTCACCTGACAGCACTTCACCGTGGGTAACCAGCCGGCGCACCTGGGCGGCGACGTCTTCGGGTTGGGTCAGCACGGCGCCAGGCTCGGATCTGGGCATGAGCGACCCGTCAGCACGGTATCGCCGATCGGCGAAGGCTTCCGGGGTAAACGAGTGGCCGAGCGCACTGGCGGCCCGAGCCATGGCGGAACCCGCGCGACCCACCATCCGCAGCTGCGGATCGAACATCCGAACGGCGGCGATGATGGCAGTCGCCAACGTCTCGTCATGCTCGGCCTGGTTATAGAGCGCGCCGTGCGGCTTGACGTGATGCAGCGCTATGCCATCCGCCCGGGCGATCGCGTCGAGCGCGCCCAGCTGATAGAGCAGCAGGTCGGCCAGTTCCGTCGGACTCAGCTGA
>VBJI01000015.1:10406-40817 GCA_005880875.1 Chloroflexota bacterium
GTCGCTTTTGGGGTCTCCTTCACCGATGTCCGCGTTCAGGTCGAGCGGTCGCACCGCCTGATCGTACGGCCCGTCCGCAGGTTCACGCGGGGATCGCCGTTCACCGGCTTAACATGGTCCGCCAGCCTGGCCTGCCCGCAAAACGGCCGACGTGGGCAAGGACCTACGACGTGGGCCAACTGTTGGACAAGGCCGTGCAGCTGTACCGCAGGAACTTCGTGCTGTTCGCTGCCATCAGCCTGGTGGCTATCGTTCCCGATGCGGTCCTCCTGGTCTGGGGCGTCTCGTTGCCGACGATCGTTTTGCGAGTTACTTCGGCCCCCTTCATCCTGGCAACGTTCTATCTGGCGGCCGCGCAGGCCGTGTTTCGCGGGCCGATCGGTCCTCTACCTATCCTGCTGGCAGCTGTCAGGCGCTACCGGAATTTCGCGGGGGTCCTCGCTGGCTATTTCGCAGCGGCGTTCACGCTGGCCAGCAGTCCAGCCGGCATTTCCCTGATCGTGGCCTTCGGCCCGACCGCTTGCGTCCTTGCCGCCGAATCAGGCACTCCGGCCCAAGCCTTTAAGCGTTGGAATTATCTCCTCAAGAAAAACCTGCGACGAGCTGCTCTCAGTTGCGCCGCGCTTTTCCTACTCTGCTGCGGGCTTGCCGGCGTGCTGGCCGTCCTTGCCATCGTCGGCACCGACCTGATTCCGAGTTCGCAGCCTGGGCTCCAAATGATCGGGCAAGACGTGACGCTCATCTTGCCGGTCTTGCTCGCTACTCCGATTGCGGCAATCGGATACTGCCTGGTCTATGTGGACCTGCGGGTTCGTGCAGAGGGCGATGACCTGGATGACCTGGCAAAGTCAGCGGCCGGCGCCGCCTGACAGCTCGAACGACGCCGCCTGGTCTTCTGACGAGACCTTCCCCGCCTCGAAGATGCTCCAGCGTAGTGCGAGGGAGCCGGCGATGGTGCACAAAGCCGCGGCGCTGGAAAGCGATCGAAGAGCACGGCCGTGACGGCGCCCGGCAACGCGGTGCAGCAGCAGCGGGAGCAGCATCCCAGCGCCGACGGCACCAAGCCAGAAGGGCGCGCTGAACCGACCGGTGGTCAACGGGCGCGCGGTCTTTCCGGACTGCACCAGGTAACCGGTGAGGATCGCCATCTCGCCGGCTGACGCCGCCGACTCGATCGTCGTGAGCCGGTGTAGTGTCGCATCGGGGACGCCGCCCCGTCCGGCCTGCAGCGTGACCGCCGCGGAGCCGCTGGCCAGCGCCGACGCCATGAACAATCCGCCGAGCAGCTTGCTCCTCGCCCACAACGGGACGTTGGTGGCGGCGAGCAGCACCCCGGAGTAGCCGGCGAGCGTCAGGCCCAAAACCCCGCCGGCCAGCTCGGCGAGCCTGGTGGGCACGAGCCGGGCCAGCGCGCCGAGCGGACCTCGGAGCAGGCCGGTGCTGGCGGCGTGCGATGCGGCGCGGGCAAACGCGAGGGGGGTGAAGCTCGTCAGCGTCCAGGCGCCCAGGTTCATCGGGGATAGCGGCTTGAAAATCCGCAGCATGTGATGAAAGCGGTCGGGTCTGCCGAGGTCGGCGACCAGCAGCGGGGCGCAGGGCACCAGCGCGGCGGCCGCTACGTAGTAGCCACCGCCGGCGACACGCCGGTCGTCGGCCGAGCCGAAGTTCTGCGCCAGCGAGGCGGTGACATAGGCGCCGGCCGCCATTCCACCGAGCCAGAAGTAGGCGGGCACCTCCCAGGTCCACACCGGTCGCTTGACGACCGGGTAGTCGTAGTAACCCTCAGCCACGGCGACCGAAGACCAGGGCTCCGACCAACGCGAACCCAATGCCGACGGCTGCGCTCCAGCCGTAGCGTTCCGCCATGGTCTTGCGCGGCAGGCGAGGCACCTCCGGCAGGTTGTACGTTTTCGGCTCGTCGAGCAACAGGAAAAAGGCGTGCAGCGGACCGACCTCTGCCGCCTCTTGACCGTCTGGCATGCCGTAGAGTCGGGCCTTCGACTCGCCGCGCGCCTGCAGCTCACCCAGCCGTCGTCGGGCGTTGGCCCGCAACTCGTCGATCTCGCCGAACTGGATCGACGCGGTGGGGCACGACTTGGCGCAGGCGGGCGTCATGTCGTCTTTCAGGCGGTCGTAGCAGAGGGTGCATTTGTGGGCCGTACCGGCCTCGAAGTGCCCCGTCTTGGGGGTCCGATCGATGACGCCGAAAGGACAGGCGGGCACACAGAAGCCGCAGCCATTGCAAATGTCCTGCTGGACGTAGACCGTGCCGTACTCGGTCCGAACCAACGCCCCGGTTGGGCAGGCCTCCAGGCACGCCGCGTTGGCGCAGTGCTTGCAGACGTCCGACATCATCAGCCAGCGCTGATCCTGCCCACTGCCATTGGCTTTGGCCTGCTCGATGAACTGGACGTGACGCCAGGTGGTAGCCCCCAGGTGGCCGGTGTTGTCGTAACTGTTGCCGGTCATCGCAAAGCCGTCGGCGGGCAGCTGGTTCCATTGCTTGCATGCCACTTCGCAGGCCTTGCAGCCAATGCAGAGGCTGGTGTCAGTGAAGAACCCCCTGGCAGCTTTGGGCGCCGGCGGTTGCTCGATGTTCATCATCCGCCTGTAGGCGTCGATCATCGCAATCGTCCCTTGCGGAGGCTGCAGGTCATCGCCTTGTCTTCCTGGATGTAGACGTTCGGCTCCTCGGAAAGCGCGACCAGGTCATTCGCCATCGCACCCTTGACGAGCCCTTTGTAACCCCAGTGATAGGGCAGGCCGACCGTATGAATCAGTCTTCCGTCGTGACGAAGCGGCCGCATCCGCTGGGTCACCAGCGCCTTGCATTCGATCTGATTTCGCGGCGTCGACACCGTAATCCAATCGAGGTTGGCGATGCCCTTCTCCCGCGCGAGCTCCGGGCTGATCTCCGCGAACATCTCGGGCATCAGCTCACTCAGCCAGCTGTTCCAGCGAGACATCACGCCGGAGGTGTACTGCTCGGTCACCCGGTAGGTGGTGACGATGTACGGGTAGCCGGGATCCCCAGGCGGACTGATGGCATTGTCCTTTCGTGGAAATCGCTTGGCCACCGGGCTGTCCTGCCGCTCGTACAGCGCGTTCGAGAGCGGTGACTCCAGCGGTTCGTAGTGCGTGGGGAGTGGGCCGTCTTTGAGCCCGCTGGGGGCGAAGAGCCAGCCGCGACCGTCGGCTTTGAGCGTGAAGGGATCCGACCCCGAGTGCAGGTCTATCCCGCTGCCCCGCTCCTTCGCGGGCGTACCGGGCGCTTTCTTGGCAGGGAAATCCGGGACATCCCTGCCGGTCCACTTGCCGGCAGCGGCGTCCCACCACACGTACTTCTTTCGCTCCGACCAGGGCTGCCCGGCCGGATCCGCGGAGGCGCGGTTATAGAGGATGCGCCGGTTGCCGGGCCACGCGAATCCCCACTCGGGGTTGACGTCGTTATCGGGGCTGCGGGTGCGCCGGCGTGCCATGTTCTTTTCCGGCCCTGGAAAGACCCCGGAGTAGATCCAGACACCGCAGGCGGTGGAGCCATCGGCCTTGAGACGCTCGAAATCGGGGAGCTGCTTGCCATCGGCAACCGTGTAGCCGTTGATCTCCATCAAGACCTTTTCGTCCGATGGCTCGTCCTTGATCCGCCACTCCGGATTGGGGCGCCCGGGCAGGTAGTCCCAGGTCAGGTTCAGCAGTCCCTGGTCGCGTGGATTGGTCGATCCGCTATAGAGCTCCTTGAGCCGCCGGCCGAGGTGGTAGAGAAACCAGAGGTCGGAGCGAGCATCTTCCGGCGGATCGACCGCCTTGTCGTGGAACTGCAGCAGGCGCTGGGTGTTGGTAAAGGT
Source organism: Chloroflexota bacterium (assembly GCA_005880875.1). Taxonomy (GTDB): domain Bacteria; phylum Chloroflexota; class Dormibacteria; order CF-121; family CF-121; genus CF-13. The sequence continues at coordinate 14,252 of VBJI01000015.1, forward strand.
GCCGTCCTTCTCCGGCGGACCGGCGCTCGGCAGGAGGAACACCTCGGTCTTGATGTCGGCCGGCTTCCAACCCTCGGGCGCGGCGTACCAGAAGGCGGCGGTCTCGGTTTCGTAGAGGTCGATGGCGACCATCCAATCGAGCTGGGTCAGGGCGCGGCGCTGCAGCCCGGCGTGGGCGCTACCGTTCGCCGGATTCTGCCCGAAGACGACAAAGCCTTTGACCTTGCCGTCCGCCATCGCCGCCGAGGTCGAGATGTGCGAATGATCCCCGGTCAGCTTGGGAATCCACTGATAGCCAAATTCGTTCTCAGCGGTGGCTGCGTCGCCGTACCAGGCTTTGAGCAGCGAGACCATGAACTTGGGCAGGTTCGACCAGTACCCACCGCGAACGGCGGATTCGCGCATGTAGCGCTCGAGCGTGTCATCGCCCTTGAACGCGGCCGGGTGCGGCAGGTAGCCGGGCAGCAGGTCGAAGAGCGTCGGCACGTCGGTCGATCCCTGGATCGAGGCGTGGCCGCGCAGGGCCATGATGCCCCCGCCGGGGCGACCGATATTGCCGAGCAGCAGCTGCAGGATGCCGGCCGCCCGGATGATCTGCGCCCCGTAGCTCTGCTGGGTCCAACCGACCGCGTAGCAGATGGCACTGGTTCGCTCGCGCCCGGAGTTCCGGGTCAGCACCTCGGCAACCTGGAGGAAGAGCGATTGCGGGGTCCCGCAGACCCGCTCCACCATCTCCGGCGTGTAACGGGCATAGTGATGCTTGAGGATCTGAAAGACGGAGCGGGGGTGCTGCAGGGTCTCGTCGCGCGCCGGCCGGTGTTTGGCGGGACTGGTGCCTTCCATTCCGTGGCCGGTGTGCGCCGAGGCATCCTCCTTCGCTTCTTGCGGAGGACCGGAATAGGCCCAGCTGGCGTTGTCGTAACTCCCCGATTTCGGATCGTACCCGGAGAACAGGCCGCCGTTGTCCTCGGCATCGACGTAGTCGTCACCGACGATGGATGAGGCATTGGTGTACGCGATGACGTATTCCTTGAACCACTTGTCGTGGTTCAGGACATAGTTGATGAGCCCACCGAGAAACGCGATGTCGCTGCCCGGTCGGATCGGGACGTAGAGGTCGGCGACGGCCGAGGTTCGGCTGAATCGCGGATCGACGTGGATGATGGTGGCGCCGCGTTCTTTCGCTTGCATCGGCCAGCGAAACCCGACGGGGTGGTTCTCCGCCATGTTGCTGCCCATGATCAGGATCGCGTCGGCATTGGCGAGGTCCTGCTGGAAGGTGGTCGCCCCACCTCGGCCGAAGCTCGTCCCCAGACCGGGGACAGTCGAGCTATGTCATATTCGGGCCTGGTTCTCGATCGAGACGACCCCCAGGCCGGCGCCGAACAACTTCTTGATCAGGTAGTTTTCCTCGATGTCCATGGTGGCGCCACCGAGGGTGGCGATCGCGGTTGTCTGGTTGACGAGCTTGCCCTCGGGTGTGCGCTCGACGAAGCTCGCGTCGCGCGTCTCTTTGATCAGCGCGGCGATCCGGTCCATCGCCCACTCCAGCGGCCGATCTTCCCAGTGATCCGAGTGCGGCGCGCGGTAACGCACCGTCGTCAGCCGATTCGGGTTGACGAGATATTGATAGGTTGCGGCACCCTTCGGGCAGAGCGTGCCCTCGTTGATCGGCGATTCTGGGTTGCCCTCGATATCGATGATGCGCCGGTCCTTGACGTAGACGAGCTGGCTGCAGCCCACCGCGCAATACGGACACACCGACGGCACCGCTCTGTCAGCGTCGCGAATGCGTGGCTTCTTCTCGACCGATTCGCGGGAGATGGGTTGCGGCGCCATGCCCATCCGACCGATCAGACCCAGCCCCTGACCACCCGCCTGCTCGACCGCCATCATCGCCTCCTTGAACGCCGGTGAAGCCCGTCCGAGACGCCCCTCTTCTGAGTATATGGAGGGGTTGCCGGCGGCGCCCGCCACCGCCGGGGCCGGCATCTAAATCCCGTTAGAACGTTCTAAGGGGCTTCTCAGGGCGAGTTCAACCCACCGCCCTAGCCTGAGACACCATGGAGGACGCGCCCACTACGACGTCGTCCACGGCGCGGCGGCCGATCTGGCAGCGGCCGGTTTCACGGCGAGCCGTGCTCGCCACCGGCGCGACCGGAGCCGCCGCCGCCGCGCTGGCCGTGCTCTGGAAGGGTAACGACCTGTCACAGATTCTCAACCAGGTCCGTGACTTGACCCATGGCTACCAGGGTGCGCTGACGAGCGAGCGCGTCCGGATGGCGCACTTGCTGCGCCGGGCCGGATTCGGCGCGACCAGGACCGAGCTCGACCACTATGTCGCGATGGGCCAGACCGCGGCAACCGAAGCGATCTTGAATTACACGAAGACCTCGAACGCCGCCCTCGAGAGCCAGCTGCCCACCATCGATCTCGGCAGCAGCACGCCGCCGACCGCGGCGGCCATCCAGTCCTGGTGGCTGCAGCGCATGACGCTGTCAGCCCGGCCACTCGAGGAAAAGATGACATTGTTCTGGCACGGCCTGCTAACCAGCGGGCTGGACAAAGCCGGCTCAGCGCAACTCTTCACCCAGAACCAGCTCTTCCGCAGCATGGCGCTGGGGAATTTCGACGAGCTCTTGAAGGCGGTCTCGAAGAACCCCGCGATGATGGTCTATCTCGACACCGAGACCAACCGCAAAGGAAAGCCCAACGAGAACTACGCCCGGGAGCTGATGGAACTCTTTACCACGGGCATCGGCCACTACACCGAGGACGACGTGCGCGAGTCTGCCCGCTCGTTCACCGGCTGGACGCTCCAGGGAGGTAAGCAACTGCGGTACGCCACGGCCTCGCAGTTCGTGCCTCGCCTTCATGATGCGGGCGCCAAGACCTTCATGGGAAAGACCGGCACCTTCACCGGCGACGACATCGTCGAGATGCTGGTGCCGCTGCGGGCGACCGCGGTTCGACTCACCACTCGGCTTTTCGGCTTTTTCGCCTACCCGAATCCGGACCCGGAGATCGTCAACCACCTGGCGGACACCTTCCAGAAGACCCATTACAACGTTGGCGCCGTGCTTCGGGAGATCTTCACGATCGATGCCTTCTATTCGGACAAGGCCTACCGGTCATTGGTGAAAACACCAGCGGAGCTGGTCGCGCAGACGCTCAAAGCGACCGGCGCGAATGCCAAGACGTATACGGCCGCGGCGGTCGCCATGGCGCCCATGGGCCAGGTCCTCTTCTATCCGCCAAACGTCGCGGGCTGGCCCGGCGGCACCTCATGGATCAACAGCTCCACCCTGCTCACCCGGATCAACTTCGCCAATGCCGCCACCCAGCGGGGCCAAGGGTCGCTGGCGGCGCAATCGCTCGGACAGCTGAGCGACACCCTCCTCGATGCCAACGTGAGTCCCACGACGCGGGATGGCCTCCAGTCGTTCGAGGCCGCGCATCCCGACGACCGGACGGGCCTGCTGTTCATGGTGCTGGCGACGCCGGAGTTTCAACTGAACTGATGGAGATGAACACCCATGTTTAGCCGCCGCGACTTTTTCAAGCAAGGCCTGCTCCCGGTGTTCGCCGGCTCGGCGGTGCCGTCGGTGTTCGCCAACGGCGTTGCCGCGGCCGCGGCCGACTCACCGAGCGCCACGCCGAGCGACCGCGTCCTCGTCCTCGTCCAGCTGGCCGGCGGCAACGATGGGCTGAATACGGTGATCCCCTTCCAGGACGGCGCCTATCACGACGCTCGCCCCACGCTGCGCCAGGACCAGGGCGTGCTACGACTGAACGCCCAGCTCGGACTGCATCCCAACCTGAAAGGGCTAAAGGCCAGCTGGGACGCCGGGCAGCTCGCGATCGTGCAGGGGGTCGGCTACCCGAATCCGAACCTGTCGCATTTCGCGTCGATGTCGATCTGGGAAACGGCGAGCGTCCAGGGCGGCATCGGCGACGGCTGGCTGGGCCGCTACTTGAACTATCTCGACCAGGTCGGCGAGAGCCCGAATCACGCGCTCGAGGGGGTGAGCGCCGGCTCCCTCGTCCCGCCGGAACTGCGATCGAAGACGCCAGTGACCGCGCTCCAGTCGCTGAAAACCTTCCGCCTGCAGCCGGTCAGCGAGCACGGGACCCAGGTGGACGTCGAGAACCCGTTGATGAAGTTCTACGGCGCATTCAAAAGCGCCGGCCCGGCGCCGTTTGGCGCCCTGCTGGACACGACACTGCAGGAGGCGCTCCAGGCGTCGCACGCTCTGCAAGCAACCGACGCGAGTTACCAGCCGAAGGCACCCTATCCGGCGAACAGCCCGATCGCCAGCTCCTTGAAGCTGGTCGCCGAGACGATCGTCTCCGGACTCGGGGTGCGGGTCGCCCACGTCACCCTGGGCGGCTTCGATAACCACGCTCGCGAGAAGGCGGTCCACGACAAGCTGCTGCTCGATCTCGACCAGGCGCTGGCGGCGTTCATGCAGGACCTACAGGGCCACGGGCTTGGCGACCGGGTGCTGGTCATGACCTGGTCCGAGTTTGGACGGCGGGTCAAGGAGAATGGCAGCGCTGGCACCGATCACGGCACGGCCGCACCGATGTTCCTGCTCGGGGCACCGGTGCAGGGCGGGCTCTACGGCCAACAGCCGAGCCTCACCGACCTGGACAACGGCAACCTGAAGTTCGGCACGGACTTCCGCTCGGTCTACGCCTCAGTGCTGCAGGACTACCTCAAGGCGCCGGCCGCGGACCTGTTGGGCGGGAACTTTGAAATCCTTCCATTGCTGAAGGCATAGACCGGCTAGCATCGGCGAGATGGCCCTGCCACCCGACGCAATCGTCCGACTGCACCTCGGACACATCTGGCTGTCGGAGATGGCGATGGAGATCCCGGTCCACGGGTTCTTGATCAAACACCCGGAGGGGGCCGGCCTCGTCGATACCGGATACGGCACGCCGCTCGAACTGATCAAGGACTACCGTCCCGTCAACGCCTCGGTCGCCGAGGCGCTCCGTAAACACGACGTGGCGCCGGCCGACATCCGCTGGGTGATCAACAGCCATCTGCACTTCGATCATTGCGGGCAGAATGCCGTGTTTCCGCAGGCGCCTTTCTACATCCAGCGAGCTGAGTACGAACGGCGGCATCGGTACGAAACCCCGGCGGCCTGGTTGGAGTTCGCGGGAGCGCGCTTCGAGCTGCTGGACGGTGAGACCGAGGTGGTTGCCGGCGTCCGGGTGCTGGCGACGCCCGGCCACACGGCGGGCCACCAGGCCATCCAGATCGATACCGCGGCAGGGCCCGCCCTGATCACCGGTGATGCCTGCTGGACGGTCGAGATGTTCGACGGCCAGCCGCCGCGCGACGAGATGATGGAAGACCTACCGACCGCGCAGCGATCGCTCGAGACGCTCCGCGAATTGAGGCCGGCCGCCGTGCACTTCTGCCACGACAGCCGCACCTGGGTCGCTCGCTAGAAACCCCTTTTTGTGCCGGGCGCACGATGTCGGCCCGCGATTTCCGTGACGCTGGTCCATTACCCCGGGTGGCCCACCCATCGGACAATCCGGACAATGAAAATCGATAGTGGCGATACCGCCTGGGTCCTAGCCTCCGCTGCGCTCGTCATGCTGATGACGCCGGCACTCGGCTTCTTTTACGGCGGCCTGGTCCGTAAGAAGAACGTGCTCTCGACGATCATGCACAGCTTCTTCATCCTGTGCCTGATCAGCGTCCAGTGGGTGTTGTGGGGCTACAGCCTGGCCTTCGGGCCGGACAAGTTTCACCTCATCGGTGGGCTGGAATGGGTCGGCTTGAACCACGTCGGCTTCGCGCCCAATCCGGATTACGCCCCCACCATTCCGCACCAGGCGTTCATGGTCTTTCAAATGATGTTCGCCGTGATCACCCCGGCGCTGATCAGCGGCGCGTTCGCCGAACGCCAGCGCTTCAAGGCCTTTGTGCTCTTTTCCCTGTTGTGGGCGACCTTCGTCTACGACCCGATCGCCCACTGGGTCTGGGGTGCCGGCGGGTGGCTGCATAACCTGGGCGCCCTCGACTTCGCCGGCGGAACGGTGGTGCATATCAGTCGGCTTCAACGCCGGCAGCGCGCTCACCGCCGGCACGCTCGCCACGAGCGCCTTCGTCGTGACCAATACCGCGACCGCTATGGCGGCGCTGACCTGGATGACCGTCAGCTGGTACCACAAGCGCCAACCCAGCGTGCTGGGCGCTGCCGCCGGCGCCGTGGCCGGTCTCGTGGCGATCACCCCCGCCGCTGGATTCGTCAACGTGATGGGCGCGATCGTGATCGGGTTCGGTGCCGGCGTGGTCTGTTACCTCGCCATCCAGCTGCGCGAGCGGATCCACGTCGATGATGCCCTCGACGTCTGGGCGGTGCACGGCATCGGCGGCACATGGGGCGCGCTCGCCACCGGGCTCTTTGCCACGATCGCCATCAACTCCACCGCCGCCAACGGCCTCTTCTACGGCAATCCCAAGCAGGTCCTGATTCAGCTGGTGGCGATCGGCGCGTCCTGGGGATGGTCGATCATCGGCACCTTCGCGATCCTCAAGCTCGTGAACCTGTTCGTCCCGCTCCGCGTGCAAGAAGACGAAGAAGTCCTTGGCCTCGACATCTCACAGCACGGCGAACCCGCGTACGCCCTGTAGAAAGGAGAAAAAACATGGACCCGACCACCGTCATGGCAGTGATCTGTAGCGTCATCGTCTTCGCCGGCTGGCTCGTGCTGCCGCACTCCGCCGCCGCCAAGCCCCGCGTCGTCAGCGAGGAGCGGAAGCCCGTTCGGGTCTCGGCCTAGCCGTTCGCACCACCGACAGCTTCGCGGCGGTTTCACTGCTGAGGGTGAGCAGGCGGGCCGCCCGTAGCTGGATCGTCCGGCCGATCTCGTCGACCTCCTGAATCGTGACCCGGGTCCCAGGCTTGAGCCCGCGATCGTGGAGATACTGCAAGAGCGGGGGCGCCTCCCGTTGCGCCACCTCGGAGATCCGCGTGATGGTCCCGCTTTCCCCGGCCCTCAGCGCCGAGAGCCGTAGCTCGTTGGCCCGCATGGTTGAGTGGCCGGGAATCGGATTACCGTGCGGACAGGTTTGCGGTCGGCCCAGGGCCCGATGAAGCTTCTCAGCGACCGCGTCTGACAGCGCGGTCTCCAGCCGCTCCGCCTCCGTGTCAGCACTGACCCAGTCGAGACCGAGTGTGTCGGTAAGCCAGCGCTCGACGATGCGATGTCGGCGGACGATTGCCGCGGCAGCCACGTCGCCGCGCGGCGTCAGCTCGATTTCTTTCCGGCGGTTGAGCCGTACCATGCCGTCGCGGGTCATGCGCCGCAACGCGGCGGTGACCGTCGGCCGGCTGACGCTCAGCCAGTCAGCGAGGCGGGCGCTGCGGACCACTTCACCCTCGGCTCGGATGTAGTAAATCGCCTCGAGATAATGCGCGATCACGTCGGAGGGCGTTCCAGGCGCTATGTTAGCCTGAGCTAATCGCAAGGTTCGCATTGACTAACACTACAACAAGATGAGCCACGCTGCCGCCGCAGCGCTGGGCGCGATCGCAGGCGCCACGATCTTCATTGGTCTTCCAGTAGGACGAATTCGTGGCTTATCCCGGCTCGTCCAAGGGTCGCTCAATGCGATCGCCACGGGGGTCCTCGTCTTTCTGCTCTGGGACATTTTGAGCCACGCGTCGGCTCCGGTCGAGACCGCCCTTGCCGCCTTGCGCCGAGGTGATCGGTCGTTCGCCGCTCTGGTCGCGATCTTCGGCGCCGGGCTGGGCCTCGGTTTGCTGCTCCTCGTCTACTTCAACGGCCGTGTCTTCGGCCGGGCGAAGCAGGCGCCCCCGGCACCGCCAAAGACCCTGGCGATGATGATTGCCACTGGCCTGGGCCTGCACAACCTCTCCGAAGGCCTCGCTATCGGGCAGTCGGCGGCGACCGGCGCGGTCGCCTTCGCCGTGGTACTCGTGATCGGCTTTGCTCTGCACAACATCACCGAGGGGTTCGGCATCGCCGCGCCGCTGGCGCTCGATACCACGATGCCGTCCTGGGGCTTTCTGCTGACAGCCGGCTTGATCGGCGGCGGGCCGACGTTCGTCGGCACCGTGGTGGGCTACGCCTTCACATCCCCCTACATCTATGTACTGTTCCTGGCTCTCGCGGCGGGCGCCCTCCTCTATGTGATCAATGAGATGTTCCACATCGGCCGGAGGGTCAACAGCCCGGCGGCAATGGCGTGGGGACTCCTTTTCGGTTTCCTTCTCGCGTACGGCACGGAACTCTTTTTGACCTACATCGCTGCGTAGACTAGTCAGGCCGTGAACCTGGTCTTCGAGCACGCGACGCTGCTGGACTGCACCGGTCGCGACCCGCAGCCAGAGACTCGCGTCGTCGTCGACGACGGCCGGATCCAGCGAATCACACCCTCCAGCGGGCCGAACGGTCCACGGGACGCGCGGGTGATCGACTGCCAGGGGCGGACGCTGATGCCCGGCCTGCTCGATGCGCACGTGCACCTCGCGATGCTCGAACTCGATCCGCTCAAGGAGGCGGCGCTGCCGCCGGCAGTGCTGGCCTTGCGGATCGCGCGGAACATCGAGGCGGCGTTGGCGGCGGGCTTCACGACCGTCCGAGACGCTGGCGGACTCGATTGGGGATTCAAGCAAGCGGTCCGTCTTGGTTTGATTCGCGGGCCCAGGCTATTCATCAGCGGGGCCTTTATCTCCCAAACGGGTGGACACGGCGATCATCGCGCCCGCAGCGACCGTGGCACCTTTCCGGTGGTGCCGGGGTTGACCTCGGAATCGATCCTCGCCGATGGTCCCGACGCGGTCCGCCGCGCCGCCCGCGAAGTCCTGCGTCGCGGTGCCGACCAGGTCAAGGTGATGGCGAGCGGAGGCGCCGCCTCACCGTCCGACGAGCTCGACCACGTGCAGTTCTCAGTCGACGAGCTGGCCGCCGCGGTCGAGGCCGCCGGCGCGGTCGGCACCTATGTGCTCGCTCATGCCTATGGCTCGCGGGCCATTCAGAACTGCCTGACGGCGGGCGTCCGATCCATCGAGCATGGCAATTTCCTGGATGAAGCGACCGCGGACCGGATGCTGGCGGCGGAAGACGTCTTCCTGGTGCCGACGATCATCACGTATGAGCTGCTCGCCGCCCGTGAAGCGGGCGACGGCTGGACACCCGACATGGTTCGAAAGATCCGGCAGGGGCTGACCGGTGCCGACGATTCGCTAAGCCTTGCCTTCGAGAAGGGCTTACAAATCGGGTCGGGGTCGGATGTGCTCGCCGACATGCAGGGCGAGAGGGGAAAGGAAATCGCCTGCCAGGCCCGGGTCATGGGCGCGATGAACGCGATCATCGCCGCCACCCGGACCAACGCCGCGCTGCTCCGTATCGAGAAAGAGGTGGGAACGATCGAGCCAGGCAAACGGGCCGACCTGATCCTGCTGGATGCCGACCCGCTGTCGGATCCAGATGTCCTGGCAAACCCCGATCATGTCCGCCTGGTGGCCTTTGGCGGCGAGATCGTGAAGGACCTGGACGCGATCTTGGGGGGATAGGTCATGGGTGGTTCGTCGCAAAGTTCTCCGAGCGCCTTTGCTCACAATCTTCGGCAGCCGATGCCGCTTCGGCACAAACTGCGTCTGGTCTTCCGAAATGTCGTCCTCCGGCGGGCGCGGATCCCACCCGTCCGCTGCTGCGGCCATCCGGGCGAACCGGGTTGTTGAGAGCCCGCCGCGGATCCGGGTCCGGATCCCCAGGCGCGAGGTTGACGCCCTCCTCGCTTTAGGCTAAACTGATAGTCGAGCTATCATGTAGCGCGATATCAACTATGGGAGGTTCCTATGGCTAGCTTGATCTGGACGGTCGTTGTCGTCCTCTTCGTCTTGTGGCTGCTGGGCGTTGCCCTGCAGATCGGCGGTGGCTTGATCCATCTCCTGCTCGTGCTGGCGATCATCGGCATCATCTACAACTTGCTGGTCGGTCGGCGAGCGATCTAGCCTTCCGGCTTTGCCGACGCGAGGGCGCGCTCGGGCGCGCCCTTTTTTTGCGTTTTTCAACGTGCGATAATGGCCCGGCGATGGGTGAGACGACGGGGGGCGTCTTGCGGCGTGGTTCCGACCGCATCGTGGGGGGCGTGGCATCCGGCCTCGCCCACTATTTTGGCGTCGATGCCTTGCTGGTCCGAATCGTGTTCGTGATCCTGACGCTGGCGCCCCCCGGCATCGGCGTCATCCTGTACCTGGTCCTGTGGTTCCTGATGGAACCGCCTGCCGGCGCACCGCAATCTGCCAGCCGTAAGATCGGCGACCGGTTCCGGACGATGGGTAATGAAATCCGCGAAGATTTCCGAACCGGGTTCTCACGATCGGAAGGACCACCGTCGACCGGCACGACGGCGCCGTCCACGCCTCCATCCGACCCAGGATCATCCCGCCAGCGCGGCTGGTGGTCCCCCAGTTATGGAGGACAGCCAAGAGGATTCTGGGCCGGCGTCATCCTGATCGTGCTGGGCGCCTATTTCCTGCTGTCCAACGTCGGCGTGCTCAACGGTTTTCGCTGGGACATCTTCTGGCCGGCGGTCCTGATCGCGATCGGACTGCTGATCCTGGTTCGGCGTCGGTAAGGCGTCCGATGTACCGGACCCGCGGTCTCCTGTTTCCGCTGGTTCTGATCGCCATCGGAGTCATCGTTCTGCTGGTCAATACCGGCATGCTCTCGCAAGTTGCCCTGCAGCGACTCGGCGACCTCTGGCCGCTGCTGCTCGTCATTCTGGGATTGCAGCTCATCCTGAATCACACGCTGCCGCGTCAGCAAGCGATGCTGGTCGGCCTTGGGGCCACCGTGCTGATCGTGATCGCCGCCGTCCTGTACGCGACGCTCGCGCCGGCGGCCTCGTTGGGCACCCGGCAGGCTGACGTCTCGGAACGGCTGGGTGGGCTGACCGCCGCCACCCTGGATATGAATTACAGCGGGGCGACTATGGAGGTGCAGGCCGGCACCCTTGGCGACATGCTCTATCAGGCGCACGTGGAATATCCGAGCGGCGAAAACCCGCCGACCTTCAGTCTCGACCACGAGACCGGCACGCTCGCCATTCAGGAGAGCTCCGGGTTTTCGGGGTTTCATCTCTTTGGTTCGAGCCGGCGGCACGTGCTGATCACACTGACCGACCGGATTCCCTGGACGATCAACGTCGACGGTGGAGCGGCCGATTTACGCCTCGACCTGCGGCACCTCCAGCTGTCGAAGCTCGACATCGCCGGCGGGGCGAGTCGTATCGATGCCCAGCTTCCCGCACCGAAAGGCACGGTGGCGCTGGCGGTGTCCGGCGGCGCCAGCAATATGACCCTCCGCGCCCCCGCCCAAACCCAATGGCGGGTAAGCGTCAGCGGCGGAGCCAGTGCGATCAGCATCAACGGCTCAACGTTTGGCGCGCTCGGTGGCGACTTCCAGCGGCAGAGTCCGGGCTACGGGTCGGCCGCCAACCGGTTCGATATCGAAATCAGTGGCGGCGCCTCGCACGTCGACGTCCGAACCGGCTGAGGTCGATGCCCTCGCCCGAGATCGTGCTGGTTCGCCACGGCGAAACCGAGTGGAGTCGCGACGGCCGCCACACCGGGAAAAGCGATATCCCGCTCACGGCCGAGGGTCGCCGACAGGCGGAGGCGCTGCGATCCGAATTGGCGGGGCGGACTTTTTCGCTGGTGCTCACCAGCCCGTTACAGCGCGCGCGGGAGACCTGCCGGCTTGCCGGCTATGGCCCGGTGGCCCTACCCCGGCCCGATCTCGTCGAATGGGATTACGGCGGTTACGACGGCCTCACCTCCACGCAGATCGCCGAGATTCAGCCTGACTGGTCCCTCTGGCGCGACGGCGGTCCCGGCGGTGAGCAACCGGCCGACGTCGGTCGCCGTGCCGACCGCGTCCTCGCGGAAATCCGCACGGTCGCCGGCAATGTGCTGATTTTCGCCCACGGTCACGTGCTTCGCGTGATCACCGCGCGGTGGCTGGGCGGGCCGCCGGCCGCCGGGCAGCACTACGCCTTGCAAACCGCGGCCGTAAGCGTGCTGGGATACGAGCACCAGAACCCCGTAATCTGGCACTGGAACCGGCCGCCTCGCCTTTGAGCGCCACAGAGGGCGCTTGACGGGGACGGGGCGTGACGTGCTAGGTTGGGAACCACAAACGGCCCCGTTCGCTCAGGGAAGGAGGGAAGCGAGATGGGATTGTTTCCCGTGCGTGGTCGGCTTCGGAGTCAGGTGTTTCGTCGAGCGCCCAGCCGGGCCGGCGAGGTCCTCCGCGGAGCGGCCGTTGCGGCCACCAATGACGCCCGGATCGTTGCCGTCCTCCTGTTGCTGGCGGCGGTGGCCCTGGCCTGGGAGATGGCGACCAGCGTCAAGCCATAGAAAGCGTTTATCGCACTAATCGCCAGAAACGATTGGACCTGATGACTCGTTAGTTGATAGGCTGACTTCCATGATTATCGTGGAAGGGCGACCAGTGCCAACGATCGAGATGGACGACTACCGGCCGTGCCGCGCCGAAACCGTCGAATGCGGCTGCCCGGATGACTGCGAACGTGACCACGGCAACGAATAGGACGAGCCAGATGAGCGCCATCGCGGTTCCGAAGACCGTTCAGCTCGTGGCCAGCCCGCTCCTGCCCGACGGCTTCAAGCTGCCGGCCTCTCGCTTTACCCATCCCAGCCGCCGGATGCGGGAGCTGCTCGATACCGAGCCCTTTCTGTTCGGCCCGGGCGTGTACGACCCGATGGGCGCCGAGCTGGTCATGTACTACGGCTTCAAGGCCGTGTACTTCAGCGGCTACTCCTTCGCCATCGGTCACCTGGGGACGACCGACATGGACCTCTATTCAAGCGTCGAGATCGCCGATGCCGCCCGCCGGACGGTGAGCGCCCTGCGCAAGTTCCAGCTGACGATGGCCGTCGGCGACCCCGAGAAAGGCACGCCGCCCAGACACCTCGACATCCCCCCGGTCATCGTGGACATGGACGGTGGTTACGGCAACATCTTCAACGTCCAGCGGACGACGGAGCTGTATGTCACGGCCGGCGTCGCCGCGGCCCACATCGAAGACCAGGTGCTGCCCAAACGCTGTGGGCACATCGGGGGCAAGGCGTTGATCCCGGTCAACGAGATGGTGGGGAAGCTGAAGATGGCGCGCGCGGTCGCGGACGACCTCGGCAACCGCGACTTCGTCATCATCGCCCGCACCGATGGGCTGAGCGCCGTCGATGCCCCCGAATCGCTGCGGCACATGGAGCTGGCGGTGGACCGCGGCCTTCGCTACCTGGACAGCGGCATCCCGGACATGCTCTGGTGCGAATTTCCGACCTCGGACCGCGCCGCCGTTGAGACCTTCACCGAGCAGATCAGGAAGCGCTTCCCCGATGCGCGCTTCGCGTTTAACTGGTCATCCTCGTTCAAGTGGTTCAAGGACCCCGACCCGATGACGTTTGCTCAACTCGGCGACATGGGCGTCAAATTCATCTTCATCACGCTCGGAGCGCAGCATGCAGAAGGGCATGGGTTGAGCGTCCTGCTGCAGGCCATGTCGCAGAACCAGCAGGACGGCTACATCGCGCTGCAACGCAAGGAGTTCGAAGCGGGCCAGGACTTTCCGACCAAGAGCCATCACCTCTTCTCCGGTGTGCCATACCACCATCTCGTTGGCAAGGCGTACGACGCGGCCCGGCTGGGCAAGGAATACGTCGAGGAACTGTCGGAGGACCGGGTCGTCTAAGCCTAGGAGGCGACGGCGGCGGGATCAGATTCCTTCAGCAGATTCAGGAAGGCGGCGACCGTACCCGAGGGTCGCCCCTGGTCGCGGCGGCGGATGACCACGATTTTCTGAGAAAGGGCCGGCGCGTCCGTCACCGTCACCTGGGTCAGGGTCTTCGCCGCCAGCTCCCCCGCCACGGCGGTGCGAGGGAGCAGCGCGATGCCAAGCCGACGCTGCACCATCTTCTTGGCCGACTCGATGTTGTCCAACTCCATCACCTCTCGCGGGGTGACGCCCAGGCTGAGGAAGAAGGTCTGGGTGAGCTCGTAGTAGCTCGAGGTGCGGTCGAAGAAGATCAGTCGCTCCGAGGCGACGTCCGCGATGCCGACCCTGGACCGCTGCGCAAATGGGTGACCCGGAGGGACCACCAGGACCAGTCCCTCCTCATAGAGCGGGATCGATTCGATGTCAGGATTTCGCATGGCGCGGACCATGGCGAGCTGGACTTCCTCGCGGAGCAGCATCTGCAACACGTCCTCGGAATGGCCGGTACGGACGGCGACCTCGACGCGGGGATAGGCCGCGGCGAAACGCTGCAGGATGGCCGGCAGCACGTAGGTGCTGACCGCGGGCGCCGCCCCCAGCACCAGCCGCCCGGCCGAGGCCGAGCGGGCATCCGCCAGCGCCTGACGGCCGTCCCGGACCGCCCGGATGGCGCGCTCCGCATAGGGCAGGAAGGCCCGACCGGCATCCGTGAGTCGCATGCCACGCCGGGTACGGGCGAAGAGCGGCTCGCCGAGCTCGCGCTCGAGGGCGTGCAGGCGGGCGGTGAGGGTTGGCTGGGTGACGAACATCGCCTCGGCCGCGCGGCTGACGTTGCCGCGGCGGGCCACCTCCAGGAACCCTTCCACCTGGGCAAGGAGCACGCTCTAGCTATAGAGCTTTTTTATCGGCCCGTCAATATCTCACGCTCGGGCGAATGGTCCGCCTCTGGATGACTCAGCCTTCGCGGCCTGGCTCCTGATAGTCCGCATCTGAGGTTGGCTGACCTTCGACCCAGGTTTCGCTAGCGGGCGGTACCTTCGGGCCGCTCGCCGGATCCTCGGGCTTCGGCTTGGTCGTCTCTGGTCCGTCGGGAGCGTCGGCCGATGGTTCCATAAGCATTCATTCCTCCTCTATCCATCCTGCGGCATGACAGGTGTCATCCGGAAGTCCTGACCGCTGCGACTGTCGGCCGTGCCAGTTCCGCGATAGCCTGCGGGAGTTCAAGAGGAGGACAGCATGGAGATCATTCGAAACCTGACGCGGCGCAAGCTGCGCAACATTCTGACGGTCAGCGGGATCGTCATCGGCGTTCTGGCACTCGTCACGATGGGCGCGATGGCCGAAAAATTCAACGCGCTTCTCGACGGCGGTGTCGCGTACTTCGGTTCGAACATCCAGGTGACGGCCGCCGGCGGCAGCGCCTTCGGCGGCGGCAGCGTGCTTCCCCTGAGCACGGTCAATCAGGTCGAGCAGGTCAATGGTGTCGCGGCCGCCTTTCCGGAAATCCAGGTCGAGGCCAAGCCGGGGCAGGTTTCGACGGTCTCATTTGGCCTGCCGGACTACATCACGGCCTACGACCCGCGGGCCAACGATTACTCGTCCGTCAAAACGACCCTGGCGCAGGGTCGTGATGTCTCGTCCTCGGGGGAGGTCGTGCTCGGCTCGGACTTTGCGCACGAGTTCAACAAGAAGGCAGGGGATTCGATCGCGTTGCCGATTCGGCCCTCGGACGCCAAGGCGGACTTCGTCAACCACACCTTCACGGTGGTAGGGGTTCTGACCAAGACCCAGACTGGCCCTGACACCGGCGCATTCATCAACCTCAAGGACTCCCAGATGCTGCTCAAGGACAGCCTGCCGGCTGCTATTCGGGACAGGATCGACACGAGCACCTTGATCACCGGCATGACGGTCTACGGCAAGCCTGGCGTCAACCTCGACAACCTGGCCGACACGATCACGAACAACATCAGCGCCGTCAAGGCGACCAAACCGAGCACCATCGTCAACAGCTTCAAGGCGGGCGGCGCGCTCTTCACCGCCATCACCACGGGCGCCGCGTTGCTGGCGCTGATCGTGGGAGGCCTCTCGGTCATCAATACGATGCTGATGGCCGTCACCGAACGCGTGCGGGAGATCGGGCTGAAGAAAGCCGTCGGCGCCAAGACCCGCCACATCCTGCGTGAATACGTCCTCGAAGCCGTGTTGATCGGCACGATCGGCGGAACGATCGGCCTGTTGCTCGGGTGGGGGATCACCAGCCTCGTCAATGCGGCAACCGCGTCATCGAACCTCACCCTCTTCCTGGTCTCGTGGCGCCTCGTGATCATCGCGATCCTGTTCTCGGTCGGGCTCGGCGCCGCGGCCGGCATCATTCCCGCCTTGCGCGCCTCCCGGATGGATCCGGTGCGGGCGTTGCGGTCGGCAGCCTAGGAGGAATCAGCATGGCAACCATCGAACTGAACGACCTGACCAAGCACTACAAGCAAGGCTCGACCAACGTCAAGGCTCTCGACGGGGTCAGCCTGAACATTGAGTCGGGCGAGTTCGTCTCGATCGTCGGCCGGTCCGGCAGCGGCAAGACCACGACCCTGGACCTGCTTGGCCTGCTCCTTCGGCCAACCAGTGGACAGCTCCGGCTCGACGGCGTCGATACCGGCAAGCTCCGCGATGGAGCCCGAGCGGACCTGCGCGGCAAGAAGCTCGGCTTCGTCTTCCAGGAGTTCAATCTCCTGCCAGGCCTGAACGCGATCCAGAATGTGATGCTCCCGCTTCGCTATCACAAGAATGGCAAGGACGGCAAGGCGCGCGCGGCAACTCTCCTCGAAGAGGTGGGGTTGCAAGATCGGATGCATCACCGGCCGGATCAGCTGTCAGGCGGCGAGCAGCAGCGCACCGCGATCGCGCGGGCTCTGATCAACCGGCCTTCGTTGGTGCTCGGCGACGAACCAACGGGCGAGGTCGACAGCGAAACCAGCCAGCAGATCGTCAGCCTGATGCGGCGGATGAATCGCGAGCACGGGGTGACATTCGTCATCGTCACTCACGACATGGACGTCGCCGCGCAGACCGATCGGGTCATTCGTCTGAAAGATGGCAAGGTTGTCTCGGACGTCCGCGCGAACGCCGATCAGACCTACCTGGCCAAGCTCGAGCGAGGCGAGGGCGCAGCGTAGGGTAGACGCATGGCGCTCACCCGACGGTGGATCAAGCTGGGCCGCCTCTTCATGGTGGCCTGGCTTTCCTTTTTCATCTACCCGGTCGCCGCCCTGCTGACGGCGGGCTTCGACCGCAGGAGCCAGGTGACCGGCCTATCGATTCTCCTGCTACTCGCCTTGGTCTGGGCATGGTTCTGGCTTCGCGTCGTCGCCGGACCCGATCGGGCATTCGCGGTACCGGCCATGCTGGTGGCGACAGGCCTGCTGGTCGTGTTCACTCTGCGCACGCCACCTCAGTACGGCAGTCTGTTTCTGTACGCAGTGCTCATGGCCGGAGCGGCCTTCAACTGGCGCCGCGGCGTTCCCACGGTCCTGGCGCTGTCTGTCCTCGCCGGCGTCGTCGAGCTGGCCCGCGGAGAAACCATCACCAACGCCAGCGGGCAATTCCTCAACGAGGTACTGGTCGGGGTGGCCGCCGTCGCCGGACGGCTGATGGTGGAAGCCAACTCGCAGTTGTCAGCCGCCCGCGAGCAAATCGCCCGGCTGGCCGTTGGGGAAGAGCGCCTGCGTTTTGCCCGCGACCTGCACGATCTGCTCGGCCACAGCCTCTCGGTGATTGCCCTGAAGAGCGAGCTAGCCGGACGGCTGATCAAGGCCACTCCCGGATTGGCCGCCCACGAAGTTGAAGACATCGAACAGGTTGCTCGTGACGCGCTACGCGAAGTTCGCGAAGCCGTGGCGGGCTATCGCCAGCCGACCATCAGCGCCGAGCTGGTCGGCGCCCGCGAAGCCCTGGCCGCCGCCGGGATCGAGCTCCGGGCTGAAGACGAGCACGCGTCCCTTCCGCCGGCGGTCGAGGCCGTCCTGGCCTGGGCGGTGCGCGAAGGGGTGACCAATGTGATGCGCCATAGCGAGGCCAAACGCTGCACCGTCCGGGTCTTCAAGAAGGCCGGCCACGCTACCGTCGAAGTCGTCGACGACGGCCGGGGCGGTACGCTAGCGCCAGGAAGCGGCCTGCGCGGATTGCGGGAGCGAGTGCTCGAACGTGGCGGCACACTGACCGCTGAGCCACTGCCACATGAGGGCTTTCGGCTGCGGGTGATGGTTCCCCTGCCGGAGGTGAGCGCGCCGGTCGACCGGGTGACCGCGTGATCCGGGTGTTGATCGCAGAAGATCAAGGCATGGTGCGCGGGGCGCTCAAGGCCCTGCTCGCCATGGAGGGGGATATCGAAATCGTGGCCGAAACCGATCGAGCCGACCGCGTGGTGCCGTTGGCGCTGGAGAACAACCCGGAGGTCGCGCTGCTCGATATCGAGATGCCTGGCGGCGACGGAATCACCGCGGCCGGGCAACTTCGAGCACAGCTGCCTTCTTGCAAAACCCTCATCCTGACCACGTTCGGGCGGCCCGGATTCCTCCGCCGTGCCATGGAGAGCGGAGCGTCGGGCTTCATGCTCAAGGATGCGCCGGCTCACGAGCTGGCGCTGGCGATTCGACGAACAATGGCCGGCGAGCGCGTCGTGGATCCCGGATTGGCCGCCGCGGCGCTGAGCGCCGGCGTCAGCCCGCTCTCCGAGCGGGAGCGCGAGGTCCTGGTGGCCGGTCAAGGCGGCGCCAGTATCGCTGAGATTGCCAAAGTGCTGTTCCTCTCCGAGGGAACGGTTCGGAATTACCTGTCGTCGGCGATCCAAAAGCTCGAGGTCAGTAACCGGACAGAAGCCGCGCGCGTTGCGGAGGAACAGGGTTGGCTCTAAGAAAAGGAGGGCGAGGATGATCGTGGTCACGACCGAAGAGGTCTCGGGACATCGCATTGTGGAGA
The DNA here is from genome assembly GCA_005880875.1 of Chloroflexota bacterium. Taxonomy (GTDB): domain Bacteria; phylum Chloroflexota; class Dormibacteria; order CF-121; family CF-121; genus CF-13. The sequence continues at coordinate 33,030 of VBJI01000015.1, forward strand.
TGAAGGGCCAGGTGTTCGGGCTGGTGGTGAGGAGCCGAGGCCTGGGAGGCAACATCATGGCCGGGTTGCGCTCGCTCGGCGGCGGCGAGATCACCGAATACACCGAATTGCTGGAGGATGCGCGCCGGCACGCGGTCGACCGCATGGTCCAGAACCTCGTCGGAGATCGGGAATAGAACGTCTCAAACGCTCGTATGGCACGTACCGCGCCACTCGCGTGGGGCGACGCCCCGGAGCGAGATCGTGGCCTATGGCACGGCGGCCATCGTGGAACCGATCAAGACCTGAGCCCATGCTGCGCAAAGCCATCCTGGCGTACGGCGTGCTGGCGGTCATCGGCGCCATCGTGCTCGCGCTGGCCGGAATCATTACCGGGCTGGTCTTCTATCTCTTCGTCAACGGGGCGGTCGTGATCGCGGCGCTACTCTTCGAACGGGGACGCTATCATCCGCCGATTACCCCCGGTGGTAAATGGGAAGAAACGGAGGAGCGCTTCGTCGATCCCAGTACCGGCCAGCTGATGAAAGTCCGATACAATCCCCAGACTGGAGCTCGGGACTACATTCCCGTGAATCCCCCATCCTGATGCGAACCACCATCCTCTTTCTAGTCATGATCGTGGTGCTGATCGCCGGCGCCATGACGGTCGTGGCGTCGCCAAAGCTGCAATCAGAAACGGCTGTGCGCCCCAGCCCCAGTCCGCTCTTCGTGATCGAGACCACCCCAACGCCCACTCCAACCCCGACAGCGACGCCGACGCCAACGCCAACGCCGGCCGCAACCCCCAGTGGCGTCGTGACGATTGCCATGGAGGTCTACAAGCAAACGATGGCCCTGGACTGCGAGACCGCGGCGCTGCAGATGGGATTGGCGGCTCTGGGCCATTTCTACTCGCAGCCGGCGTTGTTTGCGGGCGAGAATCCCGATACGCGGCAACCGGTAATGGGCGCCAACAAGAAGGTGATCCAGTGGGGGAACCCCTACACGAATTTCGTGGGGAACGTCAACGGCAGCGATTTGGGCCCGACCGGCTACGGCGTGTACTACCCACTCATCCTCGCGCTCGCGAAGTCGCACGGGGCGCCCTCATCCACAGGCGGCGAGGGTTTGACGGCGGCGCAGGTCTACACGGCGCTGGCGAACGGTCATCCAGTCCTGGTCTGGGTGGAAACCGGGTGGGAGAATGCGCGCGCCGCCGGATACACCGGTGTCTGGACGTCCTGGCCGGATACCGGTAGCAAATCGATCCGCTATTCGCTCATCGAGCACGTGGTGACGTTGAGCGGCGTATCACCGACCCAGGTCCGGGTCAACGATCCCTGGAAGAGTGGCAGCCAGTACTGGTTCAGCAAGGCCGCCTTCGAGGCCTCCTGGGCCGACTTCAACAACATGGCCGTCATCCTTCAGTAGGGGCTCACTTGTCGCGGTCCCCTGGACCTCGGCCTGGGTTCGCACCGGCAACCCGACCAGCTTGATGAAGCCGACGGCTGCCTGGTGATCGAACTGGTCTCCCGCCGAGTACGTCGCCAGTCGCGGCTGGTAGAGCGAGGCGGGTGACGAGCGCCCCACCACCTGGGCACTGCCTTTGTGGAGCTGTACTCGAACCTGCCCGGTCGCAAAGCGCTGGGTGCTGGTGACGTAGGCATCGAGGTTGCGACGATGGCTCGTGAACCACTTTCCCTGGTAGACAAGTCGCGCGTACTCCTGGGCCACCGCGGCCTTGAAGTGGGCGGCCTCCGCATCGAGGACCAGCTCTTCCAGCGCGCGATGCGCCGCGTGAAGGACAACCGCGGCAGGCGCCTCGTAGATCTCGCGTGACTTGATGCCTACGTAGCGGTCCTCGATCATGTCGATCCGGCCCACGCCGTGCCGACCGGCGACCCGGTTCAGCTCGGCGACCAGGTCGACCCCGGCGAGCTCACGACCGCCAATAGCAGTCGGAATCCCTTGCTCAAAAGCCAGCTCGAGCTCATCGGCGCTGGCGGGGGCGCTGTCCACCGGTGAGGTCCAGAGAAATGCGTCCTCGGGGGGTTTGAGGCGAGCATCTTCCAGCACCCCGGCTTCGATGGAGCGCCCCCACAGATTCTCATCCACACTGTACGGCGACTCGGGCTTGATCTCAAGTGGCAGACCGCGGACGCGTCCGTAGACGATCTCCTCCTCCCGCGTCATCGACATCCCATCCCGAAGCGGCGCGAGCACCCTGAGGTGGGGGGCCAGCGCGGCCACGGCGATGTCGAAGCGGACCTGGTCGTTACCCTTGCCGGTCGACCCGTGGGCCACCCAGCTGGCGCCCTCTCGAGCAGCCACCTCAACCAGCAGCTGGGCGATCAGCGGCCGGCCCAGGGCTGTCGCCAGGGGGTACTGGCCCTGGTACAGGGCCCCGGCCTGCAAGGCGGGCCAGCAGAAGCGTTCTACGAAGGGCTGGCGGGCATCCAGCACGTACGCCCGGCTGGCGCCGGCCCGCAGGGCGCGCTCGCGAATGGCCGGAAGATTCGGCTGGCTACCAAGATCGACCGTCAGCGCGATCACCTCGAAGCCCCGCGCCTCGGTCAGCCAGCTGACGGCGACCGTGGTGTCGAGCCCGCCCGAGTAGGCCAGAACGATCTTCTCTGCCACGGGTCAGTCCTCTGGTTGGACATAGGCGCCCAACCGGGCCAGCCGCTGCGCCAGCCCACCGTAGGCGCGCGGCTGCAGTGCCAGCGCCGCAAAGATGGTGTCGTCACCGGCCAGCGTGCCGATCACCTCCGGCCACCCAGCGGCATCGATCGCCGAGGCGAGCGAATTAGCTGAGCCAGGCGTCGTCGTCAGGACGGCCATCCCCTGCCCCCTCCTGACGGTGAGCGGTAAATCGCGAAGCAACCGGCGAAGCCGGTCTTCGCGACCGGCCGGCGATGCCGCGCCCAGCCCCTCGTCGGGTTTGACATAGTGGCTGTCGGCGCCACCGACCCGCACCAGGCCCAGCCCCGCGATGTCGCGCGACACTGTGGCCTGAGTGGTATGGATGCCGACCCGCGCGAGGCGATCGACCAGCTCTTCCTGGGTGGCGATCTGATGCTTGGCGATCAGCGAGAGGATCGCCTCCTCACGCTTACGCTTTGACACTGGCCAGCGCCTCCCTGACACGCGCGGGTGCCGTTCCACCGAAAACGTCTCGCGACCGCAGCGCCCCCTCTAATGTGAGGTGATCTTCAACGTCCGGGGTAAACAAGGGGGAGAACTGGCGCAACTCGCCAACGCTGTACGACTCCAGGCCACGATTGGCGGCGATCGCCGCGGCAACCATCTGGCCGACCAGCCGGTGCGCGTCGCGAAACGGCATCCCTTTCCTCGACAGGTAGTCGGCCAGTTCGGTCGCGATGGTGTAGCCCTGGAGCGCTGCCGATCGCATGGCATCGATCGCGAAACGAAGGCCCTGCACCAGCCTGGCGGTAACCTGCAGGCAGTCGAGCGTCGTGTCGACCGCGTCGAAGAGCGCTTCTTTGTCTTCTTGCAGATCGCGGTTATAGGCAAGCGGCAGACCCTTGAGCACTATCAGCATGTTGATCAAGTCGCCGGCGACCCTTCCGGTCTTGGCCCTGACGAGCTCGGCGGCGCAGGGGTTTTTCTTGTTGGGCATCATCGAGCTCCCGCTTGCCAGCGAGTCCGGGAGCGACGCGAAGGAGAACTCGGCGCTGGTCCAGAGAACGATCTCGCCGCAAAGCCGGGAGAGGTGGATCATCGTGATGCTGCACGCCGAAATCAGCTCGAGAACGAAATCGCGGTCAGCCACGGCATCGAGGGAGTTTGCGGAGGCGGCGGCAAACCCCAGCTCGCGCGCGAGCGCCTCTCGGTCGATGGGAAAGCCGCTACCGGCGAGCGCACCGGCACCCAGTGGCGACACGTCGGCGCGCCCGATGGCATCCTGCACCCGGCCGCGGTCACGATGGAGCATTTCGACGTAGGCCATCAGATGGTGCGCGAGGAGCACCGGCTGCGCTCGCTGCGTGTGGGTATACCCCGGCATCACCGTCTCGATCTGCTCGCCGGCCCGGGCGACGAGCGCCGACTCGAGTGCGGCGAGGGCGTCGCGCAGCTGGGTGCCCGCCGTCTTTGCAAACAGCCGTAGATCGAGGGCGACCTGGTCGTTGCGGCTACGGCCCGTGTGGAGCTTCCCGCCGAGCGGGCCGATTTTGCGGATCAGCTGTTGCTCAACCGCCATGTGGATGTCTTCGGGAATTGAGGCCGCCTCCCTGTCCTCCCCGGCGAGCGGGGGAGCGGACATTTCCAGGTCGATTTCCTGGAGGCCCTGGTCGATGCGCGCCTGTTCGTCCCCGGTCAGTACGCCGGCGCCCACCAGCGCCTTCGCGTAGGCGCGACTGCCGGCGATATCTTGGCCGACCAGCCGGCGATCTACGTCCAGCGATCGCGTGAAGCGGTCGATCAGCGGATCCGGCTCCTCGGCAAATCGGCCGCCCCAGGGTTGCCCGCTCAGTGCGCGACCTTCGACATCCGCCTGGCCAGAACCTCCCAGGGCAAGCCCCCAATCTGCGCCGCGGGACCGCAGAGTTGCTGATTGAAGCTCCGGCTCTGCAGTCCACGGATCTCGGGGAAGAAGAGCGAGTGGGTGCTTTCACGGGACTCCAGGTCGATGCTCCCATGGAACAGGGTGGCCGTTTCGGTGCCGCTGACCTGCGACTGGGTCGTCTGGATGAAGGCGTCGAGGGCAGCCTTCAGCGGGCTGAACCAGGCGCCGTGGTAGACCAGATACCCCCATTTCTGGTCGACGCCGGCCTTGAAGTCGAGCTCTTCCTTGGTGAGGCAGAACTGCTCGAGGTCATGATGCAGCTTGAGCAACACCGCGGCCGCCGGTGCCTCGTAGAGCTCCCGAGACTTGAGTCCCATGATCCCGTCCTCGAAGATGTCGATCTTGCCGATGCCATGGCTGCCCGCCATTACGTTGAGCTTCGACACGATCTCCGGCAAGGATTGCTCGACGCCGTCCAGCGCGACCGGGATGCCGTGCTCGAAGGTGATCGACACCTGCGTTGGGGTGGACTTCGCCTTCGCCGGCGGCTTCCACCAGAGCCAGGCTTTTTCGGGAATCGGTTGATTCAAGCCGACGGCGCCGGAGGCGAGACTGCGACACCACATCGTCTTGTCATCGCCACCCTGCATCACCTCGGTGATCGGGATGCCCAGCTCCTTGGAGAGCTCTTCCTCCTCACCTCGCGTGAGGTCGAAGTCGCGAACCGGGACGAGCACGTCCAGCTGGGGAGCGAACAGCTTGAAGACGTTGTGCATCCGGTACTGGTCGTTGCCTTTGCCGCTACTGCCTTCCATGATGGCGTCGCAACCAAGCTTGAGGGCCAGCGATGCGATCTTGGAGGCGATCAGCTGGCGCGTCATGGACGTCGAGACCGGATAACCCCCGTAGTTGGAGTTGGCCTGGATGGCTTTCGCGAGCCAGAGATTGGCGAACTCCTCTTTCGCATCCACCACGATCGGCGTGAGGCCAAGCACCTTCGCCTTCTGGATAGCCGCGTCCATCTCGTCCTGACCCTGCCCGACGTCGACAGTGATGGGAAAGAGGTCCTCGACCTGATATTTCTCTTTCGCCAGGACGGCGCAGAGGGATGAGTCCAATCCGCCGGAATACGCGAGCGCGACCTTCTTCGCCGTCTTGACCGGCGTCGCCTCGATCTTCTCTAGTAGCTTGCTCTTTACTGCCAGCATGCGCAGCCTCCTGCTTCGATGTTCGGTCGCATAAGTATACGGGAGAGTGTATAATTACGCAACCTCCGATGATCGGCATTCTTTGCAGCCGGATCCGGTTCGAAGAAAAGGCGCTCTTCGAGGCGCTTCGCCGGCGCGGCATCGCGTTCGAACGGCTGGACGAAGACCGCCTCCAGTTCGCCATCGGCGGTGACGTTCCCGGCGTTACGGTCGTGCTGGACCGGTCGATCCACCATGGCCGCTCGCTCTACGCGCTGACTCTGCTGAACGCGGCCGGCGTCCCGACGGTCAACAGTGCGCAGGTCGCGCACATCTGCGGTGACAAGATCCTGACCTCCTCGACCCTGGCCGCCGCGGGGGTGCCGGTCCCGAAAACGGTGATCGCCTTCACCCGCGAGGCCGCCCTCGATGCGATCGAAAAAATGGGCTATCCGGTCGTCCTCAAGCCGATGGTCGGGTCATGGGGCCGGTTGCTGGCCAAGATCAATGACCGCGACGCGGCGGAAGCGGTGCTGGAGCACAAGGAAACGCTGGGCTCGTACCAGCACGGCATCTTCTATATCCAGGAGTACGTGCGCAAGCCGGATCGCGACATCCGAGCCATCGTCATGGGTGATCAAACGATTGGCGCCATCTATCGAACGGCCGACCACTGGATTACGAACACCGCCCGAACGGGACAGGCATCCCCCTGTCCGGTCACGCCGGAGATCCACGCGCTCTGCCAGGAGGCGTCGGCTGCCGTGGGTGGAGGATTCCTGGCGATCGACCTTCTGGAAGACGACGATGGCCTGCTGGTCAACGAGATCAATTACACGCCCGAGTTCCATGGCTTCATGAGCGCCACCGGGATTTCGGTGCCCGATCTGCTGATCGACTACCTGTTGCGCGTCCACGAAACCGAAGCCGTCGCTTGACAGCGGCGTGTGTATCCCGTTATTGTTCGCGCCAACAAGTTCATACGGAAAGGCGTCGATGAGGGCGAGTACGCGGACGCCGGGATTACAGAGAGTCTCCGGGAGCTGAGAAGGAGAATCCAGGGCACCGCCGAAAAAGGCCTCGGAGCCGCAGGTCGAAAAGGAACGATCCCCAGTAGGCTGAGCCGGCCGGCCCCCGTGATCGGGCTGGAGTCTTCAGGTCTTTCGGCCGCGGACTCGGAGAGGTCGGCCTCGCGAGAGGCCGGCAAAGTCGGGTGGTACCACGAGAGAGAGCCTCTCGTCCCGGTGGACGAAGGCTTTTTATTTTTCGGAGGTGCCATGACCATCAGAGCGTTCAAGATCATCGAGTCGACACTCCGCGAGGGCGAGCAGTTCGCCCGGGCCCACTTCACGCCGTCGCAGAAAGCCGCGATCGCCCAGATGCTCGATGAGTTCGGCGTCGAATACCTCGAGTTGACGTCGCCCTGCGCGTCGCCCCAGTCGGAGGCGGACCTGCGTACGGTTGCCGCCCTGCCGCTGCGCGCCAAGGTCCTCACGCACGTGCGCTGTCATCTCGACGATGCCCGACTGGCCGTCACGACCGGCGCGGATGGGATCGACGTGCTCTTCGGCACGTCATCGGCAATGCGCTCCTTCTCGCACGGCAAGACCGTCGACGAGATCATCGAGGCCGGCAGCGAAGTAGTCCGCTTCATCCAGTCCCAGGGACTGGAGGTCCGCTTCAGCAGCGAAGACTCCTTCCGCTCAGAACCCCGCGACCTGCTGCGCGTCTACCAGGCGATCGACCGCCTGCATCCGCAACGGGTGGGCCTGGCCGATACCGTGGGCATCGCGACCCCCAGCCAGGTTTTCGAGCTGGTCTCGATGGTCCGCAAGGCCGTCGACTGCGACATCGAGTTTCATGCTCACAACGACACCGGGTGCGCCATCGCCAACGCCTTCGCCGCCCTCGAGGCGGGGGCCACGCATATTGACACGACTGTCCTTGGCATCGGGGAGCGCAACGGCATCGTGCCGCTGAGCGGCATGATCGCCCGCCTGCTCAGCGTTCAGCCGGAGCTGGTCGATCAGTACCGGCTCGAGACCCTGCCCGGACTGGACCGGATGGTGGCCGCGATGGTCGGCATCGAGGTGC
>VBJI01000160.1 GCA_005880875.1 Chloroflexota bacterium
ACGAAACCTCGGATCTTGTCTTTTCTCGGGATGAAGGGGCTGGCCTTGATCCGGGCGATCGTCTGCCGGACATCGTCCTCGAGGTCGGAAAAGGCTTCGAGGGCAAAGTGCGGACGAATGCCGACCTCTTCGACGATCTGGGCCTTGACCTGGTCGTCGCTGAAGGTGAGCATCCCGCAGTCGGTGTGGTGGATCAGGATGATCTCGTCGGTGCCGAGCAGCCGCTGCGAGATGGTGAGGGAGCGGATGGCATCGTCGGTAGCGACCCCGCCCGCGTTGCGGATGACGTGCGCGTCGCCTTCTTTCAGTCCGAGGATCTTGCTGACGTGGAGGCGCGCATCCATGCAGGCCAGCACGGCCAGCTTCTTCGACGGCGGCAAGGGCAGGTTGCCCTTGTCGAACGAGCGGACGTAGGTCTCGTTGTTCTTCAGGAGCTCATCCGTTACGCTCATCCCAACCTCCATTGTTGACTAAGTAAATCGAAATTATCAGCAATCTAAATTCTAGGCGTTCGAGAAGAGCGGGATGTTGGCGCCGCTGGCGGGAACGATCGGGCCGTTCACCATACTCACGATGAGCGCGGCGACCTGAGCGGGGGTCAGTCCGGCGCGCAGCTGCGGATTGGCGCGACGGAGCATCTCGGTGTCGACCGCGCCGGGGCTGATGGAGATGGCGACAATGCCGTGCGGCCGTCCTTCCACCGCGATCGCCTCCGTCAGGCCGATGACGCCGAACTTGGAGACGTTGTAGGCGGCCAGCCCCGGGAATTTTTCCGTGGCGTAGACGCCGGACAGAGAGGCGAGGTTGACGATCCGACCGCCACCCGCGCGGCGCATCGGCGCGAATGCCGCCCGGCAGCACAGGTAGGTACCGGTCAGGTTGACGCGGAGCGTCTGGTCCCAGATCTCGAGGACGGTCTCCTCGAATGGCGCCTTGTAGAGGACCGCGGCGGCGCAGACCAGCGCCGTCGGCGGGCCGATGCGGCTCGCCAGCTCGAAGAGCCGCTCGACGTCATCTGAACGGCTCACGTCGGCTGGCACGGCGGTGGCGCCCCCGCCGGCGTCGTGAATCTTCTGAGCGAGCTCATCGAGGTGCGACGCGGTCCGAGCGGCCAGCACGACGTGTGCCCCGGCCCGAGCGATCGCCTCTGCGGTCGCCCGGCCGATGCCTTTCCCGGCACCCGTCACGATCGCGACCCGTCCCCGCAGCCAGGGCTGCGGTTCAGGCATGCGGTCGGAGCGTGACCGGTGCGCTGACCCGTTCATACAGTCGGATATGCGCCGCGATGCTCGCGTCGAGGCTCAGGTTGCTCTCCGCGTGGCGGCGGCATTCGCCGCGCTGGATCGACCCGATGCGGCCGAGGGCTCGCGCGGCGGCATCGACGTCATCCGGCGCCACGATAAACCCGGTCCGGCCATCGACGACCACGTCGGCCAGCGCCCCGCGGCGATAGGCGATGACGGGCGTACCGGCCGCTTGCGCTTCGGCGGCGACCATGCCGAACGGCTCCTCCCACTTTGCCGGACACAGAACGGCGCGGGCGCGAGACATGATCTGCCAGAGATTGGTACGCGCGATGCCGGGGTGGATGAACACCTCCAGGTCCTCACGGGACGCTTCCATCAGCGACTGGGCGTACTCGATGTCGTACGGATCCCCGTACAGGTGAATGGGAAGGCCCGCCTGTCGTGCGATCGCGATCGCGTCGGCCGCGCCCTTCTCCGGACTCAAGCGACCGGCAAAGACGACGTGGCCATCCGCGTCCGCCGACCAGGGGATGCGCTCGACCGGGACGCCATTCGGCAGGACCGTATCCACGCTGGTCCATGTCTCCCATGCGATCGCCTGCGGGGTCGAGACCGTCGCGACCAGCGGTCGGTTTGCCGACGTCCGCGCCTGGTCGATCGCGGCGGCCATGGCGGGGTCGGGAGGCAGATGGAGCGTGTGCACGACCGGCGAGGGCAGCATCGTCGCCGATCGCACCGCCGGGGGATCGAACGCGTGATTGTGCACGACGTCGTAGGGAATTTGCGCCACCGCGGCGTAGACCCTGGCAAATGCCGCATCGCCAACCAGGGAGCCGGCCGCCGACGGCCGATCCGCGCGATAGAGCAGGGCGGCCAGTGCGCCGGGGTCGACGCCGGTGTCGATCACCCTGACCCCCGGGATCGCGGAGCCCGAGGCCGCGTAAACGTCCACATCGTGCCCTCGGCCGGTGAGGCCGGCCGCGAGGTCGGCGACGACCGCCTGCGAGCCGCCCCGTTGCGGCTCCCGGATCGCCGTGACCAGGGGAGCGATGATCGCGATCCGCATCACGCGATCACCCGATAGGCGAGGTCGCGCGGCGGGTTGACGCCCAGGATTTCGTAGGGCACGCGCCGCTCGCCACGCGCCCGGATCTCCGAGACAGCCTCCGGATAGAAGATCTGTGCCAGCTCGACAGCCTCCTCAAAGCTCGCGAACTCCATCGCCATCTCGCCGGGAAACGACAGGTAGCGGTAGCCGCGCTCGACCAGCCACTCCGGATGGTTGGGCCAGACGACCACGACCATTCCGGCGGCGCAAACGCGTTCCATTTCACTCAGGCCCGGGTCGCCACCGTGCGCCGGCTCGGGGGTGAGGACCGAGCAGGCGATCACGAGCTCGGCGGATCGGTCAGGAACCGGCAGGGCATCGAGGAACCCGCTGATCAGGCGGACGTGAGTAAGCGAAGGGCGAAGCTTGTCGCGGAGCAACTCGCGAAGGGGCGCGGCGGGTTCGATCGCGGTCAGGTCATTGCATCGACTGACGAGGGGAAGAGTGAGGCGGCCGCTACCGGCGCCAACTTCGACGATGCGATCGACGTGCTGGGGAAGCCACTCGAGGATCGCCGGATGAAGCCGCTCGGCCTGGACCAGCCGAGCGTAAAGCTCCGGCTCGAGCCGGTAGAGCAATTCCCAGCCGAGCGTGGGGTTTTGTTGCGGATCGGTCGGGCCGCCGTCGAGGAACCGAGCCCGCTCGTCGGCAGAAAGGACGCGCAGGTCGTCGTGGGAGTAGCGCTGGCGGAGCGGCGTTGCCGTCGTGGAGCGCCCGGGAACCTCAGTCGCTTTCACTGCACTCCGCCCAATTCTTGTCGGTCTCGTAGACGCGCACCCGCTGCAGCGATCCCTCGATGAGGTGTGGATGCAAACGCTCCCAGAACGCCAGCGCCAGATTCTCGGCGGTTGGG
>VBJI01000016.1 GCA_005880875.1 Chloroflexota bacterium
GAACCGCGCCGGGCGACGACCTGGAGGTAATCGGACTCGAGGACCAACCGGCCGTCGTCCGCAGCATTCAACCCGCTCATCAGGCGTTTGCCCTCCTTGACCACTTCCTGAAAGCGGTCCGCGGGCTGCATGGACTTGAGCGCAATCAGCGGTGGGTTGGTCCGCTCCCAGAAGTTCCAGCCTACCTCGAGCGAAGGAAACCAGAAGGTCACGACCCCGGACTCGAAATCTAGCGACCGTGTCATGCCGGCGAACCGGCGCTGCACGATGCGCGGATCGCCCCAGTCAAACGGCGATGCCAGGGCGACGCCGGCGGGAGGCGGACTTGAGAATTTCGTCAGCAGGTCGGCGAAGCTTCCCAGGAACCCCGGCTTGGAATAGTTCGCCATCGCGACCACCCCGCCCCGCTTGACCACCCGAAAGAGCTCTGCCGCCACCCGATCGGGCCTGGGCGCGAACATCGCCCCGAACACCGACGCCACCAGGTCGAAGGCCTCGTCGGCAAAGGGAAGCGCCTCAGCGTCGGCCTCCCGCCATTCCACGTTCAGGTTGGCGGCGTCGGTCCGCAGCCTGCCAAGCTCCACCATCTTCGGTGTCAGATCGGTGGCGGTGACGATGGCTCCGGCGTTCGCAGCGGCGATCGCGAAATTACCGTTACCCGCCGCGACATCGAGTACGTCCATTCCGGGTTGGACACCGACAGCGACCGCCAGCGTCCGCGCGTACGGCTCCAGAAGGCTGCCGAGAGCGGAGTAATCACCGAGCCCCCACATCCACCGGGTTGCTTCTTTTAGCCGCTCGTACGGATCCATGGCAGTCGCTGATGATACGCGCCGCCGGCGCGCGATAATTCTGCCGGTGATCCACCCCGCCGAGCCGCAGGCGACCCGCCTGGGCAGCGTCTCCCGCGGCGGCCTGCCATTGGCTCTGTTCGTGGCCCTTGGCCTTCCGGGGGGCGCCATCGGGGTGGCCTGGCCGCACATGCGCCAGACCTTCCGCGCACCGTTGGCTGGACTTGGCCTGATCCTCGCCGTCTGGGCGGTCTCCTATTTCGTGAGCAGCATCAGCAGCGGGTCATTAGCCGCGCGCCTCAGTAACGCGGCGCTACTGATCGGCGGATGCGGCTGCGCGACGATTGGGCTGGCAGCCTTACCGGTTGCGGCCGCGTGGTGGATGGTTCCGGCGGCTACCGTACTCATCGGCGCCGGCGGCGGGCTGATCGATTCCGTGGCGAACGCGTACGTCTCATTGAACCGGGGCATCCGCTACCTTGGCTGGCTGCACGCCTCCTGGGCTCTGGGGGCCGCAGCCGGCCCGCAGGTCGTGGTGATCGCGGTTTCGATGAGCGGTTCCTGGCGCCCAGCATTCGCCCTGATGGCTTTCGTTTTCATCCTGACGGCCCTGGCGCTGGCCGCGCGCCGCGCCGATTGGGGAGCCATGCCAGGGGTTGTACCGGGCGAGGCCCGCAATCGACTGGTCAGGCCTGAGCGGTACCTGCAGGTTGTCTTCTTCCTGTCCGCACTCTTTTTATTCGGAGCCGGACTCGAAGCAGTCGCGGGCGATTGGAGTTATTCGCAGCTGACCCTGGGCCGTTCAGTCGCGGCCTGGGCGGCAAGCTGGGGAGCCACGCTATTTTGGAGTGGCCTGGCTGGCGGCCGGGTGGCGCTCGGCGTGCTGGGCGATCGCCTCTCGCCCGACCGGGCGCTCGATGCGAGCGTTTCGATCACCGCGGCCGCGACGGTTGCATTCTGGCTGGCCCCGCCCCTGATCGCGAACTTCATTGCTCTTCCGCTGCTTGGTTTCAGCGTCAGCGCAATTTATCCGGTACTGGTCGCGCTCACGCCCATCCGCGTCGGCACCAGGATGACGGGGCATGCGGTCGGTTACGGAATCGCCGCCGGCACCATCGGTAGCGGCGGCCTGCCAGCCGCTATCGGCCTGGCGCTGCAGGCCGACGGCCTGCTGACCCTGGGCCCGCTGATGACTGCCATCGCCGCGGTGCTGCTGGCAGCGCATCTCAGCAGCCGGCTGCTTGGGGCCCGCCGCCGCTAGCTCCCGGCGGCGATCTGCCGAGCCCGGGCGAGGTCTGCCGGCGTGGTGATCTTGATGTTGTCCGCTTCGCCGTCGATCACCGCGACGTCGCCGCCAGCCCACTCGACGACCGAGGCGGTGTCGGTGGCGATGAAACCCTGGCGGGCCGCCTTGTTGTGCGCTTCGAGCAGCCAGGTGGCCTGGAAAGCCTGCGGCGTCTGGACCGCCCAGAGGTTCCTCGGATAACCCGAGATCCAGCCATCATCGACCTGGACGGTTTTGGCGTCGAGTGGAACGCCTGGCACGCAGCCAACGCTGCGCGTCAGGGCGGCCAGCAACCGTTCGATCAGGCGGCCGCTCGCGAACGGCCGGACCGCGTCGTGCACCAGGACGGTGTCGATCTCGCCGGCGTCAATTCGGGCGGCGAGTGCGCGGATTCCCGCGAACTCGGAGCTATGGCGCAGGTCGCCGCCCGCGACGACGGCGCCCAGTTTGGGAAATCGACCGCGAAACGAATCACATTTCGCCAGGTCGGCGGCGCGCGCTACCAGCACCATGTCCTTGACCAGCGGACTCGACTGGAAGAGTTGCAGCGACCGTTCGAGGATGGAGCGACCATCGATCTCGATGAACACCTTGTTGATGCGGCCCTGCATTCGGCTGCCTTGCCCGCCGGCAACGATGATGGCGGCTGCGGTCATCTGTCGAGAACGACCCGGACCTTCAATCGCGCGGCTTTACAGAGACCCACCAGCTCCGTGATGTCGCGCTCGCGCCCTGCGATTCGCGCCAGTCCATCCGTCAGGGCCTCGTCACTGAAAATCCAGGGGCCAGTAATCGTTGCCAGCGAATCTCGGGGCACCGTTCGCCGGATCACGCCGTCGATGACCTCCTTACAGGTATCGCTCACGGGGACGGCGACCGCGCTCAGGGGGTAACCTCCACCCTGACCCTCCCCCGGAAGCGGGAGAGGGGAAAGGGGCGCCGGTGTGGTGTGAATCAGATAGCGCGTCGCGGCTGGCGCGGCGTCGAGGGCTTGCCGGAGACGAGCGACAAGGTCTGGACCGGGTTCGATCGTCAAGACCGCGACGTCAGCGTCCTGTGCCGCCGCCCTGGATCCTCCGCAACGGTTTCGGCCGTCCCATCGTCGACTCACTGGCCGGGGTGGCGAAGATCATCCGTCCGGCGGCCGTCTGTAGCACCGAGGTGACGATCACGCCAATCGTCTGGTTGATGTAACGCCGGCCATTTTCGACCACGATCATGGTGCCGTCGTCGAGATAGGCGACTCCCTGGTTCTGTTCCTTGCCTTCCTTGATCACCTGCACATTCATCTCTTCACCGGGAATCACGACGGGTTTCAAGGCGTTCGCCAGGTTGTTGAGGTTGAGGATGCGCACGCCTTCCAGCTGCGCCACCCGGTTGAGGTTGTAGTCGTTCGTCATGATCGCGGCGGTCCGCCTGGTGGCCAGCTTGATGAGCTTCATATCGACCTCGGTGACATCGGGGACGTCCTCATCGATGAACTCGATGTTGACCAACGGCTCCTTCTGGAGCATGTTGAGGACCTCGAGCCCGCGGCGCCCGCGGTTGCGGCGCAGCGCGTCGCTCGAGTCGGCGATGTACTGGAGCTCGGCCAGCACGAAATGCGGAACCAGGATCTTGTCGCGTATGAATCCGGTCTGGGCGATATCCATGATGCGGCCGTCGATGATCACACTCGTGTCCAGCAGCACGCCCGTCTCGATCACCCGGCCCTCGATTGCGCCGCCGGCGCGCCCAGGGCCGATGACGAGCGCCATCATCTCGTGGCGCCGGTTGAGCCCGAGGGTCACGCCCCAATATGCGAAAACCAGGGCGACGATCAGGGAGACAACAAAGCCGAGGTGCCAGGGAAGGGTCGACAAGAAGACGCCGACCAGCGCCGCCAGCAACAGCCCGACGAGTAGCCCCACCGTCGCCGCCACCAGGTCTGGCAGCGGCGTGACATTTAGCTTATTTTCGAGCCAGAAGAAGGGCTTGGTCGTAACGTACGGAAGCCCGAAGAAGCCGAAGAGCGCGCCGGCCAATGCCGTCAGCATCAGGACGACCGCTTTCAGCGTGTAGCCGTCGATCTTGGCTTCCTGGATTATGAATGAGGCGTACTCGACGCCCGCTATGAGTCCGAGCAACAGGCCCAGCAGCCGGAAGACGCGTTCCACGCGCATTGCTATCACCTCCTTTCTCGAGGTTGGGACGCGTAAGTGCACGCAGCTGTGCGAACAAGGCGGCCATCGTGCCCTAATTAAAGCATGAAAATCGCAGCCAGGCCGTCGTTTTGGTCGCTGCGTCCAATAACCGCAGCCAGGCGCCTCGAGCTGTCGTGCTGGCTCGCGGCTGCGCTTCTGGCCGTGGGGCTGGCCCTTGCACCCGCGCCGGGGGCCCGGGCTGACGCCGCCAGGATCGCGCCGAGCGCCGCCTCGCTAGCTGGCCAGCAAGCGATTTATCAGCGCTGTGTCGAGAGGATCCTTGCAAGCGTGGCGGGCAGCACTGAGGAATACGTCGCCCGCGAGATCAACCAGCTGTGCATCGACCCGCTAGGGCTCAGGGTCGCGTCAGCTGCCCTACGTACCGGCCCGTCGTGCCGCCGGCTGCTTCCGGTGCGATTGACGCCACTGGCGAGGCCGCTCGGCGGTTGCCTGGATTAGCCGAAGCAGCCGTCGATGGCGTCCGAGATGGTCTCGGCACGCGTGACGGTCATGCCGGGGAGTTCGGAATCGCGCAGCTCCGCGGCCGCCGGAATCAGGGCCCGCTTGAAGCCGAGGCGGTGCGCCTCGATCAGGCGGCGTTCGAGCTGACTGACCCGCCGGACTTCGCCGCTCAAACCGAGCTCCCCGATGGCGACCAGGTCTCCACCGGCGGCACGGTTCCGCTTGTTCGAGGCAATCGCCAGCGCCACCGCGAGGTCGGCGGCCGGCTCGGTCAGCCGTACACCACCGGCGACGTTGATGAAGACATCGTCCTCGCCCAGGCTGAGATGAGCGCGCCGTTCCAGCACCGCGACGAGCATGTGCAGCCGATTGAGGTCGATGCCGTTGACCGACCGCCGCGGCGCGCCAAAGCGGCTCGGAGTCGTCAGGCTCTGCAGCTCCACCAGCAACGGACGGCTGCCCTCGAGTGCGACGTGTACGACGTTGCCGACCTCGTTCAGCGACCGATCCTGGAGGAAAGCCCGGCTGGGATCGCTGATCTCGTGCATCCCACTGTCGCGCATCTCGAAGACGCCGATCTCATCGGTGGAGCCGAAGCGGTTCTTCTGGCTGCGCAGGATGCGAAAGCTGTGGTGCCGCTCGCCCTCGAGATAGAGCACGGTATCGACCACGTGCTCGAGAACGCGTGGCCCGGCGATGGCGCCTTCCTTGTTGACGTGGCCGACGAGAAAGATCGGGATGTGACTGCTCTTGGCCAACAGCATCAGCCGGCCGGCGCATTCGCGGACCTGGCTAACACTGCCAGGCGCCGAGGTGACGCCACTGAGGAAGACGGTCTGGATGGAGTCGATCACCGCCAGCATCGGCCGCGAGGTTTCGAGCTGTTCGATGATGGCGTCGAGGTCGTTCTCGGCCAGTACCATCAGGCGGTCACCCTCGACCCCAAGCCGCTGGGCACGCAATTTGAGTTGTTGCACCGACTCTTCGCCCGAGACGTAGAGGACCGGTCCGAAGGTGCTCGCCACCTCATGGGCCAGCTGCAGGAGGAGCGTCGACTTGCCGATGCCTGGATCGCCACCGACGAGCACCAGCGAACCTGGCACGATCCCGCCGCCCAGGACCTGGTTGACCTCCCGCATGGGCAGCCGCAGCCGGTTGGCCTGAGCGAAGCGAACCTGTGACAGGGGCAAGGCCTGCGCGCTCGACAGGCTGACGCGGCGAGTACCGAGGGCGCGGCCGGCAGGCTCCGACCGCACCTGCTCTTCGACGTAGCTGTTCCAGTTTCCGCACTCGGGGCAACGCCCCAACCATTTGGACGACTGATTGCCGCACTCCTGGCAGGCAAAGATGGTGCGCGAGCCCGATTTCACGCTCGCCTTTCCACACCGGGGCTCGCTTTGGTCGTCTTCACGTTCGGCAGTAACTATAGGGCCGGACTGCGACAGCTATCTGTCGCGACGCAGAACCATTAGCGCCGAACGCGAGTCAGGATCGGAGCCTGGCAGGCAGCAAGGGCCAGAGCGCCAACCGCGGCCAGACTGCCGATGACGCTGGCCGGGAAACCAATCAACGGCATCTTCTCGATCAGGAAGGGCGATATGGCGTCCGTCAAGACTGCGGCAACCGCTTCGCCGAACATGGTTGCCGGAATCCACAGCCACGCGATGTTTCCCGCCGGTCGACGAAGCACCAATGCCTGGGCGGCACCGACCACAAACCCAGCCGTGGCGAGCGAAACGATGCCAAAGGCGAGGGCACCGCCCTGATTGAGCGGTAGGACGATGCCTGCCCTGAGGGCAAGGCTGGTGACGGCTGGAACAATCAGCAGCGCCGCGACGACGTTGCCCATCACGCTGGCCGGAATCCACCAGTAAGCGTCCACTTTGTAGCGCCGGAGCACCAGCCATTGGCCGCCGCCGATGATGAGCCCGCCAATGATGGCCGAGAGGAAGATGACGACCTGCTGTGACTCGATCGAGCCACCGCGCTCGATCCACTGGAGCTGCCATCCGGCCTGCGACGATAGAACGGCCCCAACTACTGTCACGGCGATCCACGCCAACCAGATCAACCGGGCCATTCCGGCCCATCGTACGCTCGCCTCACTATCGATCCGTCACAAGCTGGTAACGAGAAGGCGAGGGGCCGGCGAACGCGCCGGCCCCTACCGAATAGGTTCTAGTCGCCCGATCCTAACTGCTGAGCGCGGTCGAGGATCTGCTGCGCCCGCTCAATCAGGGTCTCAACCGTCCCATGGTCGACAGTCGCGCCGTCGAAGCTGGCTGCCTCCAGAGCCTGAGAGATTTGCAGGGCCAGCGCATCGCGATCATCGGTCAGGCTGTTCAGACTGTTCTCGAAGCGGACGTATGCGCCGTCATTCGAGCGGCTACCGCCAGCGAGGGCCTTGGTGTCGGCGTCGACGACTGCGGTGCCGAAAGCCCCAACGGTGGCATCGAGTTGCTTGTAGGCGTGGCCGAGATCGACAAGTCCTTGACGATCTCCATTGATCGTGGCCGCTTGCGGATCCAGGACATCGAGCAGGGCACGACCGTCGTGCCGGTAGTCATCCCGCAGCCCCAGCAAGGCCATGATGGTCGGGCGCGTGTCGGTGTGATCCGACCAGATCTGATTGTTGACTCCGAGCTGACGCACGCCCGGGCCGACCAGACCGAGCCACGTCGTGGTGATCTGGGGCTGGATGTCGCCGTGATGCCAGGTTTCGACCGCCTGGCACTGCATCACGGTAGCGGTGTTGCTGCAGTCGAGGGGCGCAGTCACGCCTTCGTAGTCGGGCTTGTTGAACTGGGTAAACGTTGGCGTGCGCAAGGGATCTGATGTCACCATGTGCAGGGCACGCAGCGTTGGCCGGTCAGCGATCGCGTCGATCAGCCGCTCCGTCTGGCCGGTGAGGGGATTGGTGACCTTGATGCTGCTGGCTGCCCGCTCGAACAGCCGCGTCCGCTGGTCATTCGGTCCCGGGTTGCCGTCCAGGTAGTAGTCGGGCGCGGAATCGCCTTTTAGCTGAAAGTCGGTCCGGTTGAGGAGCTTGTCGAGCGCGACCTCGACGCTGCCGAGCTTGGTCGGGTCGTAATTGCAGGTCACGTGGACGCCATCACAGCCGGGATTGCTCGGCCCGGCGCCGACGAACTGGTCGTTTTCATCGGCCGTGACGATGAACAGGGTATTCGAGCGGTTGATCCCATCCTGCGCCAGCCGGTTGAAGAACTTCCCAAAGGCCTCGTCGTAGTGGCGGAGATTCTGTTCGTAGATCGGGTCGCCCGGTCCGAGCCCGGTATCCGCTTGCTCGTGAACGGCCGAGAGATACGCCGTCGTGATGGGCACGCCGTGCTCTTGCATGGCCGCGACATAAGCGAGGGAGACCGCGGCGGTCGTCCCGTTGAAGCCGGGGAAGCCAGGATAGAGCGTCCCGTCTGGGGCGGCGTTCGCGATCACGTTGCCGTCCAGGTCCCTCATGGGTAGGCTGGCGGAGATCTGCGGTGCCACGTATTTGTGGCCGAACAGACCACTGAAGCCTTTGTAACCACCGGGCTCATCCGGCAGGGCATCAGCGACGCCCCGATTTGTTGGTGCACACAACGCCGCACCTCGGGCGCAGTGGACAGCGACCCCGATAAAGTCGGCCGTGGTTTTCGCCTGGCCGTTGTCGCTGGGGTCGGAGGCCTCGATGGCTTCAGGCGATCCGGCCCCATAAACGGTCGCCACGTTGGCGACCCGCTCCAACTCGATGTTGGCGGTGCCGACGGCGCCGAAGTTGCAGCCGGCCCTCGTATAGGGCACCCAGGGCGCCGGTGGATTCAAGCCCTGGGCATCCAGCATGTTGAATCTGTTCTCCGAGGTCCCATCGAACGCCTGGGCCAAGTCCGTCCAGTAGGCAAATGACAGCGCCGTGTGAGCCGCGCCGTCGGGACCGTAGAACAGATAGGTGTTGCTGACCGGCTGTCCATGCCGATCGGGATAGACCCCGGTCAGCGTCGTCAGGATGTCGGTGCCCGTGTGCGAGATCAGGGGTGTGTGGTGGTTGTTGAGCACCGTGCCATTGCCAACCAGGAAGTTGTAGAGGTTTGGCATCTGCTCGATATCGGACGGGACATTCGGATTGTCCCGACGGAAATGGACGTTGTCGAACTGCAGCTGGATGACGTGTTTAATCGCGCCGCTGGCCGAATTCAGCTGGCAGCCGGCCGAGGGCTTCGCAGCCTGCGCCGGGACCGACATCGCGGCCGTGGCGAGCGTTGCCGCGGGCAGGGCGACGACCGCCAGAACCTTTGCGAGCGTGCGACGAAATCGAACCTGACCTGAACCCATAGATTCCCTCCTTGCAGGGAGGCCGGCGAGGTGCCGGCCTCCCATCATTGCTTCGTTAGGACGTGGCGAGGGCGTGCGCCTGGTCGATCAGAGACTGCGCCTGGGCAATCCAGGCCTTCGCCTGTTGTTCATTGAGCGCCTGTCCATCGAAGGCCGCCGCATTGAGCGCCGCCTTGATCTGGCTCGCCAGCGCATCGCGCTGTGAGGTCAGGCTCGCGATCGAATTCTCGATCGAGTTGTAGACGGTCTCGTCCGGGCTCCTTAGGGCGCGGGTGGACGCTGTCAGGGTGTTGAGCGAGAACTGACCAAAGGAAGCATTCACCTGCTCGTAGGCGGCGCCAAGCCGGAGAACGGTCTCGCGGTGCGCGACCAGCGCGTGAGGCGTCGCACTAGTCTGCAGCGCCTCCACCAGCACTCGGCCGTCGTTCGTGTAGTCATCCTTCAGTCCGGCCAGCGTGAGGATCGTGGGCCGCAGGTTGGTGTGGTCAGTCCAGGTGGTTGAGTCGATGCCTGAGCTCTTTATGCCTGGGCCGACGAGGCCCACCCAGGTGGTAGCGATTTCGGTCTGGATATCGCCGTGGTTCCAGGCGAATTTCGGGTTGACGCATGGATTCCCACCACAGTTGGTCGGCGTTGTCTGGAAGAAGAAGTCGGGGTTGGCAAACCACGTGAAGGTCGGGGTGCGGTTCGGATCGGTATTGATCATGTGGAGAGCCTGCTCCTCAACCGGGTCAGCCAGGGCCGCCGTGAGCGAAACCGTTTGGACGTTCCCCGAACCGTCGCGGATATAGGGGTCCAGAGAGGTCAGACCAGACACGTCACGTTCAAGCTTCCGAACACCCGGATCGGTTCGACCGGGCTGTGTGTTGACGTAGAACGCTGGCGCGTCATCGAAGTGGATGTCAAACCCTGGGCGGGCGGGGTCGGGGAATTGGGTAGCGAGCAGTCCATTGATGTTGGCATTGACCTCTCCGATCTGATTCGTGGGGCAGGCCGAAAGAGTGGCACAGGGTGTGTGCGTGTACGCGAGCGATCCGTCTGGTTGCGGCGTCCCGATGCCCCCGGCGAAGTGGTCGCCCTCGTCGACCGTAACGACGAAGAGCGTGTTGCTCTTGTTGATGCCGCTCGTCCCCAGGTGCTGGAAGAAGGCGGCAAAGGCGTCGTCATACGCTTTGAGCTGCCCCTTGAAGTCAGCCTCACCCGGCCCATTCGCGTGACTGTCATAAGCGTCGGTGGCGACGTTGGGTACGTGGATATCGTGGGCGTCTGAGATATAGCCGTAAGTGATCGGCACCCCTGCTGTCTGCATCTGCTCGACGTAGCCGAGCGTATTCTTCGCCAGCATCCCATCGAAACCGGGGAAGCCGCAGTTCTGGTCGGGGTCAGTGATCGGCTGGCCGGCGGTGTCATTTACACACGGATTGCCACCGGTGATCGCCGGGTCGACGTACTTGGCGCCGTAGAGCGCGTTGTAGCCAAGATATCCTCCGGGCTCATCCTTTAAAGGATCCGGTTTGGCGTTCGGGTTCCCCGAGCATTTGCTGTCGGCGGCCTGCGAGCAATGGATCGCGATGCCGACAAAGTCCGTTTGCCCGAGCCGCGGATTCGCCGACGCCTCGATAAACTCCGGCGATCCGGGGTGAAATACCCGGGTGATATCTCCAGAGGCGTTGGTGTTAGCGTTCTCGAGCTCGATATTGGCCGTCGCAACGCCGCCGAAGTCGCAGCCGGCGCGCGTGTAAGGCACCCAGGGAGCCGGCGTGTTCTTTTGTCCGTCAGTGATCATGTTGGGCAGGGTGTCGAGAGCTGGGTCGACCGCATCCGTCCAGTACTTGAAGGAGCTGGTGAACCTGGGTAGCTTGCTCGGCGGGTAGAAGTCGTAACTATTCGAGACCGTCTGTCCCTGCCGGTCCGGGTAAAGGCCCGTCAGGCTCGACAGAATCCCGCCCGCAGTATGGGAGATCAGGATCGTGTGATC
The DNA here is from genome assembly GCA_005880875.1 of Chloroflexota bacterium. GTDB lineage: Bacteria > Chloroflexota > Dormibacteria > CF-121 > CF-121 > CF-13. Next base: position 11,026 of record VBJI01000016.1, read on the forward strand.
GTTGGTGAACAAGGTACCGTTCGATTTCAGGAAGTTGAGCAGGTGCGGCATCTGCTCGAGGTCCGAGGCCACATTCGGGCGATCTCGGTTGAAATGGGTGTTATCGAACTGGAGATAAATGACGTGTTTGACAGGGCCCGAAAGGCAACTCGACGTGACAGCCGCCGGCTTGTTGGCGGACGCGCTGACGGCGCTTATCCCGGCGAAACTCGCCGGCACTAGGGCCAGCGCCATCAAACGGGCAATCGAGCGTCCAAATACCGGGCGTACGTTCATGGTCCCTCCTTCCAAGGTCATCGTTCCCCAGTCGCCTCTGGTCGTCGAACGGAAATGTTTTGGCGCAAGCCAAATGAACGTTCAGTTAAGCCACGGCGGCAATCGCCCTGTATTGTGGCAGGAAAATGCGCGTCGGTCTAGATGTGCCCAGCATCAACTCCTGTAGCCGAACTGCTCGAGAGCGTCGCAGGGCAGGTGGACCGGGCAAGCGCATCGCCGTTTGACCACTTACGCAGGCATCATTCGATGCTGGTAGAACGGCGCACGGTTACGACAAAAGGCCGTGGATCGCCTCCCCAAGCTGTATGCACCCTCGGCGGATGGCCTGAGCGCTCAGCTACCTCGTCTCTGCCGGTTTCGCGCGCTGATTACGACCGCTATCAGAACAGCCATGAAGAGGCCCGGAAG
>VBJI01000161.1 GCA_005880875.1 Chloroflexota bacterium
CCGACGCGTTGATGTCGAGCGCGCCCGCCAGAATGCGCGGCTGGTTGCCGACGATGCCGATAACCGCGCCGTCCAGACGCGCGAAGCCGACGACGAGGTTCTGGGCGAAATGCTCCTGCACCTCGACAAAGCTCTGCCGGTCGACCACGGCGGTGATGGCGGCCTTCATGTCGTAGGGCTGGTTCGGGTTTTCCGGGATGAGGGCCTGCAGCGACGCGTCGCGGCGCTGAGCATCATCGGCCGGCGCCACCACCGGGGGCGGTTCCCGGTTGCTGCCGGGCAGGTAGGCGAGCAGCCGGCGCACGGCGGCGAAGGCTTCCGGCTCCGTCTCGTGGAGGAAATGGGCGACCCCACTCTTGATGTTGTGGACCTCGGCGCCGCCCAGCTCGTCGAAGCCAACCTTCTCGCCGGTGGTGACCCGTACCACCTCGGGGCCGGTGATGAACATATAGCCGAGATGCTCGACCATGAAGATGAAGTCCGTGATCGCCGGCGAGTAGACGGCCCCGCCGGTGCACGGTCCCGCGATCACTGAGATCTGCGGGACAACCCCCGAGGACTGGACGTTGCGGTAGAAGATGTCGGCGTAGCCGGCCAGGCTGACCACCCCTTCCTGGATCCGGGCGCCGCCCGAGTCGTTGATCCCAATGCACGGCCGTCCCGCGCGCACCGCCAGCTCCATGACCTTGCACACCTTTTCGGCGAAGACCTCGCCCAGCGACCCGCCGAACACACTGGCGTCGTGGGCGAAGATGAAGATCTCGCGGCCGTCGACCGCGCCATGCCCGGTGACCACGCCGTCGCCCGCAATCTTCTTGTCCCCCATCCCGAAGGCCTCGGTGCGATGGACCGCGAACGCGTCCAACTCGGTGAACGAGCCGGGGTCGACCAGCAGCTCGATCCGTTCGCGAGCGGTTAGTTTCCCCTTCGGGTGCTGCTTGTCATCCGGGTCGCCGCCGCGATGCATCGCGTCGTATTTCCGCTTCCGCAGAATGTTGATCTGTCGCTCGGACGGCGACGGCATGGGATCTTTGGTGGCGCGGGTCGCCATGCGTTAGCTACGCGTCCCCGGCCGGTACTCGCCGAACACATCCCGTAACACCGCGCACACCTCCCCTATGGTGGCATAGCGTCGAAGTGCCTCTCGCATCGGCGGCAGCAGGTTGCTGTCCCCTTCAGCCGACCGCCGAACGTCGGCCAGCCGCGCCTCCACCTCTCCGGCATTACGCTGCTGCCGAAGCCGCTTGAGCGCGTCCGCCTGCTCGCGCTCGTGCTTCGGGCTGATCTTGACGATCTCGACGGCTTCGTGGTCACTCTGGAAACGATTGACGCCAACGACCACCCGACGGCCGGATTCGACGGCCTGCTGAAAGCGATAGGCGCTCTCCTGGATGGCGTCCTGGGTGAAGCCGGTCTCGATGGCCGGGATGGCACCACCGCGACGGTCAACCTCCGAGATCTGGGCTCGGGCTCCTATTTCGATTTCGCGTGTCAGCGCTTCGACCAGGTAGCTACCGCCCAGCGGGTCCGCCACACTCGCCACGTTGGTCTCGTGGGCGATGATCTGCTGGGTCCGCACCGAGAGCGTGGCGGCCATTTCCGACGGGAGCCCGAGCGCCTCGTCGAAGGAGTTCGCGTGCAGGCTCTGGGTGCCGCCCAGGACTGCGCTCATCGCCTGCAGCGCCACCCGCACGATGTTGTTGTTCGGCTGCTGGGCGGTCAGCGTGCTGCCACCGGTCTGGGTGTGGAAGCGCAGCGCCTGCGCCCGCGGGTCGCTGACGCCGTAGCGCTCCTTCAGCAACCCGGCCCAGACGGAGCGGGCGGCTCGGAACTTCGCAACCTCTTCGAAGAAATCGCTAAAGACCGCAAAAAAGAAGGAGAGGCGCGGCGCGAATGCCGCGACGTCGAGGCCGGCCGCCCGCGCGGCGTCGACGTAGGCGATTGCATGCGCCATGGTGAAGCCGAGCTCCTGCACCGCCGTCGCCCCGGCTTCACGTAGGTGATAGCCGGAGATCGAGATCGTGTTCCAGTTCGGCAGCCGCGAGTTGCAATAGGCGAAGAGGTCGGTGGTGAGGCGCATCGAGGGCCGCGGCGGGAAGATGTAGGTGCCGCGCGCCGCGTATTCCTTCAGGATGTCGTTCTGCACCGTGCCGTTCAGCCGGTCGCCCGACACGCCCTGTTGCTCGGCGACCAGCTCGTAGAGCAGCAAGAGCAGGGCGGCCGGCGCATTGATCGTCATCGACGTGCTGACGTCGGCCAGCGGAATGCCCGCCAACAGCGTCTCCATGTCCTTCAGTGAGGAGATCGAGACGCCAACCTTCCCCACCTCCCCACGCGCCATCGCCGCGTCCGCGTCGTGGCCCATCTGCGTCGGAAGGTCAAAGGCGACCGAGAGGCCGGTCTGCCCCTGACCGAGCAGGTAGCGGAAGCGCCGATTGGTTTCGGCCGCGCTGCCGAATCCGGCGTATTGACGGATGGTCCAGGGTCGACGGCGATACATCTGCGGATAGATGCCGCGGGTGAAGGGGTACGAGCCGGGCGGTGGCGCCTCCCCCGGCGCGTCGGCGGCCCGATAGACCGGCTTCAGAAGGATCCCGCTGTCGCTGGTCGGCTCAGGCGGCGATTCCGGCGTGCGCTCAGGCGCCGGGCTGGCCATCCGCCTCCACGAACTCGGTGAGCACGCCGCATAGGCTCTTCGGGTGGACGAATCCGATGCGGGTCGCGTGCGCCCCGGGACGCGCGACCTCATCCAGCAGCTGGGCGCCGGCGGCCCCTGCTTTTGCCAGCGCGGCCCCGACATCGTCGGTGGCATAAGCCACGTGATGCACCGCCTCGCCCCGATCCTGCAGGAACTTCTCGACCTTGGAGGCGGGGCTCAGCGGGGTGATCAGCTCGATGCGGCTCTCCCCGATCGGAATCATCGCCACCTCGATGCCCTCTGCCTCGAGCCGCTCCCGTGCGATCGCGCGCAGTCCGAGCCGTCGCTCGTAGACCTGGATCGCCTGGTCGAGATCGCGAACGGCGATGCCGACGTGGTCGATCCGGCCCAGCATGGGTTGATTGTAGGGGCGGCGGCTGGACGCACCGGCCGCAGGGCCGCCCGCTGGCGCGCGTCATTCCAGCATGCTCCGGATCCTGGCGGCCAGCCTGGCGGTGGTCGGTCTGGCCTGCCTGTCGGCGGTGGACGCGAATGCCGATCCGGCCCCCGATGGCACGCCGGTGATCACCCCGCCGCTGGCCGCCGCTGTCGTCGACGACGTCTGGACCCGCCGGGAAGCGGCACTGGTTGCCCGGAACCCGGCAGTGGTCGACGCCCTGGAGACCGACGCGGCGGCCGCGCTCGACCACGCCTGGATCAACGGGGCCGATACCGGCCTATCGGCCAGCGAGCTGCCCCGAACGATCAGCGGACGATACGTCCTGGTCCCGCGCCAGCTCAGCTATCCAGCCTGGTTCATCGCGGTCATCGTGTACGAGCGGGCGGGAGATCCGAACTGGGTCTACACCGAGGTAACGGCGTTCGTTCGAACCGGTCCGGCGCAACGGTGGAAACTCGCGGTCGAGGCCTATCCCCCCATCGCGAAAGATTTTCGGCAATTGGTCCCGGACCCCCAGTCCGATGATTTCGCGGCCGCCCCGGCCAACAATCTGAGTCTTGACCTTCGGCAGCTACCCTCCGCTGCCGCACACCACTGGCCCGGCTGGACTTTCAGCCCGACGCCGACAAACCTCTACAGCGTCGGACTCGCAGGCGGTTCAGCCCTTGCCTGTTTCGGCATCCGCTACCAGAAGGTCGAGGCCCGACCCTGGTGGCACCCGCTGCATCTCGGGCATCAGGACCTCGGACTGGCAGCCGGCTATTACACCCGCAGCCTGACCACCTACCTCGAAAATCGCTGCGTC
>VBJI01000162.1 GCA_005880875.1 Chloroflexota bacterium
AGCAGGACGCCGGCGATGGCAGCCATAAATGCCCCGAACCCAAAGGCGGCGGTGCGAAGCAGCGGCACGTTGAAGCCCAGCGCGCGCATTCGCACCGGCTCGTCGCGAACACCCTGCAAGGCATAACCGAAGGGGGTGCGCCGCAGATACCAGATCAGGAGATAGATCAGCACCGAGCAGATCAATGCGGCGTAGTACATACCGGTGGGGTCGACAAAGGGCTTGCCGAGGAGTGCGGGAGGGACCACCCCGTTGATGCCTTCGTGACTGCCGAACGTCGTGACCTGCGAGAAGAAGTAGTAGGCGATCACCGCGGACGCCAGCGTGATCATCAGGAAATAGATTCCCTCGCTGCGGCTGGCAACTGCGCCGAACATCAGGGCGACGACGACCGTGATGAGCACGGCCACCAGCGCCGCCATCCACGGATCAACCCCCTGCTCGACCGCGAGCTTGGCCACGGTGTATGCGGCAATTCCGTACAGCGCCGTCTGCGCCAGCGACACCATACCCACGATGGCGTTCAAGAAGATGATGCTGGCGGCCGCGATGCCCAGCACCAGCGACTGCACGCCGATCGTGCTGGCGAAGAAGGTCGAGAACAGCTGGGGCACCAGCAGGACGACGAGAAGTATTCCTGCCAGGCCGAGGCGTTTGAGCCAACGCCAACTCTGGACGGCCCCCACCCTGCCCACCCCCAGCGGGGGAGGGAATCGTCGCCGCTTCATCGACGCCCGAAGAGGCCGGTTGGTCGCATCGCCAGCACGAAGACGAGCAACGCGAACGTGAGCAGGATCGAGAAATTCGTGTAGCCCGCCGGCAGGTACACGCCTGATAGCTGATCAACCAGGCCCAACGCCAGCGCGCCGACAAGAGCGCCGGCAAGGCTGCCCATTCCGCCCACGATCACCACGACCAGGGAGCTCAGCAAGAACGATGCGTCCTGCCCGGGAGCGAGCGCGATCATGGTGCCGCCCAAAACACCGCCGAGCCCCGCCAGCAGAGCACCGATGAAGAAGGTGACCCCGAAGACCACCTGGACATTGACTCCGAGCGCCGACGTCATCGCTCGGTCGTCAACCCCGGCGCGGATGATCATGCCGAAGCGCGTGTGCTGGATGGCATACCAGAGGCTGACGCCGATCAGAACCGCAAGGCCCAGCACCACCAGGCGGACGGTTGGGTATCGAACGTCGCCGAGGCCGAAGCGAACCGAGCTGTTCAAACCGCCAGGAGCATTGATCGCCACGGCGGCGGCGCCAAAGTACGGGATCATTTGGTCGGCAAGGACGACCGAGATCGCGATCGTGATCAGGGCCTGCCGGAGGTCCTGACCCTGGTTCCAGCGCAGGAAGACTTGCTGCATGACCAGGCCGATCACGCCGATGGCGAGGGCGGCCAGCGCGAGCGCGAGCCAGTAGTTCAGGTGGTTCTGCACCAACCGCAGCCCGATATAACCGCCCAGCAGATAGAGGGAGCCGTGTGCCATGTTGACGACACGCATGAGACCGAAGATCAGCGTGAATCCACTGGCAACGATGAAGTACAGACCGGCCAGGGTGAGGCCGTTCAGGGTCACAATCAGGAACAGGGAAATGTTGGCGGTTGCGCCGAAGAGTCCGACTGCACGGGCGAGGACCCACACGACGGCAATCACGAGCACGAGCAGCGCCAGCCCGCCGGCCATACGGTGGGCGATTTCCGCGCGCAGCCGGCGCAGCGTCATGAGTGCTCGCTAACAGCTTGGCGAGTCGCGCGACGGTGAGGACGACGGGCCAAAGAAGCCATTGAACGTCTGGTTGACGTTTGGCACCGTCTTGATCGTCTTGAAGCCCAGGCTCCCATCCGACTGGCTAACGATCTCCACGATGTAGTTCGGGAGGATCGCGTTGCGGTTTGAATCGAGCTTGATCGAGCCATTTGGCGACGACAGGGTCAGACCGGAGAGGGCCTGCTGGAATTTGGATTGGTTGCCCGACAGGTCAGCGCCGACCTGCTTCAGCCCCTGAATGATCGCGGTCATTCCGTCGTAGTAAAGGCCGGTGAAGAGGCTACCGGCCAGGCTTCCCTTGGGGGTCGCCGGGTAAGCGCCCTCCAGGCCGTTCACGTAGCTCGTCCATGCTGAATCAGTCGAGCCAAGCGGGACGGGCGACCCGCCGGCCAGTCCGTCGAGCGGCTTGCCGACCGTAAACGAGGTGGGATCCATCACCGAGGAACCGCCCAGCATGTGGGTCGCGAGATTTCCTCCGCGCGTCGCGTACTCCTTCTCGACCGCCACGGTATCGGTGCCGCCGGTCAGTAGCAGGAACCCATCGATACCACCCGGCAGCTGCGCGACCGCCGACGCCCAGTCGGTCGTCCCAAGCGGGATCCAGATTCGCTTGGCGACCTTTCCGCCGGCCGGGCAGAATTCCCCGATGAAGCCAGCCGCCTGGGTCCAGGGGTAGGAGTAGTCCTCGCCGAGGATCGCGACGTTGCGCCAGTGGAGCGTCTGGTAGGCGTACGTGCCGAGCCCCGCCATCCACTGCGCGCCGTCGCCGCCGAATCGGAAGAAGTTCGGAGCCTTCACGCTCAGGGTGGTCTGCTGCGCGCCCGACGTCCCGTTAACGAACGTCTTATTCGGCTGCTGCTTGGCGTAATTAGCGATGGCGATACCCTCGTCGCCGGAGAGGGGACCAAGCAGGATGTCAACGCCGACGTTCTGGATCAAGCGCCGCGCCTCGGCCAGCGCTTTGTCCGGGGTCGCGTCGGAGCAGCCAAAGGAGATCTCGATCGGATGTCCGGAAACGGAGGCGCCTGACACCCCGTTCTGGGGCGAGGCGCCCTGCGACTTGCCGCCGGCGCTCTGAATCAGCGCATATTTGGCACCCGAGAAGGACTCTTGTTCGAACGCCGCGAACGGGCCGCCACAGGTGGTCAGGATGCCGATCTTGATGGTCGAGCTGTTGGAGGTGCTTGTTGAATTCCCGCACGCCGCGACCATCAGTCCCAGGCCGACCGCCACCGCCCAGCTGCTCAACCGGCGTCGCGTTCCTGTCAGCATCATCGATACCACTTTCTCCCTCCTCGAACGGCTTTCGATTGGTGAGTCCCGCAGTCATCCGCGCGTGCTCCGGGGGACCGCGTGGGAACTCCTTTATGGACTGGCAAGCTGCCGCCAGCTTCTGCGAGGATTATGCAATCACCGATAGGGGTAGTCAATCGGCTCCCGAACTCCTGCCATGACCAAAACCGTGGTCCTGGTCGGCGCCATGGACACGAAAGGGGCCGACTTCGCCTTCGTCCGCGATGCGATCCGCGGCGCCGGCTTGAATGTACTGGTGGTTGACTTCGGTGTTCTGGGAGAACCCGGACTGGCGCCAGACGTGAGTCGCGCCGAAGTGGCCGCCGCTGGCGGAGGCGATCTCGCGCGGCTCCGCTCCGGAGAGCACAAAGATGATGCCATGGCGACGATGGCGGCGGGTCTGACCGCCATCGTCGGTCGGCTCCACCGCGAGGGAGGGCTCGACGGCATCCTTGGGATGGGGGGAACCGCTGGCACATCAATTGCCTGCGCCGCGATGCGCGGTCTTCCGGTCGGGGTGCCGAAGCTGATGGTGTCGACCGTTGGCGGCGGCGACGTGGCCCCCTACGCCGGGACGAAAGACATCACCTTCATGCCGTCGGTGATCGATGTTGCCGGCCTGAACCGGATCAGCCGGCTTGTTTACCGCAACGCGGCCGGTGCGATCGCCGGAATGGTGGCGGGCCAGAAGCCCCCACCCTACCCGCCCCCAGAGGAGGAGGGAAAGTCGAAGCCACTCATCGCCGCGACGATGTTCGGGAACACGACGGCTGCCGTCGATCGCGCCCGCAACCAATTGGAACGGAGCGGCTTCGAAGTGCTCGTCTTTCACGCCACGGGCATCGGCGGACGCACGATGGAGGACCTGGTGAACGACGGCCAGTTCCAGGGCGTCCTCGACCTGACCACGACCGAGCTCGCCGATGAGGTGTG
>VBJI01000163.1 GCA_005880875.1 Chloroflexota bacterium
GATCGGTCGAGGGCCGTACCATGCTGCTGCACCAGGGCGCCGCGTCCTTCGAGATCTGGACCGGCCGGCCGGCGTCGCTGGCCGCGATGCGGGCCGCGCTCGAGCGGGCGGCCGAAGCGGTGACGGCATGACGCTTCGCTTTCTCACCGCCGGCGAGTCCCACGGTGAGCGGCTGACCGTCATCCTCGACGGTGTCCCGGCCGGTCTGACGCTTCGTGAGGAGGACCTGGTCACGGACCTGCGACGGCGGCAAGGTGGTCACGGTCGCGGCGGACGGATGGCGATCGAGCACGACGTCGCGCACATCGTGGCCGGGGTTCGCGGCGGACTGACCCTCGGATCGCCGATCACGCTGGAGATCGCCAACCGTGATTGGGAGAACTGGCGGCAGGTGATGGCGGTGGATGCCGCCGAGGTCAAGCGCAAGCCGATCACCCGGGTGCGCCCCGGTCATGCCGACCTGGCCGGCATGCTGAAGTACGGCGCCGACGACGCTCGCGACGTCCTGGAACGAGCCAGTGCCCGGGAGACCGCGGCGCGCGTTGCCGCCGGCGGCGTGGCCAAGCTGCTGCTCGGCCAGTTCGGCTCAACGGTCCGTAGCTATACCCGATCGATCGGAGCGATCGAGGCGAGGGTGCCGGCGTCGATCGACTGGGAGGCCGTCGAATCCTCACCGGTTCGCTCTCCGGATCCAAAGTCCGGCGTCGCCATGGTGGCGGCGATCGACGCGGCCCGCGAACACGGCGACACGCTTGGCGGGATCTTCACCGTAATTGCCGAGGGCGTCCCGCCTGGACTGGGCAGCTATCGGCAGTGGGACACGCGCCTCGACGGTCTGCTCGCGCAGGCGATCGTGAGCATTCCGGCCTGCAAGGCGGTGGCAATCGGTGATGGCGAGAACGCTGCCCGTCAGCCTGGTTCACAAGTGCATGACGTGCCGGTCTACGACGACGGGCGCCTGGGTCACGAGACCAACCGCGCCGGCGGCCTGACCGGCGGCGTGACCAACGGTGAGCCGGTCGTGGTCCACGGGTTCATGAAGCCGATCTCCACCCTGCTCAAACCGCTGGCGACCATCGACCTCAAGACCAAGCAGCCGGCCCGCGCCCACTACGAACGCAGCGACATCTGCGTGGTGCCGGCAGCCGGGGTCGTGGGCGAAGCCATGGTCGCGTTGGTCCTGGCCGGCGCACTGCTCGAAAAGTTCGGCGGCGACTCCATGAGCGAGCTCCGCACAAATGTCGGCGCCTACCTGCAAACGGTGCGGCGGTGAACAACGTGGTACTCGTCGGCTTCATGGGAAGTGGGAAGTCAACCGTCGGGCCAATCCTGGCCCGGCTTCTAGACCGGCCGTTTGTCGATCTCGACGACGAGATTGTGAAGGAGGCCGGTCGTCCGATCGCTGAGATCTTCGCTCGAGAAGGCGAGGACGGCTTCCGCAGGCGCGAATCCCGGCTGCTGCAGCGCACACTGGGCCGGGATGATTGCGTCGTGGCTGTCGGAGGGGGTGCCCCGCGGAACGACGACAACTGGGAGCTGATTCGAAAAGGAAACCGCGTCGTGGCGCTTACCGCGGAGCCGGCTGAGCTGGCTCGGCGGCTCAACGGATCGACTGACCGGCCGCTGCTTCAGCCCGACGCGCCGACGGCGATCGCGTCGCTGCTGCCAGATCGCATCCACCGCTATTTCGAAGCGGATCTGGTAGTCAGCACCGATGGCGTCGCCCCGGAGGCCATCGCCCGGCAACTGGATGACCGGTTGGCGGCCAGCGGAATGGAACGGGTCCCTATCGAGGTGCCCGGCTCGCCCCACGAAGCGACGGTGGGTGCGCGACTCCGTCCATTGATCGCGTCGACCTTGATCCGACTCGGCGTCTCTGGAACGGTTGTCATCGTCAGCGACCCGGTCGTGGCCGAGGCGCATGGCGCCGTTCTGATGGACGACTTGGCGTCCGCCGGAATCGACGCGAAACTGCACCTGGTCCCGGTGGGCGAAGGAGCCAAAGCGATGGAGGTCCTGGCCGGAATCTACGATGCGCTCGCGGCGGCGAGCGTGGACCGCGCGGGCGCGCTGATCGCCTTCGGCGGCGGCGCGGTCGGTGACGTCGCGGGATTCGCCGCCGCGACCTGGATGCGCGGCATCCGCTACATCCAGGTTCCCACCACGCTGCTGGCCATGGTGGACAGCAGCATCGGTGGCAAGACGGCGATCAACCTGCCGGCCGGTAAGAACCTCGTCGGGGCGATCCATCAGCCGTCGGCCATCTTCTGCGATCTCGATTACCTCGCCACCCTTCCTGACGATGAGTACCGGGCCGCGCTCGCCGAGGTCTTCAAGGCCGGCGTGATCGCCGACCGCGCTTTCTTTGACTGGCTATCCGTCAACCTGGCCGCATTGCTGGCTCGCGAGCCGTCGATTCTGCTCGAGGCCGTGGCGCGCGCCATCCGCATCAAGGCCGGCGTCGTCGCGAGTGATCCATACGAAACCGGGCCTCGCGCGATCCTCAACTATGGGCACACGGTGGCTCACGCGCTCGAGCGGGCGGCCGGTTACGGGCAATTCCGCCACGGTGAGGCGGTCGCCTGGGGGATGGCGGTCGCGGCGCGCCTTAGCGTCCTGGCCAGGAGCTGCTCGGCTTCGGCCGCGGAGACGCAGGACGCGTTGCTTCGCGCCAGCGGCCTGCTCGCGACCCGGCCAACCATTCGGAGCGCTGACCTGATCGAGGCGATGCGCCACGATAAGAAGTCACGGGAGGGGAGGCCGCGCTGGGTCCTACTGCGCGAGATCGGCAGCGTGGACTATGGCCGTCAGGTCGCCCCCTCGACTGTCGAGGCCGCCCTGGCTGAGGTGATCGGCGGATGAAGGTTCTTGTCCTGAACGGTCCCAACCTGGGGTCCCTCGGCCGACGCGAACCCGAGGTCTATGGCATCCGGACGCTCGCCGACCTGGAAGCGCTCCTCACCGATCGAGCCAAAGCGATCGGCATCGAGGTTCGTTGCCTGCAATCGAATCACGAAGGCGAGCTCATCGACGCG
>VBJI01000164.1 GCA_005880875.1 Chloroflexota bacterium
CACCCACTTCATGTAGCGAAGCGACAGGATATTCCAGGTTACGGCGATCCAGATGAAGAGCGCGCCGACCACGAACTCGAGCCATCCCAGTTTGGCGACGCCGCCGAAGGGCGCGCCCCAGAAGGTGTCGATCGCAGCAATGGCGGTAACCGACAGCGTCCCGCCCAGCCATACCGGATTGCTGATCCAGTACATGACCGCCGTGATCGCCCCGGCGAGGTGACCGAACGACAGTCGAACCCATTCATAAGCCGCGCCCTCGACCGGGAAGGCGGTTCCCAGCTCGGCCGTTAGCAGACCGTACGGGATGAGGAACGTGACCGCCGAGACGGCGAGCCAGAAGATCGCCTGAGCGCCCTGGGATGAGACCGCGCCGAGCGTGTCGAGAGCGACGATCGCCGACACCGTAAAAAAGATGAGATCCCAACGAAACAACGACTTACGCAGCTTGCGTTTTTCCGCGAGCAGTTCTACCGCAGCGGTTGCTTGCGCCAACTTACCCTCCTTGAACGTGTTCGACCCTTGGCCGGGCCTGAGGCGAAATTTGAACCTGCCGCGAACCGTTGTCAAGGGCAAAGTGGTCGATTCGACGCCCCGTATACTCCCCGGCGTGCCGGCGGAATACGACGCGATCATCGTCGGGGGCGGCCACAACGGCCTGGCGACCGCCGCCTACCTCGGCCGCGCCGGGCTCAAAACCCTCGTCCTGGAGCGCCGGGACGTCCTGGGGGGCGCCGCGGTGAGCGAGCACCCCTGGCCGGGCTACATCGTCTCGACCCTCTCCTACGTGCTCTCGTTGATGCCGCCGGAGGTGATCCGGGAACTGGAGTTGCACCGGCACGGCCTGACGCTCTACCCGCTGGCCGCCGACTATTACGTTCCATTTCCGGACGGCTCGCACCTGTTGCTTACGAAAGACGCGGCGCAGGCGAAGGCCGAGATTTCGAAGTTCTCCCGAAAGGACGCCGCGGCCTGGCCGGCCTTCAGCGCCTATCTGGCGAAAATCGCCCGGCTGGTCCGGCCATTGCTGCTCATGACGCCGCCCGCGGTCGGGGCGAAGTCACCAGCCGACCTGCTGGAGCTCGCCCGTTTCGCCTGGAAGCTCAAGGGCCTGGACGTCCAGGGCACGGGCGATTTCGTCAAGGTGATGACGTTGTCCGTGGCCGAGCTGCTCGACGAATGGTTCGAGTCGCCGCAGGTCAAGGCCGCGCGCTCCGTCTCCGGGGCGATCGGCACCTACGGCGGCCCCTATACACCCGGGACGGCCTACGTCCTGCTGCACCACTACATCGGCGAGATCGATGGCCAGATGGCCGAATGGGCCTTCGTCCGCGGTGGCACCGGCGCGGTCTCGCAGGCGATTGCCGACGACGCGCGCGAGCATGGCGCCGACATCCGCACCGGGACCCGTGTCGGGAAACGGACCAGCTGCCGGCGGACTTCGTGAAGGCGATCGATCGCTACAAGACTCGCTCCGGAACCGTCAAGGTCAATCTCGCGCTCGGGGAACCGCCACGCTTTGCCGGCCTGGCGGACGAGGACTCGATGACCGCGGCCCGGTCGTTCATCCAGCTATGCGATTCGATGGAATACCTGGAGCGCGCCTTCGACGATGCCAAGTACGGTCGAGCGTCGACCGCGCCGTACTCCGATGGCGTCCTGCCCAGCATGATGGACGACTCGCTGGCGCCGGCCGGAAAGCACCTGATGAGCTGCTTCACGCAGTACGTGCCGGCGAGCTGGTCCGCGGCCCCGCATCGAGATGAGCTGGAGGCCTATGCCGACCGCGTGATCGATGGTTACGCGCGATTCGCGCCCAATCTGAAGACGGCCATCGAGCAGCGACAGGTCCTCGGGCCGTACGAGATGGAGCAGGAGTATGGCCTGGTCGGCGGCAACATCATGCACGGCGACCTGACGCTCGACCAGCTTTTCTCCTGGCGGCCGGTCGCGGGCTATGCCGACTACCGGACGCCCATCAAGGGCCTGTATCTCTGCGGCTCGGGCACCCATCCCGGCGGTGGGATCAGCGGCATCAATGGGCGCAACGCCGCGCGCGAGATCCTCAAGGACCTGAAGCACCGCTTTTCCCTCCCCCGCTTGCGGGGGAGGGCAGGGTGGGGGCCCTAGAGCACCTTCGAGAGAAAGGACCGTCCTCGGCAAGCGCGCGCATCACGTCGAGCACCTCGCCCACGAGTTCCGGGTCCAGGGCGGAGGTGGGCTCGTCAAACAGCATGAGCTTGGGCTGCATCGCCAGCGCCCGGGCGATCGCGACCCGCTGCTGCTGGCCACCGGAGAGCTGCCGGGGGTAGGCGTCGACCTTCTCGGCCAGCCCTACCCGATCGAGCAAGCGGCGAGCGCGTTCCGAGGCCACGGCACGGCTCTCCTTCTTCACCCGGATCGGCGCCTCGACCAGGTTTTCGAGAGCCGTCAAATGGGGGAACAGGTTGAAGTGCTGGAAGACCATTCCGATTTCGGCGCGTTTTTTGCAGACCTCCGCGTCACGCAGCTCGTAGATCCGGTCGCCGCGCTGCCGGTAGCCCACCAATTCACCGTCAACCGACAGCCGGCCCGCGTCGATTTTCTCCAGATGGTTGATGCAGCGCAGGAAGGTGCTCTTTCCAGAACCGGATGGGCCGATCATGCACATCACGTCCCGGGGCTTGACCTCGAGGTCGATGCCGCGGAGCACCTCGAGCCTGCCGAAGTTCTTCTGCACCGCTTCGGCTTTGACCATCGGCGCGCTACTCATCTCAACGGTGTTCGCTGCCGGGCACGGCCGGCCCGGCCGGCACCACCGCCCGGGGTAGCGGTGCATGGAAGGTAAAGAGCATCCGCCGGAATCGCTGCAACGGTGTGAGCGGTTGCTGCCGGGTGGAGCCGCGGCCGAAGCGTCGCTCGATGTAGTACTGGCCGACCGTCAGGATCGACGTCATCACCACGTACCAGATGCTCGCGACGATCAGCAATTCGAGAACGTCGTAGGTCGCGAATGATGACCCGCATCGCCTGCGGCAGCACGATGCGTCGCATCACCAGGACGCGGTCCATGCCCAGGGCCTGGGCCGCCTCCGTCTGCCCATGCTCCACAGAGATGATCCCGGCACGAACGATTTCCGCCATGTACGCTGCCTCGTTCAAGCCCAGGCCGAGCAGTGCCGCCATGAACGGCGGGATCAACTTGTTCGTATCGCCGTGCAGCCACAACGAGGTGAACGGGATGCCGATGTCGATGCTCTTGACCACCAGGTTGATGTTGAACCAGAAGAAAATCTGGACCAGGACCGGGGTGCCGCGGAAAAACCAGATGTAGAGCCAGCTCACCCAGGACATTACCGGGTTCGCCGACAGGCGCATCACGGCCAGGATCGCGCCCAGGATGATGCCGACGGCCATCGCGAGCACCGTCAACTCGAGGGTGACCAGGATTCCTCGGAAGATGAGGCCGTTGAAGAGAAACCGTTGGACGACGAGCCATCCGGTATGGGGCCCGAGCACAGTCCTATCGTTTCCGATCGCGGCCCCGATGGTATAGAGGACGTAGACGGCGATGGCCAGCACGACGATCGCCGCCACCCAGCGCCCCGGGTGTCGGACCGGGACCGCCTTGATCGCCGCCGGCCGCACCCCTACCGCATCAGCCACGCGGGCCCGCGATCAGTTGGTTAGGACGGCACGCAGGTCGGTCCGATCGAGTTGTTGTCATTGATCTTGACGTCCGAGCTCGTGATCGCCCCATCCTGAACGCCCCAATTCTTGAGGATCGTCGTGTAGAAGCCGTTGTCGATCAGGTATTTGACCGCATCCATGACCGGCTTCTCCAGCGGACTGCCTTTGGGAATTGCAATCCCATACGGCGCGAGGCTGCAGCCCTTCCCGGTGGTTTTGACCTTGCCGCCGGTCTGCTTCACCTGGTAGGACGCGACCTGGGAATCGAGAAAGCCGACATCGGCGCGGCCGGAAAGCAGCGCGGAGTTCGCATCGGTCTGCTTCTCGAAACTCGTGACCTTGAGGTCCTGCTTGCCGCCTGAAGTGCAGTTGTCCTTGCCGCCGGCGAGCGCGCCTCCGCCAATCTTCTGGCCGATGTACGCCCAGGCATCACTCTCTTCCGTCGTACCGGTTTCGACCGCGATGTTATGGCCGCACATGTCCGCGGCGCTGTTGACCGTGATGTTGCTCGATGCGGCCACGATCCAGCCTTCGCCGGCCTTGTAGTAGCTGACGAAGTCGATGCCTTTGCCCTCGCGATCCGTGTTTGGTGTATAGCTGGACAGGCTCATGGCGTAGCGCGGATTGCTGGCCGTGAGCTGCGGAATGATGTTGGCGAAGGTCACGTTGTTGAACTTGCAGGTCGCGCCCATCACCTTGCAAATCGCGTTACCGAGATCGATGTCCCAGCCGACGATGGCACCGGTACTCGCGTCGATGTTCTCATCGGGTGGGTAGGTCGCATCGGTTGCGATCTGAATCGGCATCGTCACCGACGATGGCACCTCCGCCGCGATGCTGGCAACCTTGGACGGGCCCGAGCTCGAGGCCGCCGGGCCTTCTGACGCCCCTCCACATGCGGCGAGTGTCATGGCCACGGTGGCGACGGCCAGTGAAAGACGTTTCATGCTTCTCCTCCCCTTCCGGCTTGAATCTCCGGTATTCAAGACGCTGCCAGAATTGTAGGCGAATGCCAACAAGGCCCAATCTCGCCGCCCAGCTCGGTGGACCGCAATACCTGGGTCCGGCGACGTTCATGAAGACGCGGGTGTTGAGCGAGCCCCAGGAGCTCGATGCGATCCACCCGGACGTCGCCATCCTGGGCGCGCCCTGGGACGACGGCACCACCTACCGGCCGGGCGCCCGCTTTGGTCCTCGGGCGGTTCGGGTGGCCAACTACCAGCCGCCCAGCTGGCACCTGGACCTGGAAATTGCGCCGTTCGAGGTGCTCCAGGTGGTCGACTACGGCGACGCCGTTTGTTACCCCGGGCTCACCGACCAGGCACACGAGGCGATCCGGGCCCGCGTGGCCGAGATCGCGACCCGACGGATCGTGCCGATCGTGATTGGCGGCGATCACTCGATCACCTATCCGGCGGCCACCGCCGTCGCCGATGCCTACGGCCGAGGCAAGGTCGGCATGGTGCATTTCGACGCCCATGCCGATACCGGACGCCACACCTGGGGCAACCTGGCTTCCCACGCCACACCGATGCGGCGCCTGATCGAATCGGGCGCCATTCCCGGACGCAACTTTGTCCAGCTCGGCCTGCGCGGTTATTGGCCGGAGCGAGAAACCTTCGAGTGGATGCGGGCGCAGGGGATGCGCTGGCATCTGATGGGTGAGCTGCTCGACCGGGGCGTCGAGACCGTGATCGACCAGGCCGCGGCCGAGGCCCTCGACGGCCCCGAGCTCATCTACCTCTCGGTCGACATCGACGTGCTCGACCCGGGATTCGCCCCGGGCACCGGAACGCCCGAGCCGGGCGGGATGCAGCCGGCCGAGCTTTTGCGGGCGATCCGGAAGATCGCCGTACGGACCACTTTGGTTGCCATGGATGTTGTCGAGGTCTCGCCGCCGTACGATCAGGCCGAGATCACGGCTCAGAACGCCAACCGTTGCATACTAGAGGCGATCTCGGCCCTGGCCGTGAAGAAGTCTCGAGGAGGGAAGCCGTGAGTACTGTTGCCGAGCCGATCGCCCCTGGTCGTGTCGCGGAACTGATCGCCAAGGAAGAGGAGCGGTTCCGCTCGAAGCGCCAGCGTTCCGACCAGCTCTGGAAACAGGCGAGGCAGGTCATCCCGCGAGGTGTCCCGTCGTCGTTCCAGGACGCGGCGCCCCAGCCGGTCTTCATCGATCACGGGAAGGGGAGCCGCATCTGGGACGTCGACGGCAATGAGTACGTCGATTTCCACAACGGCTTCGGGGTGATGGTGGTCGGGCATGCGCACCCCTTGATCGTCCAGGCGATCAACGACCGCGCGGCGCGCGGCACCCACTTCGCGCAACCCGTGGCGGATGACGCGGTGGTGGCCGAGGAGCTCGCCCGGCGCTTCAAGCAACCGCAGTGGCGGTTCACGAACAGCGGCACCGAATCGACACTCGACGCCGTTCGCCTCGCCCGAGGGTTCACCGGCCGCGACCGGCTGATCAAGATCGAGGCCAGCTACCACGGCCATCACGACGCCCTGCTGGTTTCCGTCGAGCCGCCCGCGGACATGATGGGGCCGGCCGATGCACCCGTCTCGGTCCCCTACAGCGGTGGTACGCCGCAGGCCGTCGTCAACCTGACAACGGTGGTGCCCTTCAACGACCTCGTGGTGCTGGAGCGCACGCTGGATCAGCATCGAGGCGAAGTCGCGGCCATCATCGTCGAGCCGGTGATGATGAACATCGGGATCGTGCTCCCGGACAATGGCTATCTGGCGTCAGTCCGCGAGCTCGCCCACCGACACGGCGCGCTCTTGATCTTCGATGAGGTCAAGACCGGGGCGACCATCGCGGCCGGAGGCGCGACGGAACGCTTCGGGGTCACGCCGGACCTGGTCGCGCTGGCCAAGGCGATCGGCGGTGGCCTACCCTGCGGCGCGGTCGGCGGCCGGGCGGACGTCATGGGCACGATCGACGAGCACAAGGTGGTCCAGATCGGCACCTTCAATGGCAACCCCCTGACCATCGCGGCCTCGAGGGTGACCCTCACCTCCGTGCTGACCCCACAGGCCTACGCGCATTTCGACGCGCTCGCCGAGGCGCTCGAGGGCGGCCTGCGCAAGGTGATGAGCGACTACCAGCTGCCCTTCCACCCGATCACCCTAGCGGCGCGTGGCTGCGTCACCTACCGCAAGGAGCGGGTGCGCAATTATCGCGACTACCTGACCATCGACAAGAAATACGCCTACCTGTCCTGGCTCTATCAGTGCAACCGCGGCATCCTGATGGCCCCCGGC
>VBJI01000165.1 GCA_005880875.1 Chloroflexota bacterium
CCCACCGGGGCTGACGCAGCCGTTGACAATCTGGATCAGGTCCCATCGAACCCGACCCTGCCCTTCGTCGTCACCGGCAAACGCGGCAGCCGGTACCCCGACGGCAGAAACTACGCCCGCCGCTCCCGCGCCTTTGAGGATCTGTCGCCGCGTGATGTGCAGGTCTTTCATGGCACTCCCTCCTTGAGCGAACAAATCGACCCTGCTCTAGAGCCCGGCTCCCCAGCCGGCCGCCACCACGCTAGGCGCAATTACGTACGAAAGTCAAGCAGATTTCACCTTTCTTTTACAGGCAGTGCAGCGTTCGGCGGAAGAGCTCGAGCCCGCTTCGGCGGTCACCCCGTTCCGACGAGTGCGTGCGCGAGAATGAGGCTCGTCATTTGTTTAAACCCGACAAGATAGGACGTTCCCCCCACACACCATAACTGCGGCCAGTTCGCTGACCTGTTGATCTTGGGCTACAGCGCACAAGCCCGCCTAGCTTTTAAGCAGGGTGTCGAGAGTTCGATCCTCTCCGCCCCTATTTCCGGTCGACCGAAAACCGCTATGCGGAGTCAGCGGCCATCCTCATGGCACTGAAGGCATGGTACTCGGCAGAATTCGACCCGACCTTAGCCTCGGGGCCTCCTAACCACGCATCAAAGTCGTCTTCGTAAGCATGAAGGATTTCATTCAGTTCCTTGGCCTCCTCAGGATGCTTGGCGACCATGTCTTCCCTCATGAGGTCGTCCTCGATACCCCATTTCTCCGCGAACGGGATAAGACCCCGGAGCTTGGGTGGCACCAAATTTATTCTTGCCTATTCTCGCAGCTGAGCCGAAGCGCAGGTGCCAAACTAGAGCTACTTGAAGATTGAGGACCTGATGGCTGAGCTACTCGCCCAGCCGCTCGAACAATTCACGTCGCGCCGGAAGGCCAGGGCTAACGAGCTCAAGGCATCAGGCCATGGCGACCTCGCAAGTCAGCTGTCCGAGTTGAAAAAGCCTTCGGTGTCGCTCTGGGCTGCGAATCGGGTTGCTCGGTCGGGGGCTGACCTCTTGCGCGAACTCCGCCAGTCGGCGCAAGCGCTGGCAAAGGCCCAGGCAGCCGCCGGTGCCGGCCGTGCCAACGCGGCACAGGAACTGCGCCGCACAGCCGAAGACTTCCAGAAGAGGCTCGACGCCGCGGCCAGCGCTGCCGCAGGCGCGCTGCGCGAGGGCGAGCATGCGGCCGGTGACGAGACGCTTCGCCGGGTTCGCGAAATCTTTCGCCTGGCGGCGCTCAAGAACGGAGAGACGTGGGACCGGCTGCAAAAGGGCGCGCTCCCCACTGAGCCCCAGCCGGGCGATGACGTTCTCGACATGTTCGCGTCCGGCAGCGCGCCGCCGGGCGCCAAATCAGCCGAACGCCTGGAAAAGCAACGAGCGACCGCGGCGGCGGAGAAGGCCGCGCGAGCGGACGTGGAACGCGCGAAGGAGACCGCAGCCACGGCCGTGCGCCTTCGTCAGGAAGCGACGGCAGCGGCCACCGCGGCGCAGCGAGCGTCCGAGCGCGCGACCGCAGCCGAAGCAGAGGCCGCTCGCGCAAAGGCACAAGCGGAGAAGTCTCAGCGCGCGATCGCCGGACGTCGAGGATGAATGGGCGACCGGCCCACTCTTTGGGCTCGGAGGAGACAGCCGCCCGCCGCGGGTCGACTAGATCCCGACTACTGCCGTGGGGGTCGGGATCTCGATGAAGTACATCTCCATCGCCTCGGTTTTCGCCTCTCTGCCGCCGAACCTATTAACGGCTTCCGCCCGCAACGCGCTGATCGATGCTTCGCTCTTTTGCAGGTCTTGCTGGGTGTTCCAAACGGAGCCGGCGAATGTCTTGCCGGTCTGGCGGTTGGCGAAAAAGTAAGCGGTCCGGGCGCCGGGCTGGCTCCTGACCGAGGGCACGATCTTCTCCTTGAAGTTGGAAACCGCCTGGGAGAGCTGGGCCGGATCGCCCTGGACGGTCGTCAGCCGCGCCCAACCGCCCGCTTTCGGAGGTTGGAACCTTTCCAGGAACGCGACTTCGCACTCGTCATCCTCGATGATGCTCCCGCCGGTTTTGCCCAGCGTTGCAGCCGCCTCCGGACGAACCCGACTGCGGGCGTCTCGCATCGCGCTTTCCGATTCCCAGTACGAGACGCTGACGCTGGCGCCGATCTTCCGGTTTCCGATCAGGGTCACGCCGCCGAAGCCTTTTTGCTTCTTGAGGAGCGGCACGATTTCACGGGTCCACAGACCGATCATCTCGTCGACCTTGTTCGAAGCGACCTTGGTTCGGACGACGTGACAATAGGCATACGCCAGGTTCGGGTCGGCTGACATCCGATGTCCTCCTTCGCGACGCCAAACGGCGTCACGATTGCTTGAGGATCGACTTAACGGTGACTTGATCGGACTATACACCGATTCCGTTCGAACCACGGCGGCGGCTCGGATGACTATTTGCAGCCGGCGGGTCTGGTCGCGGCGTGCGCGTACAGGTTCTCGAGGAACTGGTGCGGATTGACCGTCCCGGCGTGGGCGATCAGCGGATTCGGCGACTCGATGATTTCGAAATGCACATTCGCCATGTCGCTGAAGCCAGCTCCCGGGTCGTCCGGATCACCGCCGCTTTTCGCGATCAGCGCGCCGGCGGCCACATGCTGACCGTTTGGCACATCGAACTCGCGGACATGACCGTAGAGGAACGCGATGGGATCGCCCTGATCATCTTTGAGCACGTCCGAAACAATCACCGATGCCCAACCCTGCGGGCCATTGGGAACCGTCCAGTTGGTGATCCGGTATGCGGTCCCGGATGTCACCGCGTAGAGCGGCGTGCCGCTGTCGAGGATGATGTCGATCGCGTTGTGGCCCGACCGCTCGATAAGCGATCCGGTGGTCACATCGTGCACCGGCAACTGCTCGCGGACGGTTGTGCCGTTGTAGGCACCGTAGTCCTCGATCATCTGCCCCTCGGGGTCACCCGCCTGTCCCCAGGGCAGCCGCAAATCAAGGGCGCGGGTGTCGGATACGTTGCTCGTGAACGCGATCGCGAGCGTCATCGGCGGGCAGCTGGGACTTGCGGACGGCGTGGCCGCCAGCAACTGGGGGCTGACGGTCGCGGTAGCCGCGGTCGCCGCGCTCGCCGCGTTGAGCTGCAGCAGCGCGCCCGCGATCCCGCCCAGCGTGATGCCCGCGATGGTGGCCGAGACCTTCGTAATCTTCATCGTCGACCGCACAACGCCCGATCCGCGCGAATCGGTACGAAATGCCGCGCCTTCCACGTGGGGCGTAACTTACGGCGCCCATTAACCGTTTCTAAGACCTCCGCCTCGGAATTCCGGTTTCGGAAAAAATTCTGTTGGCATCGCGAGCCGACGCTGGTAGAATTTCTGTCAACGCTGTTTGACGGCAGCGTCCAACGTTCAGAAGGGCAGGCACAACATGCAACACATTGATGAACACGGCTGCCTAACCCAGCGGTCTCAGCTGGATCGCCTGCGAGACCTTGCGGATGGGAGCACGCGGGAGCGGATCCGGACGCTCGAACCGAACGAGCGGTTATCCACAACGGTCTTCGTGATCGACGCCACCGGCGCCGCCTCGACCTGGGACCTCGATCACTTGTCGCTCGCTCGATTCGCGTCGGAGGCTCCGACCCAGTTGTTGCTCGAGCCGGTCGCCGCCCTGGACAACCTGGTGCCGACCCAGGCGATCATGCGTATCCTCCGCGACACCGGAGCCGCTGCGGTCGCCGCGATCACACCGGTCAGCGTCTCAGCCGCCGCGCTTCAGCTCGCCGACATCGACCACGAACAGAGTCTGACCGCCCTGATCGACCGGCAGCCCGAGCGTGAGCCGCAGCTGA
>VBJI01000166.1 GCA_005880875.1 Chloroflexota bacterium
GGTGTGCTAACAACCTTCACGGTCATTCTGGGGCCTTCCGCACTGCGAGTTCCCGGGCCACCAGATTGAATGTCGTCTTTCCCGGGACGTTCAGCAGGGCGGTGCCGGGCTCAACAGGTAGGTCGGACAAAGTTGTGCCGGGCCTAGCTTCCTTAGATCGCTGCACTACCAGGAACGGATCGTCGTGTCCTCATGACTCGGCCGAGCGCCACTCTTTCCGTTTTGACCCGTCAATACGCTGGCGATCAACCGGAAAGCTTTGGCGAAGGCCAAATGAACGTCCGGTTAAGCCACGACGGCAATCGCCCTGTATTGTGGCAGGAAAATGCGGATCGGTCTAGATGTCGCTCAGCACCAGCTCCGCTGGCCCGATCTCGTCGAACGCGTGCAATTTGCTGAGGCGGCAGGCTTCGACGGGGCCTGGGTCTTCGACCATTTCAAGCCGCTGTACGGCGACCCGAATGGACCCTGTCTCGAAGGCTGGACCTTGCTCGCCGGCCTGGCCGCGGTGACGTCACGAATCCGCTTGGGGGTGCTGGTCACAGGCATCACTTACCGGCATCCATCGGTCCTCGCCACCGAGGCGATCACCGTGGACCACATCTCAAACGGACGGCTCGAGATCGGCATGGGCGCCGCCTGGCACCAACCCGAGCATGAGCAGCTGGGCATCCCCTTCCCGCGAATCAAAGAACGGGCCGAAAGGCTCGAAGAAGGCGTGCAGGTGATGCGACTGCTGATGACGAAGGACCGGGCGACTTTTGACGGGCGGCAGTATCAGTTGCACGAAGCCAGCTACCATCCACGACCGGTCCAGAAACCGCATCCGCCGATCTGGATCGGGGCGGGTGGCGAGCAACTGATGCTGCCCATCGTGGCGCGCCAGGCCGACGCGTGGCATGCCTTCGGGTCGGAGCCGTCGATGGCTGCCAAGTCAAATTTGCTGGATCAACTCGCGGAAAAAGCCGGCCGGGATCCGAAGCGCATCCTGCGCTCGGCTTCGCTCTCGCTGTCGCGACCGTGGGACCAGGTGCGCCGCCGGGCGGCGCAGCTGCGCAACGCGGGTTTCGGCTACTTGATCGCGGAGTGGCCGTCGGAAGGTAAGGGCCGCCTCGAGGAGTTCGTCGAGAAAGTGCTGCCGGAGCTAACCGGCTAGCTCAAGACTTCTTCGCCGCCTTCTGGCGCTTGACCTTGTTCGCTTGCTTAGCCAGGGCCGTGCGAGTCTTTTTGGGCAGGTGAGCAACCGTGCGCTTTTTCCTGGCCGCCACGCTCGCCTTTTTGATATTCTTTCGCGCCGCCGCGCGCTGCTTCTCTGACGCCATGTTCGCCTCCTCGATCAACGATTTCTTCCAGCATGCCGAACCTCGGGACTCAGGCGCAAGGGGGGCAGGATTTCTCTAGTGTCGGATGCGCTGGCGGCCGCTGTAGACATTCAAGCTGCGGCCGCGGAGGAAGCCGATCAACGTCTGGTTCGACGCCTGCGCCAGGTCGCGGGCAAGGCTGGAGGGCGCCGACACCGCCACCAGCACCGGGATGCGGGCCTGGAGCGCCTTCTGCACGATCTCGAACGAGGTCCGGCCGCTCACCATCAGGATGTGACGCGCCAACGGCATCAGGCCACGCTCGAGCGCATGGCCCACCACCTTATCGACGGCGTTGTGCCGGCCGATGTCCTCGCGTACCGCCACGGGTTCACCCTCGGCCGTGAAGAGACCGGCGGCGTGCAGTCCGCCGGTGCGCGCAAACACCTCCTGCTCCGCACGCAGGCGGGCGTCGAGTCCATAGATCATCTCGGGGTCGACGACCAGACCGTCATCGGGCAGCGGGGGTGCGGCCTGGTGGATGGCCTCGATGGTGCTCACGCCGCACAGGCCGCAGCTCGTTGCCGACAGAAAGTTGCGCTGCCAGCGCTGGTCCACGCCCGGCGCCGACGGGTTCAGCGCGATGTCGACAATATTCTCCAGGTCCGGATGTTCGCCATTGGGGAGGATGCGCACGGCCGCGACATCGTCGGCCGTCCGGATGATCCCTTCCCCAAACAGGAAGCCGAGCGCGAGCTCGCGCTCGTGACCGGGGGTGCGCATCATCACGGTGAGCGGAGCGCCACCGATGCGGACCTCCAGTGGCTCCTCCCCGGCGAGTTGATCCTCGACCCGGGCGCCCGCGTCATCGCCATAGCGGAGGACCCGCGCCCGATGCGAGCTTCGGTCCATCAAACGATCCTAGCGAACATCCTCCCAGTGGTAGGCGATGACGCCGCCGACGAACGGGACCCGCAAACCGGTGCGCACCAGGTAAGGCTCGACGCCGCTGTAGAGGGGGATCAGGCGGGTTTGGTTGAGGGCCAGCGCCTCCGCCTGCTGGTATGCCTTCAACGCGTCGTCCCAGCTGGGCGCGGTTCGGCCCTGGTCCAGTGCGCGCTCGAGCGCGGGATCGACGAGCCGGAGGTTGTTGAACTGGCTATTCGCGCGCAGGACGTTCTCGAGGATGTCGGATGGGAAGGGAATGTCCGCGTTCCAGGTGTCGATGAAGAAGGGCAGCTTATCGAGCGCCGCTTGATTGAAGAAGTCGCCGGTTGGATGGAGCACCACGCTGCGACCGGTTGCGGTGCCAAGCTGATCCTGAAGATCGGTGGCGACCCGGCCCACCGTGGAGTTGGTGGAGAAATACAGATCGATCCTCGAGGCGAAGGACGCCTGGTCGAGCGCGATCTTCGCGGCGGCCGGATCGTAGCTGGGCAGCGGGCGATTGAGATGGCCGGGGACGCCCGGCGGCAACAGGTCGGTGGCCGGCACCGCCAGCATCGAGCCGAAGAGGGCGAGATCGGTCACCCGCGCCCGATCGATCGCCTGGGCAATCGCCATCCGATCGCTGGGACCGTACCCACTGCCGGCCAGGCTGTTGAAGCCGAGCCACGTGGTCCGGGTGTTCGGCACTTTGTGCAGCTCCGCCGCGTTGTGCGGGTCGCGGGCGAAGGCAAGCAGCTGCGAGCCGCCGAAGCCGTGGGCAATGTCCACGCCGCCGCTGGTGAAACGGTCGAGGCGCTTGGTGTTGTCGGGTTCGATCTCGACGTCAACCTTCCGAACGGACGGCCTGGGTCCCCAGTACTTGTCAAAGGCGCTGAGCTGGAGGGTACGACCGCGATCCCATT
>VBJI01000167.1 GCA_005880875.1 Chloroflexota bacterium
GCCATGGGCCGGTCTGAAGCCGCCGACCCCGGGCTCGAGCCCGGACGTCCGAATCGTCGGCGTGCCGATCGATCGAGGCTCGCTGTACCGTCCGGGTGCGGCGAAGGCGCCGGCGGTGCTGCGAGAGCTCTCGGCCATCTTCGCGCCGGTCAGCGAACAGGCGGAGCTCTTCGACGGCGTGACTATCCAGGATGACGGCGACCTATCCCTGGTCGACGGTGACATGGGCGCCAACGTGGACGCCGTCGCGGCCGAAATTGGAAAGACGCCGGCGGCGACGCTGCCCATCGTGCTGGGGGGCGACCATACCGTCGTCAGCCCGACGCTGGTCGCCCAGCAGCGACGGCTCAGCGGGCGGCTGAGCATCCTCTATATCGATGCCCATCCCGACCTGAACGACAGTTCGCGCCATACCCGCTGGTCGAACGGTTGCGCGCTCCGTCGCGGCCTCGAGCTGGGGGACATCGACCCGCGCAAGGTGACGCTGCTGGGCTGCCGCGACTACGACTGGGAAGAGGTGGAATACATCCGCAAGATGGGAGTGACGCTGATCCCCGCGGCGACCGCGCACCGCTGGAGCGGCACGGAGCTGGCGGACGAGATCGGCTCCCGCATCGGGTCGGACGCGCTGCACATCTCGCTCGACATCGATTCCCTCGATCCGTCTTACGCGCCGGGCACCGGGGTGCCATCCGCCGGCGGGCTGACCTCGCGCCAGCTACTGGATTTCCTGCGCCAGCTTCGAGGCGTTCGCCTCGCCGGGCTCGACGTGGACGAGGTCGCGCCCCCGCTCGACGTGGGCTACGTGACCAGCCTGGCTGCCTTGAAGTTCATCTTCGAGTACATCGGGATGGTGAAACTCGGCAAGACCGCCTGACATCGCGCCCGCCGACGTCGCCATCATCGGCGCCGGGGTGATGGGTTGCAGTCTGGCGTTTTACCTGGCGAGCGCAGGCCGGCGGGTGGTCGTCATCGACCGCGGCCGGATCGGCCAGGGCGCGACAGCCGCCTGTGCCGGCGGTGTCCGGGCGCAATTCTCGACCGAGGTCAACATCCGGATCGGGATGGAGGCCAAGCAGCTGCTGGCGCGTTTCGAGGCGGTCACCGAGCAGACCGCGGAGTTCCGCCAGGTCGGCTACCTGTTTCTCCTCACGACGCGGGAGGAGCGACAGCAGTTTCACGACGCGGTCCAGCTGCAGCGACGGCTCGGCGTGACTGACGTCGTGGAGTTGGGGCCGCTCGATGCCCGGGCGATGGTTGCAGGTCTTGAAACCGACGACCTTTCCGGGGCGACATTCTGTCCCAGCGATGGGCTGGCGGGACCGAATGAGGTCACCTACGGCTTCGCCAACGCCGCGCGCCGTCTGGGCGCGATGATTTACGAGGACACGCCGGTCGACGGCTTTTTGCGGGCCGGCGATGGGGTGACCGGCGTGCGTACTGCGGCGGGCGAGATTTCGGCTCCCGAGACGGTGATTTGTGCCGGGCCCTGGTCGGCGGAGGTCGGCGCTCACCTTGGGCTGGAGCTCCCGATCGAGCCGTCACGGCGACAGATTTTCACCACCGAGCCGTTTGCCGGTATCCGCCGGGATACCCCGATGACGATCGACTTTCACACGTCCTTCTATTTCCATCCTGAGGGCGACGGCGTGCTCTTTGGTATGAGCGAGAGCTCGGTTCCGCCCGGGGATGACGTCACCCTCGACTGGTCGGTTCTCGATCGAGTCATCGCGGTCGCCCAGCGGCGCTGGCCGCCGTTACTGGAGGCCCGGGTCAGGACCGGCTGGGCGGGACTCTACGAGAACACGCCGGATTTCCAGCCGCTGATCGGTCCACTGCGGCCGGGGCTGTGGATCGCGGGCGGGTTCTCCGGCCACGGCTTCATGATGGCGCCCGTCATCGGCCGCTGGCTCGCCGAGTGGATCCTTACCAGCGCACCACCCGTCGATCTATCTACCTTTGCCCCGGACCGGTTTGCGACCGGTGCGCTGCAACCCGAACGCAACGTGGTGTAATGAGGCTCGCCTTGCGGCGCTCCGCCTCTGTCATCGTCCTCGCCGGCGCGCTCGGTGCCTGCAACGGCCCGGCCGTCTCGATCCCGTTTTCGGAGCCGGCCGCCGCCGTCGTCGACGGACACGCCATTTCGATGAAGGCCTACCAGGCGCGACTGGAGGTAAGCCGCCACCGCGACCCATTCGTCGGAATCCCGGAGGCGATCCCCAGTCCGGTGCCGGTCCAGCGCCTCGAGGACTTCACCATCGAGCAGCTCGTCACGGAGGAGGTCGTCCGCCAGGAGGCCTTAAAACGCGGCATCACGGTCAACGACCACGCGATTCAGTCGCGGATCGACACGCTACGGGCGCGTGCTGGAGCGTCGGCATTCGCCGCCGCCGTCAGCCGCAATGGGTTCACGACCGAGAGTTTCCACGACTACGAACGCGCCTTGTTGACCGAGGTCGCGCTGCTGGCGACGATGGCAAAAGACCGCGCCGCCTCGGCGTCCCGCGAGCTCCAGTCGCACCAAAGCTTCGCGTCGGTCGCGGCCCGCTGGAGCGATGACGCCGGAACGTTCGCTCGCGGCGGCGACATGGGCTGGCTGCACCCGGCCGAGATCCCCGAAGCGCCCCTGGCCAGCGCCGCGCAATCGCTCCCGACCGGAACCGACAGCGGCATGATCCGCACGGATCGCGGCTTCACGATCGCCACCGTGCTGGAGCGCCGCTCGGACCTGGTCCACCTGGCCGTGATCCTGGTGCTGGCGCCGACCATTGATCTCTACAGCCCGCAGGGCACGCCGGTCTGGTTCACCAAGTTTCTCGACGACCGTGAAACCGCGCTCAAGCGCGATGGCAAGATCGCCATCAAAGTCGGCAGCCACGCCCGGGGCTGAACCCGAGCGCTGGCGGGTCTTCCTGGCGATCGACCTGCCCGACCCGGTGCGGGCCAAGCTGCAGGGACCGCTCGACGATCTGCTGCCGCTGGCGGACTACCTCCGCATCAATGCCGTCGAGCGGGTGCACCTGACGCTGCACTTCCTCGGACACCTGCCGATCGCCGACGTCGAACGGCTCCCCGCGCGGGTGGAGCCTGTCGTCCGCGGCCACCGGTCGTTTGCGGTCGCGGCGCAGGGCGTTGGGGCCTTTCCCAACGTCGCTCGGGCGCAGGTGCTCTGGGCCGGGATCGTCGGCACGGAGCTGCCCCGCTTGATGACGTTGCAGTCCCAGCTGGGGACGGCCTTGCGCGATGCCGGCCTGACCGTCGAAGATCGGTTTCATCCGCATCTGACGCTGGCTCGCGTCCGGCGGCCGCTGCGGGGTGCGCAGCGCAAGCTGCTCACGGATTGGCAGGCGCGCTGGCGGGAGCCCGTGCTCGGCAGTGTTCCCGTCAAGGCGGTGCGGCTGATGCGCAGCCAGTTGGGCTCGGGCCCGCCCCGCTACACCACGCTGTCGAGCTTCGAACTACAATAGGTCTCCGCAATGCGCCCATAGCTCAGCCTGGATAGAGCACCGGGCTACGGACCCGGGCGCGGGGGTTCAAATCCTCCTGGGCGCATTCTCTTTCTCCTTACTCGCGGTCCGATGGATCGGGGGGCCTAACCGCGTCACAACATCGTGGCGTCTGGATGGTCGGTGCGCCGGCTGATCTTCCTGTTCTATGCGATGGCGGGATTCGGCAGCGTGGTGTTTGTTTTGTCGTTTCCACTCCATTCAAGAGCCGCGTTCGTTGGCGGAGTGGCGCTCAATGCGAGCGCGGTGTTGTTGGCGACGACGCTGTTCCTCGCTGATAAGGATCGACAAAATCGTCGGCTCAACATCGCCAGTGCATTCTGGGGACTGCTCTTCACATCCTGGCTCGCTGGGTGATCTGCTTATCTATGCGCGTGGCGCGGCTGCACCGTACTGACATCGTCCAACCGGACGGTCGGCAGGTGCACCTCTACGGGGCCTTTAGGCCGCCACCCGACGACTACCACGCGCCGTCGATGCCGAATGGCATTTATCAGCGACGCTGGAATCCGTTGCGCCGCGAGTGGGTGCTGGTGGCGGCGTCGCGCCAGGCGCGGACGTTCCTGCCGGACCGCGCCCACTGCCCGCTCTGCCCATCGCGCGCCGCGCATTCGTCGGAGATCCCGGCGTCACACTTCGAGGCCGCCGTCTTTGAGAACCGATTCCCCGCGATGGTGCCGGGCCGATCGTCCGGCGGCGGCTGCGAGGTGGTCGTCTATACCGAGGAGCACGAGGGGTCCTTCGCGACCCTGTCGCCTTCGGCGCTCGACCGCCTGGCGGAGGTCTGGACCGATCGCTATCGCGAGCTGATCAACCGGCGTGACGTTCGATACGTCTTCATCTTCGAAAACCGTGGTGAGGAGGTGGGCGTGACGCTCCATCATCCCCATGGCCAGATCTATGCGTATCCGTTCATGCCGCCGGTGGCGGCGGTTGAGCTGCGCCGCCAGTCGGCCTGTCTGCAGTGCCGCCTGATCGCCGATGAGTTGAGCGGCCGGCGCCGCGTCTTGATCAACGATGGCGGCATCGTCGCATATGTTCCCGGCTATGCCCGCTGGCCCTACGAGGTCCATGTCACGACCCGGACGCATCGGGAGGCGCTGCCCTCGCTCCCGCCGGCAGGGCGGCAGGGATTGCTGTCGGCGATGCAACGGGTGGCGCGCGCCTACGACCGGCTCTTTGCGGTTCCGATGCCCTACATGATGGCCATGCATCAAGCGCCGGCCGGGCGGCCTTCAGCGCAGGCGCATCTCCACGTCGAGTTTTATCCGGTGCTGCGCGACCAGGGAAAGCTGAAGTACCTGGCGGGATCCGAATCGGGGGCGGGCGTCTTCATCAACGACACGCTGGCCGAGGAATCGGCCGACCGGCTGCGGCCATTGTTCGATTAGCAACGGCCTGGTGAAACCGCGCCGCCGGCCGTAGGGTCGACGACCGGCCGGCGTTGCCTTAGCACATGGACCTGGTGCGCGGGCTGCTCAGCCTGTTTGCCCTGCTCAACGCCGCCGGTTGGGCGGCGCTGGCGGCCGCCTGGGCGTTTCGTCCCGAGTGGGCCGAGCGCCTGCCGCTACAGCTGGGCACCCATGAGCGTTATTTGAAGGCGGCGCCGGTATGGGCGCGACTCGCCACCTCACTGACCGGCTTCTGGACGCTGGCCGCGGCGCTCTACCTTACCGCCGGTCACAACACAACCGTCCGACGGCGTCTTCCAGCTCACGGGTGATCGATGCCAGCTCGGTTGCGGCGCCCGGATGCAACTCATGGGACTGGGCGATCTGTGAAAGTCGATGGCCCGCGCCCATGACGGTATTCTTGAGCCGGCGAAGTTGCTCATCGGTCGGCGGGAGCTCAGCCACGATGGACCTCGGCCGCCGTCGGAACTCGACCAAGCGCCACGGCCAGCGAGCCGGCAAGGGCGGCGTTGCGTTCCAGGAGGGCGAGGTTCGCCTGGATGACTCGATCGCCCAGCCGAGACTGAAGGTTGCGGAGCTCCGCCGGCGTCCGCTGCGGACCGCGAGCCGTCGCCGTGTCGGCGGCCGCCAGCTCGGCCATCGGGATCGCCAGCTCGCCGGCGAGCGGCTGGCTGACCACGATGCCGGCGCCTCCAAGGTCCCAGTGCCGACGTAGGAGCTGCGCCAGCCCATCGACGGTGTCGGCCCGCGACGGCAGGCGCAATCCGGCTGAGGTCGCCAGAAAGCCGGCCAGCACGGAGGATCGCCAGCCGACGACCGGCACTCCGAGGGTCTCCAGCCGCTCGAGGGTTGCGCTCGCGTCGAGCGTCGACTTGGGTCCGGCGCAGACGACCGCAACCGGGTGCCGGCTGAGTTCGGAGAGATCGGCCGAGACATCCCGACCATCGCCCGGGTGCACGCCGCCGATGCCACCCGTACTCACGATCCGAAGGCCGGCGAGGGCCGCGGCCTGCACCGTGGTGGCGACGGTGGTGCCACCGAATCGCGGCGCGCCGAGCGCCGCACCGAGGTTCCAGGGCGAGACTTTGACGGCGTCGTCGCGGTCCGCGAGGGTGGCGCACTCGTCGAGCGAAAGGCCCACGAGGAGCCGGCCGTCGAAGACCGCCACCACCGCCGGTGTGGCGCCCGCCTTCTGGCAGGCGGCCCACTGGCGACGCACCGCTTCGAGTGCCGCCGGCTTGGGGAGGCCATGGGTGATTACCGCCGATTCGAGGGCGACCACCGCGGCGTTTGAGGCCAGCGCATCGCGCACCGCGGGCGCGACGCTGAGCGCGCTCACCGGGTCATGTTACGTCGCGATATTCTGAGGTGCGCTTGCGGGCGTAGCCGAATTGGTACAGGCGCACGGCTTAGGACCGTGTGGCGCAAGCCATGGAGGTTCGAGTCCTCTCGCCCGCAGCTATGACCTCGGGACCCGGTTGTATCGAGATACGCACGGACGAACGCCGCGATGCCCGTCTCCACGCACTCAATGTTTAGCGAATTCACCAATTACGACAGACAGCTGTCGTAACGATGCCTCACGCTGACAGCATGTGCCGGGCCAGCGAGACCCCGCTCGACCGAATGCGGTCCGCGCTGCGGGACATGCCGGCCTGGCTCGCGGAGCAACCCGGCGGCCAGCTTGGCGACGTGATCATCACGAGCCGCGAGATCATCGACGGAACGGAGGCGGTGGCGGCCGAGGCCACCCGCCGCTTCGAGCAGGCCGGGGGGTACAAGGCGGACGGCTTCCTCGGGATGGTCCCCTGGCTGCGGGTGAACGGCAAGCTCTCCGGTGGCGCGGCCGCCGAGCGGGTCGAAACCGCCCGCCAGCTCAAGGAACTGCCCCGGACGGAGGAGGCGCTGGCCCGCGGCGAGATCGGCTACCAGCACGCGGTGGCGATGGCGCGCGCCGCCGAGCACGTGGGCGCGGCCCAGGTGCGCCAGGGTGAGGCCAGCCTGCTCAAGGCGGCGGAGAGCATGGATCCGGGCCAGTTCGTTTCGGTGGCCCGGAACTTCGAGCATCAGGTCGATGCGCAGGCGGCGCTCGACGGCGCCAGAACCCTTCATGAAGCCGGCCAGGGGCGACCAGCGAAGCGCCGGCCAGCGGGCGCACGACGCCCTGGTCGAGGTCTGCCGCGCCGGTGCCGCCGGCAGCGGGCCACGGCCGTCGTTGATCATCCGTGCCAGTCTCGACACCCTGGCCGGCATCGACGGGGCGCCGGCCGGCGAGCTCGACTGGGGCGGCACTATCCCGGCGGAGACGGTACGGCGGCATGCCTGCGATTCGGCCATCACCCGGATCACCGGACTGGGTGAGCTCGAGCAAGAACTCACGCACGCCGCGCGCACCATCCCGCCGTCCACGCGCCGGGCGCTGATCGCGCGGGATCAGCACTGCGTCTTTCCCGGCTGCGACCGGCCGCCGCCCTGGTGCGACGGGCATCACCTCATCTTCTGTGGCGATGGCGGGCCGACCACGCTTGACAATCTGGGCCTGCTCTGCCGGACGCACCACCACCAGGTGCACGAGGAGGGCTGGAAATTAGGGCGCAAAGACGGGCGATGGGTCGCCACGCCACCCGCCCTGAACATTGTGCCTCGGGCAAGATCGGCGTGAGGGTTATCTTGCCCGAATAGACGTTGGCGACCGGCCGCTGAACTGGTAGCGTAAGTCAGCGTGGCAGCCGTAAAGGTCGACACCGAGCGTAAACCTGGCTCGCAGGTCGTCCTCTCGGTGGAGGTCGATGCCGACCAGGTGTCGCGCTCGATCGACCAGGCCTACAGCCGGCTCGCGCCACGGGTGCGGATCGCCGGTTTCCGGCCGGGGAAAGCCCCGCGCCCGATGATCGAGCGGGAGATTGGTTGGTCCGCGCTTCGCCAGGAGGCCCTTGACCTGATTTTGCCAACGGCTTATAACTCGGCGCTGGACGAAGCCGGCCTCGATCCGATCGACGTGCCGCGCGTCGAGGTGCAGCAGTTCGATCGCGGACAGCCAATGAAGTTCACGGCCACGGTCTCCATCAAGCCCGAAATCACGCTCAAGGAATACAAGGACATCCGCGTGCCCCGGCCGAACACCGAGATCGTCGACAAGGACGTCGACGAGGCGATCGAGCGGTTGCGCGCACGGTTTGCCGAACTCCACGCCGTCGAGCGGCCCGTGCAGGCCGGTGATTTCCTGACGATCGACACGCACATCCTGAAATCCGGCGCCGTCCTGATCGGCGAGAGCCAGACGGACGCGCAACTCGAGGTCGACAAGGAGCGGCTCATTCCCGGCCTGGCCGAGGGGCTCGCCGGGCAGGCCGTCGGCGAAACCCGCGACATCCGCCTGACGTTGCCGGCCGACTACCCCAAGAAAGATCTCGCCGGGTCTGACGTGGTCTTCCGGGTTACGGTGAAGGGCGTCAAGGAACGTCGTCTGCCGCCGCTGGACGACGAGCTCGCCAAGCAGGTCGGTCGCGGCCAAACCCTGGCGGAGCTCAAGCAGGAAGTCCGTGACGAGCTCCAGGAAGCAGCCCACAAGGCGGACGAACAGCGCTTCGAGAATGACGTCTTGAAAGCGCTCGACGAACGGATGGAGGCGGAGATCCCGGAGCCGCTGATCGAGCGGGAGGTCAATCGCCGGGTGCGTGAGCTGGAGTTGCGCCTCCAGGACCAGGGCGTCAAGATGGATCGCTACCTCGAGTACACGAACACTTCCCTCGACGTGCTCAAGGCTGAGCAGCGCCCGCAGGCGGTGCAGAAGGTCCGCCTCGAGCTCGCCCTGGAAACCGTCGCCGAGCGCGAGGGCCTCACGGTCTCCGACGCCGAGGTCGGTGAGGCGGTACAGAACGCCCTGGCGGAGGAGGACCACGCCGGCCATCGACACGGAGACCTGGGGACAGCAGACCCGGTGCGGGCGTACTTTCGGCACCAGCTTTTGATGCGAAAGACCATTGACTATTTGAGTGCTATGGCCGCGCCCGAATCGTCCGATACAATGGAGTCACCTGCCCCGACCACCGAGCTCCAGGAGGCAGGCACGTCGGCGTCGCGGAAAGAGCGGCCGGTCCGGGGAAAGAAAGAACGCTGACTCAATGCGTATTCAAAAGTGAGTACGCGGAAGACTGGATTGTAAGAATTGCACCCTATAATGGCGAGACAGGAGAGCCAGGCATGAATTTCGAGCGGCTCAGCCGGCGTCCCGAAGCCCTCATCCCCATGGTCATCGAGACCACCAACCGCGGTGAGCGCGCTTTCGATATCTACTCCCGGCTTCTCAAGGACCGCATCATCTTCATCGGCACGCCGATCGACGACCAGGTGGCCAACGTCGTCATGGCGCAGCTGCTGTTCCTCGCCAGCGAGGACCCCGACAAGGACATCAACATCTATATCAACTCGCCGGGCGGGGTCGTGACCGCCGGCCTGGCGATCTATGACACGATGCGCTACGTCAGCCCGCGGGTCTCGACCGTCTGCATGGGCCTGGCCGCCAGTATGGCGACGGTGCTGCTGGCCGGTGGCACCAAGGGGATGCGTTTCGCGCTGCCGAACACCCGGATCCTGATCCACCAGCCGTCGGGCGGGTTCCAGGGCCAGGCCAGCGACATCCAGATCCATGCCCAGGAGATCCTGCGGATTCGCAAGACGCTCAACGACATCCTGGCCACCCACACGGGCCAGCCGATCGAGAAGATCGAGCGGGACACCGAGCGCGACTTCTTCATGAGTGCCGAGGAAGCCAAGGGCTACGGCATCATCGACGACATCATCCTCAGCACGGCCCGGCCGACCGACCCCGCCGCCAAGGATGGCCGCCTGGATCAGGCGTAGCAGGATGTTCTCGACGTCTTCGCCGACGTAGCCCGCCTCCGTCAGGGAGGTCGCGTCGGCGATGGAGAACGGGACGTCGATGATCTTGGCCAGCGTCTGGGCCAACAGGGTCTTGCCGCAGCCGGTGGGGCCGACCAGCAGGACGTTGGACTTCTGGAGCTCGACGTCGCCCGCCATTTTGCTGTGGGCGATCCGCTTGTAATGGTTATAGACAGCAACCGAAAGCACCCGCTTGGCATGGTCCTGGCCGACGACGTACTGGTCGAGCGCCGAACAGAT
>VBJI01000017.1 GCA_005880875.1 Chloroflexota bacterium
CGTCGTACGGGCGGTCGGGCTTCGTAGCCGAACGGCGGGATCGCGAGAGCGGTTGCTCGGGACGTTCGCGCCGATGGTCGTCATCCTCCTGCTCCTGATTTGGATCAGCGGACTCATCATCGGTTTCGGGCTCATGCTCTACGCTTTTCGCGGCTCCACGACGCCCCCTATCGAGAACCTGGGAAGCGCCATCTATGCAGCCGGAACCTCGCTCCTCACGATTTCGTTCAGCAACATCGTGGCGAATTCTGGCGGGGCACGGCTCGTCAGCATCGCGGCGGGGATGGCCGGGCTGGGCACCATCGCCCTGGCGATCAGCTTCCTGTTCTCGATCTACGCGACCTTTCAGCGCCGCGAAATCCTCATCGTCACGCTCGACGCCCGCGCCGGGGCGCCGCCATCGGGGGTCACGCTGCTCGCGACCATGGCAAAACTTGGCGTGATCGACGATCTGCCCCGCTTCTTCGGCGACTGGGAGAAATGGGCCGCCGAGGTGCTTGACAGCCACCTGGCCTACCCCGTCCTCGCTTACTTCCGCTCCTCCCACGACAACGAGTCCTGGGTGAGCGCGCTTGGCGCAGTGCTGGACGCGACTACTCTCCTGCTGACCACGTGCGACGGTGGCCCGCACGGCCCCGCCAAGCTGATGTACGCGATGGGGACCCACCTTGTCGAAGACCTGGGACGCTTCTTCAATATCGAAAGCGACCACGACGTGGGGGTCGAGCGTTACGAGTTCGACCAGGCACGCGAGCAGTTGGCCGCGGCCGGCTGGACGCTGCGGCCCGCGGATGAGTCCTGGGTCGCCTTTTCCCGCCTGCGCATCCAGTACGCCGTGGCCCTCAACAACATGGCCAAACGCTGGGCGGCGCCGCCCACGCAGTGGATTGGCGACCGCTCCTACGTCCGGTTTACCGCGCGCCGGCACGAGGAAGTCACGGCTCGCGCGGCGTCTCGCTAGACGCTTCGATCAGGCGGCGAAGGCTTTCGGCGGATTGCCGTAGAGCCGGAGATAAAAGGCGGTCGCCAGCGCGTAGGGAAGCAGAAGGCGCACCTCAAAGTTCGCGGGGCGTCGGGCGATGCCGCCGAACAGATCCGGGAGCTGCCGCCGCTCCATCGCCTCGGTAATCCGCTGGATCGTGAAGGCATCGGAGGCGCGGATCTGCGCACTCGTTCCCTGCCAGGCCGTCTTGCCATCTTCCAGCTGCCGCCACTCCGCCAGCAGGATGCCCTGGGCGGCGCTCAGGGCGAGCACCTGGCTCAGCCGGGTCTGCCCATCCGGGACGATCTCGACCCCACGGGCCCGCGCCAGGGCGAGTGTCTTCTGAACAGCGGCCTCGACCACCGGCCACGATTCCGCATCGGCCGCGGCGTGTGGCAGCAGGTCGGGCGCCTCTACGATCCGTTTCGTCCGTCCCAGCGCAAAGCCGTCGAGCTGGCTGCGAAGCCCGGCGCTGAGTTGCAGATGGGCCAGCGGTGGCGTCCGGGATTCGAATAGCTCGATTCCGGGTTCGCCGAAGGCGATCACCGGGTCCTCGGTCGGCTTTGGCAGCTCACGGTGCTGGACGGTGGGCCGCCAGAGCGCTTCCCGCCGACCTCGCGCCCGGATCCGGATCTTGAACAGGCCGGCCTGGTGTCGGCCGGCCAGCACCGCGGCCGTCACTCCCACGACCATCACCAGGATGGTGGCGAAGATGTTGACGAACAAGAGCGCCGCGACCGAGAGGAGCAGGGTGGCCCCCAGGATGATGGGGCGTCGAAGCAGCCGGGACACGGTCTAGGTACAACGACGATCGAGCGATTCCCCGGCAGGCGGTGCCGGCCTCTCCTGGCTACCGCGTGGGGACGATGGGGGCGCCCCAGCCGTCGTACTCGCCCTTGAAGGCGGCGGCCACAGACTCCATCCGCGCCCTCATCTCGGCCACGTTGCTCGCCGTTGGAACAAGGACGACGATCGCTTTCGCACACCACGACGGTCCCTGCGCCGCCGGGGTGACCTCGACGTTCTTGCTGGAGGCACGAAGGCGATCAGCCGCGAGCGCCGCGGTGGACTGGTCCGCAAAGTAGAGGAAGTTGTCGACGTCGTGCGGCTGCTGCAGATCGGAGCCGGCTTTCTTGAGCTGCGCGAGCACCATGGCGTCCAGATCCGCGGAACTCTTCGCGCGCTTCTTACGAAAGAACCCGGCCATCAGGGACGGGCTTAGTTAGGGTTGCGAAACAGGGTAGCGATTCCCTGGCCGCCGCCGATACACATCGTGACGATGCCCCACTCCGCCTGCCGCCGCTTCAGCTCGTAGGCCAGCTTGACGGTGAGGATCGCGCCGGTGGCGCCGACCGGATGCCCGAGCGCGATCGCGCCGCCGTTGGGGTTGACTTTCTCGGGGTCGATCTCGAGCTCACGTATGACGGCGACGGCCTGGGCGGCGAAGGCCTCGTTCAACTCCATCAGGTCGATGTCGTTGATCGTCATCCCGACTTTGCGGAGCAGGTTCTGGACGGCGAAGATGGGAGCCACGCCCATGATCTCGGGCGCGATGCCGGCCACCGAATCGGCCACCCACTCGAGTTGGGGGTCGACGCCGAGCTCTTTTGCCTTCGCCGACGTCATCACCACCACGGCGGCGCCGGCGTCGTTGATGCCCGATGAGTTGCCCGGGGTCACGCTGCCGCCCTCTCGGAAGGCCGGCTTGAGCCGGCCAAGGGACTCGACCGACGTCCCGGCCCGCGGGTGTTCGTCAAGACTCGCCATCACCGGATCGCCTTTGCGCTGCGGGATCGCGATGGGGATGATCTGATCTTTGAAGCGACCCTCCGCGATGGCGGCGACGGCCCGCCGCTGGCTCTCCGCCGCGAACCGGTCCTGGGCTTCGCGCGACACGCCATAGCGGTCGGCAACCTTCTCGGCCGTGCAGCCCATCTGATAGCGGCCGAAGGGGTCGGTCACCAGCGATAGGGTGCCGTCGATCAGCTCGGCCTCGCCCAGCCGCCAGCCGACCTGCGATCGGGGCAGCAGGTAGGGCTGGATCGACATGTTCTCGTTGCCACCGGCGACGACCACCTGCGCCTCCCCGGTGCGAATCTCCTGGACAGCGCTGTTGATCGCCTGCAATCCGGAACCGCAGAGCCGGTTCACGTTGAAAGCCGTCGTCTTTTCCGGCAGCCCTGCCTTCAGGGTCGCCAGCCGCGCATTGAAGGCATCCTCGCCAACCTGGCCGACACAGCCGAGGATGACCTCATCGACCGCATCGGGCGAGATCCCCGACCGGTCAACGGCGGCGCGGATCGCGGTCGCCCCCAGGTCCGACGTCGGCGTGTCCTTGAAGGCGCCGGCAAACTTGCCAATGGCTGTGCGGACGCCGCCCGCGACAACGATCCCCTCTTCCTTCACCGCCACGGCCTCATCTTAGCCGGGGCGCTGCGCGACTAGACCCCTGGGCCCGGAGCGCTGCCGGTCCCCGTGCCGACCGACCCGCCGTACGCGGAGCCGCCGCTCGGCTCGTTGCCGCGCCGGGTGACCCGCTGCGCCTGCTGCTGGGCTTTTGAGATACCGCGTTCGACCTGCGGACGCGCCGACTCGACGACACCCTGCGCCTGGTCGAGCACCGGCTGCATCTGTCCCCGGACCTGATCGAGCCGCTCGGAGAGGTCCTCGCGCATCTGGCGCCCCGGCTTCGGTGCGTACAGCAGCGCCACCGCGCCGCCAATGATCATCCCGTGCACCACGCCTCTCAGATATCCCATCGTCTCCTCCCTTCGGCCAGCGGGCCGTCCCATCCATCGTGCCCACGGCCGGGTCGCGAAATTTCCCGCCTGGCGCCCATCTTATCGCTCACGCCCGTGACGGCTTGAGGCGTGCCGCCACCGCGATGGGGGACCGCAGAGAGCGAACCCCCAGCGCGACGCCGCGCACCGCCAGGTCGAGAGCCGCCCGGAGCACGACCGCGCTGACGCAGCAGAAGCTATAGAGGAAGGTCTCCGGAATTCGCGCGCGCAGGAATGGCACGCCGATCGCCAACCCGGCGATCAGGACGGCGGCGGTGCAGAGCGCGGCGCCCAGCTCGACGGCGCGGGTCTTCAACCATGCTGAGACAGTCATCTACAGAAAAGGATATAGCATTACTGTCATAAGTCAAGCAAATTCCCGGATCGAGGCCGGCTGGCGCCGGCGCGTCACCCGCGCGCGGGTCGGCCATCTGGCGACCACTGACCGCAGGCGACCGTCGGTGGTGCCGGTGTGCTTCGTCCTGCTCGGCGATACCCTCTACCACGCGATCGATGCCAAGCCGAAATCGACGGACGCACGCCGGCTGCGCCGGGTTCGGAACGTGCGGGGCAATCCGGTTGCGGCGCTACTCGTCGATCACTACGTCGAGGACTGGCGCCGTCTCTGGTACGCCTTGTTTGTCGGACGGGCGCGCGTCATCGAGCACGGTCCCGAGCAGCAGCGCGCCATCGCCGCCCTGAAACGGAAGTATCCGCAGTACCGACGCACGCTGCCGCTGGCGCGCGATGCCCTGGTTATTGCGATAGATGTACGGCGGCTATCGCATTGGCAAGCCAGCTCACCCGTCCGCCGCCGCGCTGCCCACCCGGGTCGGCCGGCATGAAGGTGCGAATCGAGACGATGCCGCTGGCCGGGTCGCCGTAGCGATCGTTGAACCTGACGCTATCGGCGAACCAGGGGTCGTTGATCACCAGGCCTCCCTCCGCCGAGTAGCCGGTCAGGAGCACGAAGTGCTGGTTGCCGTAGAGTTGCACTTCCGCGACCACCGGGCGCCCCGCGTCCAGCTCGTTGTCGATCAGGCCGAGGTCGGCGCCGAGCCAGCCCGAAAACCTGACCCGTCCCACGGTGTAGCCATCGACGGCGCTCCAGATCAGCTGGTCGTCGAAAGCGTAGCCGCTGGCCACGGTCAGCCAGGCGTTGAAGGCGCCGGGATCCGTGTTCATCCCGTAGTACCGCAGCATCATGGCGACCGAGGTGATGGCACAGCCGGCCGATCCGATGGTATCCGTGGTCGAGGTGCCCAGCGGCGCGCCGGCCCAGGCGCTGTCCTGCTGGCCCATCACCGCGATGCTCGTCGAGCTGTCGGCGAGGGCACCGGCCTGGCCAAAAAGCGTGGCCGCCACGGCGATGGCCGAAGCGACGAGCGTTAGGCGCAGGCTGCCGGATAGAAGGTGCAATTTCACAAATAGACGAACTCTTCTTGGCGGTACGCCAAACGGGGGCCATCTTGAAGGGTGGTTTCGGCCCAAACAAGCCAAAGGGGTGACTCAAGGTGGCCGACTGGGTCGAGCCGATCATGGTGAGGCGAAGCTGTGCGGAAAAGGCTGGCGGCCGCGCCCGCCCCCGGGATCGCGTGTAACAGGTTATGGACCGAGCGCCGAAAGCTCTATTGAGTCCCGGTAAAGGTCCGGTCAAGACCGGAGCCCGAAGGCCCCATCGGCCCTGGTAGCTTTTCCAGTCGCCCGGCGCTAGGCGGCCTGCTTGCGGCGGTCGGCCAGGCGAGCTTTCGCGCGCTCGATTCGCTTTTCTTTCGCGGCACGGCCGCGCCGGACGTGAGGCTTCATCGCCGGTACAACTGGCCGGCGCTTCTTCGCTTGCAGTCGGCAGCGCTCGCAGATCAATCCGCGGCCTGATTGTCATCGGCGCCGGACTCGAGTCCAATTGAATGAGGCATTGTTAAGATGGCTGCGAATGAGTGACCCACGCCCAATCGGCGTCTTCGACGAACCACCTCCTCGGACGCGGCATCGGCATGCTCGTCGTCGCCTGCAACACGGCGACCGCGGCGGCGCTCAATACCGCGCGCGAGGTCTTCGACATCCCGATCGTCGGCGTGATCACGCCCGGGGCCGAGGCGGCGGTGGCGGCCACCAGGAACAAGCGCGTCGCCGTGATCTCGACCGAGGGGACGCTGCAGAGCCAGGAATACCTGCACGCCATCCGGGAGGCCAACCCCACCATCGGCGTGCTGCCGAAAGCCGCACCCGAGCTGGTCGAGCTGGTCGAGGCGGGGAAAGCCGAGGCGCCCGAGACGGAGGCGGTGCTGCGCGACGCGCTGACCGACATCGTGCGGTTCCAGGCCGACACGCTGATCCTGGGCTGCACGCACTACCCGCTGCTGCGTCCGCTGATTCGCAAGATCGCCGGCGACGACATGACCGTCGTCGACTCGGCGGAGACCACCGCGGCCCGCGTCAAGCGGGTGCTCGCCAAGAACGGGCTGGAGGCGGACGATCACGAAGCCGCCCGCCACCAGATTTACGTCACCGGGTCGCCCGAGCGCTTTACCGATGTGGCCCGCATCCTGTTTGGACAGGACCTGCCCCCGATCAAGCCCGTCCGCCTCGAGCTGGTCGAGGCGATGAGCGGTCGGGAGGGAGCGGCGTGAACGCTACCGTGACGACCGGCACCGACTTCGTCACGCCGATCCGCGCCGAGCTGGAGGATTTCGAGCATCGGCTCCACGCGACGGTCCGAGCGGATCTGGGCCCGGTGGCCGACGCGATGCAGCAGATCCTGGACGCCGGGGGCAAGCGGTTGCGGCCCGCCCTCGTCTTCCTGGCCGCGGGGCTGGGCACCGCCCGCCGGATGGACGACATCCACCGGGCGGCAATGGCGATCGAGTTCATCC
Organism: Chloroflexota bacterium; assembly: GCA_005880875.1. Taxonomy (GTDB): domain Bacteria; phylum Chloroflexota; class Dormibacteria; order CF-121; family CF-121; genus CF-13. The sequence goes on from VBJI01000017.1 coordinate 6,636, forward strand.
ACAACGCCACGCTGATCCACGATGACCTGATCGACGGCGCCCCGACCCGCCGGGGACTGAGGACGATCCACGAAACGCTGGGGCCGAACCCCGCGATCATCATCGGCGACTATTACTTCGCCAAGGGCGCCAACCTGATGTCGCAGATCGGCAATACCAGCATCGACGCGCTGCTCTCGCAGACGGTGATGACGATCTGCTTTGGCGAGATGCTGCAGCTCACCAGTCAGCGGCGTTACGACCAGACCATGGACGAGTATTACGCCAAGATCGAGCGAAAGACCGCGGTGTTGCTGGCCGCCTCGACCTTCTGCGGCGGCGTCCTCGGTGGGCTGCCGGAGGCGCGGGTGGAGGCGATCCGGCGCTTCGGCCGGCTGCTCGGGATGTCCTTCCAGATTGCCGACGACGTGCTCGATTACCTGGCGACGGAGGAAGAGGTGGGCAAGCCGGTGGGCAACGACCTCAAGCAAGGGACCGTTACCTTGCCGCTGATGCTGGCGCGCCACGATCCCTCACTGGACGGGCAGCTGAACGCCATTCTGGAGAAGCCGCTACTGCTGGATGCTGACTACGCCGACGTGGTGCGGATCGTGCGTGGATCCCGCGGGGTCGAGGAGTCGTACGAGTACGCTCGCCGATTTGGCGAACAGGCGCGCGCGGAGCTCGAGGCGTTCGAGCCTTCTCCGTATCGCGACGCGCTGGAAGGGCTCACCTTCTATGTCGTCGGCCGGCGCAGTTAAGACTTTCCGGCTCTGAGACTTCGACTCGCGACCCGCGGCAGCCAGCTTGCGATGATCCAGGCGCAGCTGGCCGCCGATGCCCTGAGGCGACGCTTCCCCGAACACGAATTCGAGCTCACCCCGATGACGACCCACGCCGACCGGCATCCGTCGATGCGGCTCAGCGACGCGCCCCGGGAGGGGGTCTTCGTCCAGGAGCTCGAGCAGGCGTTACTGGACGGCGGGGCCGAGCTCGCCGTGCACTCCGCGAAAGACCTCCCCACGCTGGCCACGCCGTCCCTGACGATCGCCGCCTTTCTTCCTCGCGCCGACGCGCGCGATGCCTTGATCGCCCGTGAGCCCGCCCAGCTGGGCACGCTCCCGCCCGGCAGCCGGATCGGGACCGGCAGCCCGCGGCGGGCGGCGCAGCTGGCCGCGCTGCGGCCGGATCTGCGGGCGGTCGACATCCGGGGAAACGTGGATACCCGACTGCGCCGCCTGCGGGAAGGGGCCGTCGACGCGCTCATCCTGGCCGCGGCCGGGCTGGAGCGGCTCGGACGGCTGAGCGAGGTCCATCAACTGCTGCCCTTCGACGTCATGCTGCCGGCGCCGGGCCAGGGCGCGCTCGCGCTGCAGGCGCTCGAAGGCAGCGAGGCGGCGCGGCTGGCGGCGCAGCTCGATGACCCTCCCACCCGCCGGGCGGTGAGTGCCGAACGCGAGCTGCTGCGACGCCTGGGCGGCGGCTGTCTCTCTGCCATCGGCGCCTACGCGCGGGTCGAGGACAACCGGTTGGTGCTCGACGCCGTCGTGCTGGCGGTGGACGGCCGGCGGGTACTCCGCGCACAGGCCGAAGGCGCCGACGACGCCCAGGTCGTCGAGGAGGTCAGCGACGGGCTGGACGCGCAGGGCGCCCGCCGGTTATTGCGGGGCGCGCCCAGCGCAGGACCGCTGGACGGCTTGCGGGTGATGGTGACCCGCGCCGACCAGCAAGCCGCCGCCCTGGTGCAGGCGCTCGAAGCGCAGGGGGCCGTCGCCGTCGTCTGCCCGGTGATCGAGATCGAGCCGATCGGGGTCGACCCGGACCGGCTCCGTCTCGACCAGTACGACTGGCTGGTGCTGACCAGCGCGAACGGGGTGGACCGGCTGGTTGCGCTCGGATCGCTGGCCGAGGGGCGCGTTCCCGCACATATAAAGGTTGCGGCAATCGGCCCGCAAACCGCGGCCCGGCTTCTCGAGCACGGGGTGCGAGCCACGATCGTCCCCGCGCGGTATGTCGCCGAGGAGCTGGCGGATTCGCTGATCCGAGTGACCGAGTCTGGGGCCCGCGTCCTGCTGGCTCGGGCCGCCGGCGCCCGAGATGCCCTGCCGCAACGACTGACGGAGCACGGCGCGCAGGTCACCGTCGTCGAGACCTATCGCGCGGTCGCGCCCGCTGGGACCCGCCAGCAGCTGGCCGAGCGGATCTCCGGCGTCGACATGGTCACCTTTACCAGCTCGTCCGCCGTGCGCCACTTCGTGGAAGCGCTCGACGGCGTCCTTTCCAGCTCCGTCCTGGTCGCCTGCATCGGTCCGATCACGGCGCAGTCCGCGAGCGATCTCGGACTGCGGGTTGATATCATCGCCCAGGAGTACACGACGCGCGGATTGGTCGACGCCATCGTGCGCAGCCGAACTTCGCTATCAGCATGAGCTTTCCCACTGAACGCCCCCGCCGGTTGCGGTCGCGACCGGCGCTTCGCCGCCTCTCGCGCGAAACGCAAATCGCGCCACAGGACCTGATCTATCCGCTCTTCGTCAGGGACGCGATCGATGAGCCGCGGCCGATCGAGGCGATGCCGGGCCAGCAGCAACACACGCTCGACTCGCTCACCCGTGAGGTGGAGGCCGCGATCAGAGTCGGCGTCGGTGGCTTCGTGCTCTTTGGCATCCCGGAACAAAAGGACGCCCAGGGATCGGCTGCGTGGGCCGACGACGGGATCGTGCAGCGGGCGCTGCGCCAGCTTCGGGATGCGTTCGGCGCCGATCCGCTCCTGGCCGCCGATCTCTGCCTCTGCGAGTACACCGACCACGGCCACTGCGGTGTCCTGCAGGGGGACATCGTGGCGAACGACCCGACGCTTGAGATTTACCAGCGGATCGCGGTTTCGCAGGCGGCGGCCGGCGCGGACGTGATCGCGCCCTCGGGGATGATGGATGGCCAGGTGGGCGCGATCCGCGCGGCGCTCGATGGCGCCGGCTACACCGATCGCGCGATCCTGGCCTACGCGGCGAAATACGCCTCCGCGTTCTACGGACCGTTCCGGGAGGCCGCCGGCTCGGCGCCGCGGTTCGGTGACCGGCGTGGGTACCAGATGGATTCGGCGAACGTGCGCGAGGCCGTCCGCGAAGCGCGCCTCGACGTCGCGGAAGGCGCCGATATCGTGATGGTCAAGCCGGCGCTGGCGTTTCTCGACGTGATTCGGGCCGTCGCCCAGGCGACCGACGTGCCGGTTGCCGCCTACAACGTCAGCGGCGAGTACGCCATGGTGAAGGCCGCTGCCGCCAACGGCTGGATCGACGAGCGGCGCGTCCTGCGCGAGATCCTGCTGGGCATCCGGCGCGCCGGCGCCCAGATGATCCTGACCTACCACGCGAAAGAGGCCGCCGCCGACATCCCCTGCTGGGACGAGATCGGGTGAACCAGGTCCCCAGACGCGTTCCGCAGATGCTGGCGACGCTGGCGATCCTCGCGGTCGCTATACTCGCGTTCTCTTTCTATGTTGGACGCAATGTCGGCAGCACGCCCGGGACAGCCCCAACCCCGACCCCGAGCGCGGCGACCGCGGTGAGCGCCGCGAGCTGTGGGTCGCTGAGCTTCGGCGCGGCCCTGGCGCCGACCGCGGGGAACGCCGGGAAGAAGAGTTTCAGCGCCGCGCCGCCGATGACGATCAACACCGGGCACCATTTTCTGGCGACGATCAAGACCGCCAAGGGCACCATCACGCTCTGCCTCGATCCGACGCTGGCGCCGAACACGGTCAACAACTTCGTCTTTCTGGCCCGCAACCAGTTTTACGATGGGCTGAAGTTCCATCGGGTCGAGTCCAGCTTCGTCATCCAGGGCGGCGACCCCCTGGGCACCGGCTCGGGAGGCCCCGGCTACAAGTTCAACGACGAGCCGGTGAAGGGTGAGTACACCGCCGGCGCCGTGGCGATGGCCAACTCGGGGGCGAATACGAACGGCAGCCAGTTCTTCGTCTGCACCGTGGACGATAGCAAGAAGCTGGCCAAGAGCTACAACCTGTTCGGCTACGTCCAGACCGGGATGGACGTCGTCCTGAAGATAGCCGTGGGCGACGTCATGACCTCCGTCACGGTCCAGGAACAGGTCAGCTAGGCTCTCAACCGATCCTCAGCTGATGGTTCCGAACCGGGCGTATAATGGGCCGCGAAGGAAACCTCTTTAATGCCATTTATCGGTGGCGGCCACTTCTGGATCATTCTTCTGGTCCTCGCCATCATCCTCATCATTTATGGGCCGGGCAAGCTCCCCGAGGTGGGTGGTGCGATTGGCCGCGGCATTCGAGAGTTTCGCAAGGCCTCAACGGATCTGACGGACGAGATCAAGAAGACGGCACAACCATCCTCGACGCCGGAGCAGGCGTCCAGCCAGCCGACCGACGTAAAGCCACCGACCGATAGCAAGGCCTGACCGATACAGGGGCCGGGCCCTGTAACGATGGCAAAGCCAAAGCTTGTTCCCGTCGACCAGGACCGGCGGATGACCGTGCTGGAGCACCTCGAAGAGCTTCGCCGGGTGCTGATCATCTCGCTGATCGCCTGGGCCGTGGGTACCATCGTCGGATTCGCCCTGTCCGGCTTCGTGCTCGAGATCCTGCTCAGGCCGGTGCGGTCTGTCATCGGTGGCCAGCACATCGTGTATTTCACCGGGCCGGTCGACAAGTTCTTCCTCTACTTCAAGGTCGGGATCTTCACCGGCTTCATCCTGTCGAGCCCGGTCATCCTGTGGCAGGTGTGGACGTTCGTCGCTCCAGGACTGCACCGCAATGAGCGCCGCTTTGCGGTGGGCTTCGTCGCCTCGGCGGTCGGACTCTTTATCGCGGGGATCCTCTTTGCGTTCTTCGCGATGCCGATCGCCCTCCGCTTCCTGACGGGCTTCGGGAGCAGCGACATCCAGTACCTGCCCCTGGCCGATCGCTACATCAACTTCGTGCTGATCGTGATCGCGATCTTCGGCGTCACCTTCGAGCTGCCGCTGGCGCTCACCATGCTTGGACTGATGGGAATCGTCACGCCCGCGTTTCTGCGACATCGCCGGCTCTGGTTCTGGGTGGGGATCTTCATCGGCGCGAACCTCTTTACCCCGGGGGTCGACCCGTTCACCCCGCTGCTGTTAGCGGTCCCGCTGATCATTCTGTTCGAAGCCAGCATCCTCGTGATCGCCGCTCTGCGAAGATAGTCCCCTTGGCTCAGACGCGACCTGACGGCCGCAAGCCGGACCAGCTACGGCCGGTGAAGATCGAAACCGGTGTCAACCTCTATGCCGAGGGGTCGGCCCTGATCAACATGGGCGACACGCGGGTGCTCTGCACGGCGAGCTGGGACGACAAGCCACCGCCACACAAGAAGGGCAGCGGGGAAGGCTGGGTCACGGGCGAGTATTCGATGCTGCCGCGGGCGACGCAAACCCGTACCGCCCGGGAGGCCCGCACCGGCCGGATCGATGGCCGCAGCCAGGAGATCCAGCGGCTGATCGGCCGCGCGCTGCGGGCGGCGGTCGACATGCCCCTGATGGGGGAGCGGACCATCATGGTGGACTGCGACGTGCTGCAAGCCGACGGCGGCACCCGGACGGCGTCGATCACGGGGGGATTCGTGGCCCTGCACCTCGCACTGCAAAAGGCCGTCGAGCGCAATCTGTTGCGGGTGCTCCCGATCCGGCACTTTGTGTCGGCGGTGAGCGTCGGGATCGTGCAGGGCCAGCCGCGGCTGGACCTGAACTACCTGGAAGACTTCGCCGCCCAGACCGATATGAATTGTGTCCTGGCCGAGGACGGCCGCTTCATCGAGATCCAGGGGACGGCGGAACAGGAGCCCTTCAAGCCGGAGGAGATGGACCAGATGCTGAAGCTGGCGATCAAGGGTTCCGCCGAGCTCGTCGAGGCGCAGAAGAAGGCACTGAAGCTGCGCTGAACCGGCTACTTCTCGCGACGACGAACCAGGGAAAACTTCGCGAAATCCGCTCCATCCTGGGCGAGCTGCCGATGGAGCTGGTCTCGCCGGACCAGCTCGGCATCCGGTTCGAGGTCGAGGAGGACGGCGTCACCTACCTCGACAATGCGCGCAAGAAGGCCGAGGCGGGCCGCCGGTTGACCGGCCTGCCGACCCTGGCGGATGACTCGGGGCTCGAGGTCCCGCTGCTGGAGGGCAAGCCGGGCGTGCAGTCGGCCTACTTCGCGGGCGTCGAGCACTACGGCGATGGTCCGGCCCTGGTGGGGGCGCTGCTCACCGCGCTCGGCGACGAGGCCGGCCATTCGCCGGCGGCGCGATTTCGATGTACCGCCGTGCTGGTCCTGCCTGATGGTCGCGAGTTCGTGGGCGAGGGCGTCCTGGCGGGCACGATCGCGTCCGAACCCAGAGGAACGAACGGCTTCGGGTTCGACCCGGTCTTTCGCCTCGCCGACGGACGTCAGCTGGCCGAGCTCTCGAGCGACGAGAAGAATCTGCTGAGCCACCGGGCGCGGGCGCTCAACGCCCTGGAGGTGCACGGCGCCTTCGATGCGGCGCTGTCCGCCGCCGAGTCATCCTGAGATGCTGCGGGCCTCGTTCCTCTATCTGTCGGCCAGCTTCGACCATCTGGGCGAAAACGTGACTGAGGAGAAGGCGGCGCGGGCCGCGACGGAAGACTACCTCGCCGCCTTCGAGCGGATCGCCGGCGAGCGGCTGAATGCCAACGTCTCGGTCAAGCTGACCCAGCTCGGCCTCGATATCTCGCCGGATCTATGCCGGGAGCTCTTGACCCGGATCGTCCAGCGAGCTCAGCAGCTCGACAACTTCGTGCGGATCGACATGGAAGGTTCCGCCTACACGCAGCGCACGCTCGACCTGGTGCTCGAGGTGCATCAGACGTATCCGAACTGCGGCGTGGTGCTGCAGAGCTACCTGTACCGGACGATGGACGATATCGCGCGGGTCAACGCGGCCCGAGTCCGGGTGCGGCTGGTGAAGGGGGCCTACGACGAGCCAGCGGCGGTGGCCTTCCCGAAGAAGGCCGACGTCGATGCGAACTTCGCGGCGGCGATGGAACAGCTCCTGGCGAAGGGCACCTATCCGGCGATCGCCACCCACGACGAGCGGTTGATCGAGGCCACCAGGCGATTCGCTCGCGAGCGTGAGATCGCCCCTGACCGGTACGAATTCCAGATGCTCTATGGCATTCGTCGGGATCTCCAGGATCGGCTGCTGCGCGAGGGCTATCGGGTCCGGGTCTACGTCCCCTACGGCACCGAGTGGTATCCGTACCTGATGCGGCGGCTGGCCGAACGCCCGGCGAACCTACTCTTTCTGGTCCGCAGTGTCATCCGGGAGCGCCGGGCCGCCTGATCCGGGCGGGTTCGGCTCGCCCGGTTTGGTCGCAAACTCGACTTTCGCCTGAGGCGGCGGCGGCACCCGGTGGCCGAAGAGGCCGCCGAACCACATCAGGAAGCCAAACGCCAGCCCGCGAAACTCGCTCTTTCGCCAGCTATCCGTGTAGCGATAGCGCTCGAACCGGCGGAAGGCAACGAGTGCCGCGATGGCGATCACGACGATGGCGATCAACACGGGGATCATGGATTGGTCTTGCGAATCGGGGCGGAGGGATTCGAACCCTCGACTTCTTGCTCCCAAAGCAAGCGCGCTAACCAGGCTGCGCCACGCCCCGCGTGCTGGATTGTACGTCGTCGGCGGTCGCTAGCCGGGCGACGGCACCGTCACCGACAGCTGCTGCGTCCAGTGGTAGCCGCCGTCGGCGGTCGCCTCGATGACGAACTCGCCGGTCGAGTGGCGAGCCAGCACCCAGCCGGCCGAGGTACTCAAGAACGCGGCGTCGAAGGTCTCGGGCGCGTCCTGGATGGCGCCGGTGCGCTTCAACGTCGCGCCGCCCTGGGTCGCGATGACGCAGGCGGCCACGTCGGTCGCGGGACCGTCCCCGATGAAGACCGCGTCACCCGGGTCGATGACGCTCATGCTGCCGGGATGGCTGTCCGGACCGGCAGGCACGCCCGGCATCAGCGCGCCGATCGTGCCGGGCTCGGCCATCACGGTGCGCCAGCTCGTCCAGTTGGCGGTGGCGTAGGCGATATAGGGGGAATGACCCGCCGCGCCATTTCCGGTGGCCAGCAGCACCCATAATGCGTTCGGCCCAGCGCACTCGATCCGGGCGAACGACGGCAGCCCCTGATCGTGCCCGTACATTTGCAGCGCCTGGGACCACGTCTGGCCCGCATCGGCGCTGGCGTAGATCGTCGCCGATGCCGTGGCCAGCCAGCCGTGCGATGGATCGCTGAAGCACACCGTCTGGGGATCGGCCGGGGTGGTCAGCGTGGTCCAGGATTGGCCGCCGTCGCTGGACGTGACCAGAGTTCCAGCCGACGCAGGCATCAGGGCGCCGTGAACCAGCTGCGCGCCGGTTCCGCCGGCAATGCCCCACCCCTGGGTGGCGCTCACGAAATGAACGGATCGGATGGGTTTTGCGGCTTCGTCGAGCTCATGCCAGCTGCGGCCACCGTCAGTGGTGCCGAGGAGGTCGTGCAAGCCGACGACCCACCCGGTGGTGGTGCTGATGAAGTCAAGGCCGACATACTCGTTGGTGGACGAGTACTGCTTGGTCCAGCGCGCGCCGTCGGTCGTCGTAAAAATAGAGCCCGATCCGACCGCCCAGCCGAGCCGCGGCGTCAGCATCTGGATGGCGGCCAGCGCCGGGATGAAGGCGGGATCCGTGCCATCCGGCGTTGCGGTGGGTGTGGGCGTGCGGGTTGGCTCGGCGGATGGACTTGTCGAACCGGTTGGTGTGGGGGTCACGGAAAGGGCCGGAGTTGCGGTGACGGTGGGGCTAGGGCTCGGCCGATTCGCGCTGGCTGTCGTGCAGCCGGCCGACAGCACCGCGGATGCGGTCATCAATCCGAGGAGCGCGAATGGTGGACGCTGGAGCCTTCCTGGCATGCCAGTACGACGACCCCGGCGTCTCAGTCATGCGGCCGCGCAAGATGCTATGCTACGCTCACAGCCTATGCCATACGCTCACAGCGAAACACCCGATTCGATCCGCGCCGCCCTGGGTGCGGTGATCCGGCGACGCCGCGAGGACGCCGAGCGGTCCCTCAGCGCGCTGGCTCAGGCGGCCGACATGTCGACTGCCTACCTGTCCGAGGTCGAGCGCGGCCTCAAGGACATCTCCACCGACTAGCTGGTCGCGATCGCCGGAGCCCTCGATCTGGTTGTAGCCGAGCTGTATCTCGAGGTCGCGCAACGACTGGGCAGCCGCGAGGCCATGCAACAGCGGCGCAGCTGGCCCGAGGACCCACGGATGCAGCTCCGGATTGCGGCCGCCAGTCTGCGCCCGAACGCGCTGCGCAGTGTCGCCGATTTCAGCCTCTATCTCGCGTCCACCCAATCGATGCCACAGAGGCGGCGCATCGGATTCACCGTCGATCGTTAAGGAGGATTTCATGGCCCTTGTTCCCAACGTCATCGAGACCACCGCCCGCGGCGAGCGCGCCTACGACATCTACTCGCGTCTTCTGCGCGACCGCATCATCTTTCTCGGCAGCGAGATCGACGACGACGTCGCCAACCTGGTGATCGCGCAGTTGCTTTTCCTCGACAGCGAGGACCCGGACAAGGAGATCAGCATCTACATCAACAGCCCGGGTGGCTCGCTCTCGGCGGGCCTGGCGATCTACGACACGATGCGCTACGTCCATCCAGCGGTCAGCACCCTGTGCACCGGCATGGCGGCGAGTGCCGCGTCACTGATCCTGGTGGGCGGAACGAAGGGCAAGCGGCTGTCGTTGCCGCACTGCCAGATCGTGCTCCACCAACCCAGTGGCGGCATGCGGACCTCGCAGGCCACCGACATCGAGATCCATGCCCGCGAGATCCTCCGGCTTCGGGAGATCATCGTCGGCATCTACGCGCAGCACACCGGCCGCTCGACGGAGCAGGTCGAGCGCGACATCGAGCGCGACTTCTTCATGACGCCGGAGATGGCGAAGGACTACGGCCTGATCGACGCCATCATCGAGCCGTCGGTGAAGTCACTCGCGGGTGGCTTCTCATCGAACGGCCACGTCACGACCGCGCCGAAGTAACGACGCTCGCGGCTACTGGCCGGCGCCGGCGAGATCCGGAAGGAATCGATACCAGAGCGGGCCGTCCCCATGCGGACCGGCGATAACGCCGTCCAACCCGGTGCCTCCCGGGTTGTCATTGATCACCGCGATGTTCCAGCTGAATGTTGGCGGCGGGACGCAGCACGGACCGGAGGCCGCGAAATGGCCTCCCGGGATCAGCACTAACCACAGCAAGTCGTTTGACCAGACGTTGCCACCATCGTTCGGGCTGAGCAAGGTCAGCTGCCATTGCCGTACGAGTTTGCTCTCGATGCGGATGTGCTCGCGCTCGCCCGGCTGAAGCAGATTGGCCACCGCGACCTTTTCCGCCTCGAAGCGGGTCGCGTGGTGAGCGGTCGGGACGGGGCCTAACCACAAGGCGAGCCCCAACCCAAGCAGGATCGAAAGGCCGATGAACGTGGCAAGGGCTCGCCGCCTGGCCATCGCCCGCACTCCGACCAGGATCATCAGTCCTGTAACGGCCCGCGCCCAGAAAGACGTCAGCTAGCATGGCGCCCAGTGGCTGGTCGCGAATGGTGGCGGGATGGGGTCATCTACCAGATCTACCCACGTTCCTTTCAGGACTCGAATCGCGATGGCATCGGCGACCTCGCGGGGATCATCGGACAGCTCGATTACCTGGGTTGGCTGGGGATCGACGCCATCTGGCTCACGCCCATCACGGTCTCGCCGGACGCGGACATGGGTTACGACGTCTCCGACTACTGCGGCGTCCAGCCGGTGTTCGGCGACCTGGAACGCGCGGAGACGCTGATTGCGGAGGCGGACCGGCGCGGCATCAAGATCGTGCTCGACATCGTGCCGAACCACACCAGCGACCGCCATCCGTGGTTCATCGATGCCCGCGCGTCGCGCCGCGCCCGCCACCGCGACTGGTATGTCTGGGCCGACCCCAGATCCGACGGCGGGCCGCCGAATAACTGGGTCAGCCAGTTCGGTGGGCCCGCCTGGACACTCGACGAGCGAACCGGGCAGTACTACCTGCACAACTTCCTGCCCGAACAACCCGACCTCAATTGGTGGAGCCCCGACGTCCGCGACGCCTTCGACGGCATCTACCGCTTCTGGTTCGATCGCGGCGTCGCGGGTTTTCGCATCGACGTGGCGCACGGCATCGTCAAGGACCGTGAACTACGCGACAATCCGCCCGCGACGGCCGATGACACCCCATGGCTCCAGCGCCTCGGCCAGCGTCCCATCTACAACACCGAGCGTCCCGAGGTGCACGACGTCCTGCGCCGCTGGCGCGCTCTGGCCGACACGTATCAGCCGCCCCGGATCCTGCTCGGCGAAACGTACGTCCTCGACGTCCGCAGCATGGGTCGCTTCTATGGCCAGGGCGATGAGCTCCACCTGGCCTTCAACTTCACCTACGTCCACGCGCCGTTCCAGGCGCCAGCGCTGGCGGAGGTGGTGGCCGAAAGCGAGCTGGTCCTTGGCGACCACAACTGGCCGGTCTGGACCGTCTCCAACCACGACGTCTCGCGCGTGATGACGCGCTGGGGCGGCGGTGACGAGCGCAAGCTCCGCTGCGCCCTGCTCAGCCTGCTGACGCTGCGCGGCACCCCGGTGCTGTATTACGGCGATGAAATCGGCATGCCCGACACGCCCATCGGCAAGGACGCTCTGCAGGATCCGCTGGGGAAGCGCTACTGGCCGCAACCGCGCGGTCGCGATCCGGAGCGAACCCCGATGCCATGGCGAAACACGAGCGGCGCCGGATTCACCGATGCTGGCGCCCGACCCTGGCTCCCGATCGGGGATGCCGCCGTCCGCAATGTCGAAGACCAACGCCGCGATCCGGCCTCGACGCTCTGCTTTACCCGCGACCTGATTGCCCTGCGGCGTGAAACCGGCGACCTGCAGGAGGGCCCGTATCGTCAGCTGCCGTCGCCGGCAGACGCCTGGGTATGGCAGCGGGGGAGGAGCACGATCGTCGCCGTGAACCTGTCCGATCGGCAAGTGCGGATACCAGAAGTCGCGGGCGGCATCAAGCTCGCCACGGCGCGTTCCCGCGACGGCGAGCGGCTGACCGGCACACTCACTCTCGGACCGTGGGAGGGCGCGGTATGTTCCTCGGAATCGATCTAGGCACCAGCGCCCTCAAAGCCCTCGTCCTCGATGTCGACGGCGCGATCGTCGGCACCGGATCGGCCGCCTATCCGATGACGACGCCCCAGCCCGGCTGGGCCGAGTCGGATCCCGAGGACTGGTGGAAGGCCGCCGGGCCCGCCGTCAGGGAGGCAGCCGGCGCGCACGGCGCTGATATCGCCGCCATCGGATTGTCCGGCCAGATGCATGGTGTGGTGCTCAGCGACGATGCCGGCCAGCCGCTCCGACCGGCGATCCTCTGGCCGGACGGCCGGACGCACCGCCAGCTGGAGGCCTATGGCGAGCTCGATGCGGACCTTCGCCGCCGACTGGGCAACCCGCTGGCCACCGGCATGGCCGGGCCGACATTGCTCTGGCTGCGGGACAACGAACGGGCGAACTACCGGCACGCGCACTGGGCGCTGCAGCCCAAGGACTGGCTTCGCTTGCGGCTCATCGGCGAGGCGGCGACCGAGCCCAGCGACGCTTCGGCCACCCTGCTCTACGACATGACGACCGACTACTGGGCCAAGGAGATTCTGGACGCGCTCGACCTCCGCCTCGATTTCCTGGCCCCCATCCGGGAATCGGTCGAAATCTGCGGGGTGCTCAACGCGGTCGCCGCGGAGCATCTCGGCGTTCGCCCCAACCTCCCGGTGGTCGGCGGCGCGGCCGACACCGCGGCGGCGGCGCTGGCCGGTGGATTGCTGGACCCCGGCCCGGTGCAGCTCACCATTGGCAGCGGCGCCCAGGTGGTCGCGCCTCGGGATCGGCTCGCGATCGACCCGACGGCCCGCACCCATTGCTATCGCGCCGCGGCACCGGATCACTGGTACACGATGGCCGCCATCCAGAATGCCGGGATCGCCCTGGATTGGGTGCGCACCACCCTCGGGGCCACCTGGGAGGAGATGTATGCCGAAGCGTTTGCCGTCGAACCCGCCGCCGAGGGCCTCTTCTTTCTGCCCTACCTCACGGGCGAGCGGACGCCCTACTTCGATCCGACGCCGAGAGGCGCCTGGATCGGGCTGCGGCTGGGGCACACCCGCGGTCACCTGCTCCGGGCGGCGCTCGAAGGCGTGGCCTTCGCGATTCGACAGGGGCTCGAGGCGCTGGCGGCCACCGGCGTCCCCATGACCGAGTTGCGGCTGGCCGGCGGCGGCTCCTTCGATCGGCGCTGGCGCCAGCTGCTCGCCGACGTCATCGAGCAACCCCTGCTGGCCACGCCGACGACGGCGGTATCGGCGCTCGGCGCCGCGCTGCTCGCCGGAGTTGGATTTGGCGCCTGGCCCGACGCGCAGCGGGTCGCGGCCCTCGCGGCGTCGCCCCAATTGGTGGCCACGCCCGGCCCGGCGACCGATGCCTACCGCGAGCCCTATCTGCGATACCGGCAGCTCTATCTGCCGATCGCGGCCGCGCTCGCCTGAGGGCTATCGCCAGCCGGTGCGGCGCTTCAGCCACTCTAGCGCGGGGTATCCCTGGTCCCGCTGAAAGGCGCGAATGGTCGGGAGACCGGGCGGGCTCGGCTGACGGGATTGCCAGATAAAGAAGCCAGTGATCACCGCGACCATGGCCGTCACGCGGCTGTCGGATACGCCGCGTGCCATCGGGTGCACGTCGAAGATCTCCCAGGGCTTCGGACCACGCTGCATGGCGACGCTCGGCAGCATGAACAGCAGGTCGATCCAGGCTGCGCCGAGGCTCGCCCAGGGCCAGTCCACGAAGAACACCTTCGCCGGCGTCAGCAGGAGATTGTCCGCGCGGATGTCAGTGTGCAGGAGCGTTGTCCCGTCGGCCGCGCTCGGTCCCTCCAGCTCGAGGACGACAAGGTCGGACAGGTGTCGCCCGACCCACGGATCGACCCCTCGCAAATCGTCTTTGGCTGCCCGGACGTCCGCCGCGAGCCGCCGCCACCCGGAAAACATGTCTCCCATTCGATCGCTCACGCGCTCCACGCCGATCGGCGCCGGAGTTAGCATCGCGGTCAGCTCGGTCACGGCCGCGAGGACGCGCTCCAGTTCCGAGGGCCGCCAGGGGAGGTGGGGCGTCCTGCCCTGGATGTCCTCGAAAATCAATGCGATCCAGTCGCCGTCGTCGTAGGTATCGAGAAGGCGTGGCGTGGGAACCCACGCTGGCAATGCCGCCGCGATGCGCGCCTCGCGTCGGTGCATCCCGGGCGAATGCGGGTTGATTGACGGGCTGACGGCCTTGACGGAGGCTGACCGGCCATTGGCCAGTCCGAGCCGCGCAGCCACGCCGGGTGAAAAGCCACCGGGCTGGGTATCGGCTCGGGTGACGGCTGAGCCGAGGCGGGTCTCGAGACCGAGCCGAACATGATCGGGAAGCTGCGCCCATTGCAGCCGCTGGCCGGTGGCCGGCGTAAATGCAAGGTCGTCGGGTGGTTTGGAGATGCGCAATAAGATAAGGCCAATGCAGCTCGCGAACGTGAGCTCCGGCGCCGCCGCCCGCGTGCGGCTGGCCCTCCTGCTAACCACGATCATCCTCGCAGTCGAGGTGGTCGGTGGGTTCTGGGCGCATAGCCTCGCGCTGCTCAGCGATGCCGGCCACGTGGTCACTGACCTCGTCGTCCTGGCCCTGTCGACGTTCGCGTTGGGCCAGGTGCAACGTCCGGCCAGTGCCAGGCGGACCTTCGGCTATCAGCGGGTTGGGATCCTGGTCGCGTTGGTGAATGCGCTGCTGCTCGGGGCCGTCGTGGTCGGGATCGTCGTCGAAGCCGTTCGCCGGCTGCAGCATTCCGGAGCGGTGCACGGCGGCATCATGGCCGCGGCGGCCGTGGTCGGGCTGGTCATCTCCCTGCTCATCGCCCGCTTCCTGCAGCCGATGCGAGCCGACCTCACGGTGCGCAGCGCGCTGATGCATATCTGGGGCGATGCGTGGGCCTCCGCCGGCATCATCGTCGCCGGGCTGCTGATCGCCGCCACCGGTTGGTTGGCGATCGACCCGCTCCTCAGCCTGGCGATCGCCGCGCTGATCGCCTGGAGCGCCTGGCGCGTGGTCGCGGCGGCGATCGATATCCTGCTCGAGTCGACGCCGCCCGATCTGCGGACCGAGGCCGTCGTCACCGCCGTCAAGCGCGTGCCCGGCGTCCGCGACTTGCACGACCTGCACATCTGGTCCCTCGGTGCGCAGACCCGGGCCATGAGCGCCCACCTGTTGATCGATGACCAGCGGGTGGCCCAGGCGCAAGACATTCTGGCCGAAGTCCGCGAAGTGCTAGCGCACGAGTTCGAGATCGAGCACACCACCATCCAGTTCGAAAGCCTGGTGTGCCGGCCGGGCGACGTCTTCTGCGTGCAGCCCGACGGCCATCCGCATCTCGACGATGCCCACGACCGCATGACCCGTCGAGCCGCCGGCTGATGGATCGATTGCGGCGGGATTGAACGACGCGGAGCGGCGCCGTGCGCTCTTCGTCGTGAATCCGGCGCTGCCGCGGACCGGCAAGGACTTCGGACAGCGCCTGCTCGAGCTCGCCGGCGAGCTCGGATGGGAGGCGATGGTGCTGGAAACGAGCGCCGGCCTCAATGTCGAGGCGATCGGCGCCGCCCTGGCGCGCCGCGAATTTCAACTGGTGCTGGCGGCCGGCGGCGATGGCACCGTCGCGGAGGTGATGGCGGCGGCCCACCAGGGTGGCCTACCGATGGGGATCGTGCCGCTGGGGACGGCGAATATCGTCGCCCGCGAGCTCAAGCTACCGGCCGCCTGGCGGGCCGCGACGCGCCGGGCACTCGAACGCTTTCCGCATACCCGCGCCGTCGACCTGGTCCGGGTCAACGACGGCTACTCGGCCCTGGCCGCCGGGATCGGCTTCGATGCGACCGTCATGCGATACACGCCGGCGGGTCTCAAGTACTGGCTCGGCCGGGCGGCCTATTTCCTGGCCGGCGCCTGGTGGCGGCCCCGCGCTCCGATGTTTGATTGCACCATCCGAGCCGATGGTGAGGAACTCCGAATGACCGCCGTCGGGCGTGCTCCAGCGCAAGGCGAGGTCTGTCGAGGTCAAGGCCCCCGACGTCCAATGGCACGAGGTCGACGGCGACGTCCACCGCGGCAATGTCTTGCGGGCACAGATCGTTCCCGGAGGCGTCCAGGTTGTCAGCTGATACCTTGGGCGCTCCCGCGATCGTCAACGCGCGGTTTCCGTGGGCGCTGTTCTTGCCGCTCGCGAGCATCACCGAGATCGGCGGCGTGCTGTTGCTGCTTTCCGACCGGAGCATCGGCTGGGCGGCGGTCGCCGCGCCGCTGGTCGGCTTCTTCGCCATGCGTGGCCCGGTGCGGCCGCGCTTCGAGTTCTCAGACGACGGGGTGGTCTTTCGCCGCTCCGGCAAGAGCCCGCTCTTGCCCTGGGACGAGATCGCGGCCGTGGACCTGGTCAAAGCCAGTGGGCGGACCGTGCTCGCCTACCGGCTCAAGCCCGGGGTGGCGGTGATGAAGCGGCATCCAGGCGCCGGATTCTTGCGGGCGAAAGGCCTGGATTTCGACGGCGGCTATTTCGTCGACCAGATGACGGCGTCGCCGCAGGAGATCCTGAACCTCTTCCAGCAGCATCTGGGTCGCTGACCAGCAGGACCGCCGACGCGCGAGAAGAGTCGCGAGCGCTTGCCGTTGTACGTGTCGTGAGCGCGAAGCTGGAGCCGCAGTGGCCGGGCGGAACGCCCGAGTGGCTGGGCGACAAGCCGGAGCGGATCGTCCTTCGGACGCAGCGACCGGTCGTCATCATCACCACGATCGCCATGACCACCATGGCCGTCGCAACCGCAGGTGGTGGTTTACTCATGGACCCGACCGGGTTGCCCTGGGCGCTCCTCATCGTGGCCATCTTCCTCGGGCTCGAGTACTTCGTTGTCGGCGGATCGGTCTGGGCCGATGCGGGATGGGTTGGCAGCTCGCGCGTCCTCGGGTGGTGGTCGGTTCCCCGGGACGAGATCGCTTCGCTGCGCATCGGCGCGTATCGGCAATGCTGTTTCGTTCGCCGCGACGGCACCGTTGCGCATCGAACGCCGGGGACGATCTTCGGCGCGACCCAACTCTCGCAGCTGGCCGCTTATCTGGGGGTGCCGATCTACGGCACGCAGTTGTTATCGGACTGATTCGCCGCCGCAGTCAGGCGCTCAGCGCCTGGCGAAGTAGCGGTGGAAGCCCTCGACGATGTGCTCGAGGTCGCGGCGCTGAAGGCCCTGGTGGCAACCGATGGCAAATCCGCGTCGATTGATGCGGGCCGCCACCGGGTACTGCGGTTCGAGGTCGCCGAAGACCTTGCGATACACGGGCTGGTTGATCAACGGCATCAAATGCCGGGTTTCGATGCCGGCCATCTCCAGGTGCAGCAGCAGCGCTTCGCGGTCGACCCCATCCTTGACGATGATCGGGTACATCATCCAGGCATGCTCCGTGTCTTTTCGCACCGTGGGGAGCTGAAGATACCGGGTGAGATCGGCGAGACCGCTGTTCAAGGTCGCGGCGTTTTCCTGGCGGCGGCGGAGAATGTCCTGATAGCGGGCCAGCTCGCCGACGCCGAGGGCCGCCTCCATCTCGGTCGCCCGATAGCTGTAGCCGACGTGAATGAAGGAGAAGCGGCGCGCCACCATCTGCTTGAGGACGTCCTTGTCCTTGGTGTCGTCGTCATCAATCGATAGATAGATGTTGTCGCGCCCGTGGTTCATGAGGCTCTTCATCAGCGTCGCCAGGCTCTCGTCGTTCGTGGTGGCAAATCCGCCGACACCGGTCACGATCAGGTGGGCCACATAGCTGGAAAAGCACGCGACATCGCCCCACGACCCGGTGGGCCGGCCTTTGTAGTGGACGAACATGGTCTCGCACGAGTCCTCGATCACGCGCAGGTCGTGCGCGTTCGCGAACGCCATGATCGGGTCCATGTCACAGGGCTGACCAAACAGGTGGACCGGCATGATGGCGCGCGTCCGTCGGCTCAGATGCTTCGACAGTTGCGCCGGGTCGATGCCGACGTGATCGGACTCCACGTCGACGAAGACCGGCTTGAGCCCGTTCTGCAGCACGACGTTGGAGCTGGCTACGAAGGTGACGGCCGGGACCAGGATCTCGTCGTCGGGCTTCCACTGGTAGTGCTCCTTGAGCGCGTGGACGGCCACCTGCAGCGCGCTCGTCCCGCTGTTGCAGAAGATCGCGTAGCGCCGGTCGTGGAGCCGGGCGAATTCCTGCTCGAAGCGCTGGGTGTACTCACCGTACGACAGCCGGTTTTTGTTGAGAACGTCGTTGACGTATTCCCGCTGCAGGGCGCTGATCTCCGCCGTGCCGAGGCCGATGCGCGCCGGGGTGCCCTGCGCGGCCGGGCGCGCTTCCATGGGCGCGAGAACGGGCGTACCCTTTCGCATCGTCGCCATCAGGTCGGTGCCTTGACCGTCCGGCTGGTAGCCGCGCTGCCGCAGCATGGTCTGGACGCCGGCGCGCTCGCCCCGACCGAGGCCCAGGATGATCCGTCCGGCGGGCGCCAGCACCCGATCGAGCTCTTCGACGGCCTGCTCCTGCCCCGCGGCTCGTCCTGGATGACCCCAGAGCGCCAGGTCGAAGCTGCCGTCCGGAAATGGCAGGGCGGTTTCGGAGCCGCGCAGCAGCGGCCGGCCGAAACGACGGGCCCAGCGCAGCTTGTTCAGGCGATCATCCAGCCCAACCGCCTCCGGCAGCGAGGCCAGCAAGGGATCCGCGCCGCACTCGAGCAGGAGGGTTCGTTGGCTCCCCTGTGAGGCATCCTGGATCGCCGCCATCCGCCGCCGGGCGCGCGCCCGGCGAATTGGGTTGTACGACGTCAGCGACCAGCTCTCGTAATCGGCCGAGTCCGGCGAGTTGCGGAGCTGCCGCAGGCGCCAGAACGTGCGCAGGTAGGAGACGACGAACTGCAGGAGCATCACGTGCGAGCGTCCGGTGAAGCGCGCCTTGTGATGGAGCGGCACCTCGATCACCTGGTGGCCATCCGCGACGATCCGCAGGAGGATGTCCTCGAGGACGTCGAAGTTGCGACCCTCTACCGCGATGGTCTTGATCACGGACTGGCGGTAAAGCCGAAAACCGGATGACATGTCGCGAAACTGCACCCCGAGGCCGAAGCCGTACACCCGGTTCAGGATGCGGCTGAAGAGCTTGCGGTAGATCGGCATGTCGGCGCGGCCGCCTTCGACGTAGCGGGACGCGATCACCAGGGCGGCATTCTCCCGCTCGGCCCACATCGCCTCCAGGAAATCGGGATCGTGCTGGTGGTCGCCGTCCATGGTGGCGATGTACCGACCGCGCGCCACGCTGAAGCCCATCCGCAAGGCGCCACCGTAGCCCGGCTCGGTCTGTCGCGCCACCCGAGCCCCGCCTTCGGCGGCGACCTGGGGCGTGCCATCGGTCGATCCCGCGTCGACCACGATCACCTCGTAGCTCACGTGCAGGCGTTCGAGAACAGCCCGGACCTGGGGCAGCAGCGTCCGGAGGTTACTGGCCTCGTTCCAGGCGAGCACCATGATGGTCAAGTCGACCATCGGGGTGATCAGCTTGGGCGTCTCGTCGCCGGCGGGCTCGGTCAGGTCAGGGATGCCGTCCACGACCGGGAAGCCGTGGCCGCCGAGGCAGCGGGCGATGTCCGCCTCGACCACGCGCAAGCGCAGCCGGCAGCGCGGACAGGCGAGGTCCGCCGGCAGCGGATTGGGCTGCTCGAATCGAAGTGATTCGAGGCGGGCACTCTGATCGAGAACGCCGTCCAGCTGGTGATGCCGTCACCGACCGCGCTGGTGGCCGACCGGGTCAAGCAGGCGACCGCCGATCGGGCCGACCTGTTCCTGACCGGTGTGATGATGGGAGGCGGGCCGGACCACTGGGCGGTGGAGGCCCACCTGCGCGAGGGACTGCGGGTCTATGCCACCCCGGATGCCGCACGGACCTTCGACGATGACCTGGGCCGCGTCGAGGCGATGGGCGTGCGCCTCGTCGACTCGGCTGACCGGGCGAACGGCGCCCGTCGCCTGGAGATGCGGGATTTCTATGGCGCCGAGCTGATAGATGCGCTACGGGCGTTCGGGGTCAGCACGGTGTTCGATGCGGTCGCGGCGGCCGTCTTCGATCACGGTGCGGCGCCGCCGGGCGTGAGCGACCGCCGGTTTCGTTTCGACTATCTGCGCGAGCAGGTCGAGCGCGGCACCGGGCTGGCGGGGTTCGGCTTTCTCAGCGGTGAGGTCCCCTCGCGGATGACCCGAATGGAAGCGGTGGCGAGGACCTGGACCGGATCCGAGCCGCTGTTTCTGATGGATACCGGCCCGGCGGCCATCCTGGGTGCGCTCGACGATGGTCGCGTCGGGTCGACCCGACGACCGATGGTGGCAAACCTCGGAAACTTCCATACGATTGCCACCCTCCTCGACGGGCAGCGGATCGTAGGGCTGTTCGAGCACCACACCGGCGAGCTCACCCGCGAAAAGTTGGAGGGCTACCTCGACGGACTCGCCACCGGCCGGCTGTCCAACCAGGCGGTCTTCGACGACATGGGGCACGGGGCACTGGAGCTCGGACCGGTCACGTCGCCCCCCGAGCTACTCGCGGTCACGGGGCCGCGGCGCCGCCTCCTCGACGGGTCGCGATTGCGCCCGCACCTGGCCGTACCGCACGGCGACATGATGCTGGCCGGGTGCTTTGGGCTGCTGCGGGCGCTCGCCGGGCGGTTGCCCGAGTTTTCCCCGGCGATCGACGAACAGCTGAGGCGAAGCGGATCTGAAATCGGCTGAACGAGAGCGGCACCCGTAGAATCGAAAGGCGTCACCACATTCAAAGAGGTTTGCATTGGAGAACGCCACGACCATCGCCCAGCTTCGCCAGAGTGAGTACCGTGTCCTCCCCGTCAAGGAAGAGATGCGCAAGAACCTTGTTCGCAAGATCAAGGCGAGCGACGTGCTCTTCCCGGGCATCATCGGATATGACGGGTCCGTCATCCCGCAGGTGGAGAACGCCATCCTGTCGGGCCAGGACGTCGTGTTCCTCGGTGAGCGCGGCCAGGCGAAGAGCCGGCTGATCCGGTCACTCGTCAGCCTCCTCGATGAGCAGGTCCCGGTCATCGACGGCTGCGAGATCAACGACAATCCCTACGTCCCGATCTGCCGGGCATGCCGCGACCGGGTCGCGGCCCAGGCTGACCGGGTGGCGGTGCG
The DNA here is from genome assembly GCA_005880875.1 of Chloroflexota bacterium. GTDB lineage: Bacteria > Chloroflexota > Dormibacteria > CF-121 > CF-121 > CF-13. The sequence goes on from VBJI01000017.1 coordinate 28,014, forward strand.
CTGGATCAGTCCGGACGAACGCTACAGCGAGAAGCTGGCCACGCCGGATACCTCGATCGCCGACCTGATCGGTGAGGTGGATCCGATCCGGGTGGCCGAGGGCAAGTACCTGGCGGACGAGCTGACCATCCACTACGGCCTGGTGCCGCGCACGAACCGCGGCATCTTCGCCATCAATGAGCTGCCCGATCTGGCGGAGCGGATCCAGGTGGGCTTGCTGAACCTGATCGAGGAACGGGATGTCCAGATCCGCGGTTTCAAGCTACGCTTGCCGATCGACGTCTACGTCGTCGCCAGCGCGAACCCCGAGGATTACACCAACCGCGGCCGGATCATCACCCCGCTCAAGGACCGATTCGGGGCGCAGATCCGAACCCACTATCCCCGCAGCGTCGAGGATGAGATCCGCATCGTCGAGCAGGAGCGGACCGACTTCCAGGATCGCGAGCTCACGGTGATCATGCCGGACTACATGAAAGAGATCGTGGCGGAGGTGACCCAGCTCGCTCGCCGCAGCCCGAAGGTAAACCAGCGGTCGGGGGTCAGCGTCCGAATCTCGATCACCAACTACGAAAACCTCGCGTCGAATGCCTCTCGCCGCGCGCTCCGCACCGGCGAGACCGAGGCGGTGCCCCGGATCAGCGATCTTCCCTCGATCATTCCCTCCAGCGCGGGCAAGCTCGAGATGGAGACCTGGGAAGAGGGTGATGACCAGACGGTCTTGGAGAAGATCATCAAGACGGCCGTCCTCAATGTGTTTCGACGCCATTTCGAGTCCAGCCAGTTCACGGAACTGGTGCAACGCTTCGACGCCGGTCTGACCTTTGAAGTCTCCGAGGGCCAGCCGGCCGAGCGCTATATGGCCCTACTGCGCGAGCTGCCTGGAATGGAAAAGGCGTTGAAGGGCCTGGGCCTCGACAAGCGGCCGGCGCTCGCCGCCTCAGGGGTCGAGTTCGTGCTCGAGGGGCTGCATCTCAGCAAGCGGATCAACAAGACCGAGCTGGACGGTGGCGCGATCTACGCCGGCTAAATGATCTCGCGGTCCAACCGCTACGAGCGCTGGGACGGATCTCAGGAGCCCTTCGGACGCGATGCGGAGGACCTCTTCGACCGGCTCGCCGAGGATCTGTTCCAGGGCGGCGACTTCGACTACGCGTTGCACCGGCTGATGAGTCGCGGCTGGCGCGACCGTCAGGGGCGCAAGCTGCCCGGCTTCGAGGAGATGCTGGAGCGGCTCCGGCAGAAGCGGCTGCAGCAGCTGAAGCGGTACAACCTGAATGACGTCTTCGGCAACATTCGGGAGCGCCTGAACGACATTCTTCGTCGCGAGCGCCAGGGCATCAACGAGCGATTGGAACAGGCGCCCGAGAGCGCGAAGCGGGTGCTGCAGAAGATCACGAAGAAGAAGCTGCAGGAGCTCGACCGGCTGCCCGAGGACGTGGGCGGCACCATCCGTCAGCTGAACGACTACGAGTTCATGGACGAAGGCGCGGCGCAGGCTTTCCAGAAGCTGATGGAGGAGCTCAAGCAGCAGGTCTCGCAGACCTACTTCAAGAACATGACCCGCACCATGCAGCAGCTGCGGCCCGAGCAGCTCACTGAGATCAAAGAAATGATGAAGGCGCTCAACCAGATGCTGCGCGATCGGCTCGAGGGCAAGCCGCCGAAATTCGAGCAGTTCATGCAACGCTTCGGCCATTTCTTCGGCCCCAATCCGCCGAAGACGCTCGACGAGCTGATCCAGCACCTGGAGCGGCAGATGGCGCAGATGGAATCCTTGATGCAGTCCCTCTCGCCGGAGATGCGCCAGCAGATGCAGGATCTGATCGAGACGACCCTCAACGATCCGGAGCTGCAGGCGCAGATGGCCGAGCTCGCCGCGCAGTTGGAGCTGTTGTCGCCGCGTCCCGGGCTAGGCAGCCGCTACGCGTTCTACGGCTCGGAGTCGCTGCCGCTGCAGGAGGCGCTGTCGTTGATGGAGCGCCTGCAGGGCATCGAGGACCTGGAATCCGCGTTGCGCGAGGGCTACCAGGGCCGGCAGCTCACGCCGGAGCAGTCCGCGCAGCTGCAGCAGTTGCTCGGGTCGGATGCTCGTCAGGCGGCGGACCAGATGAGTGAGCTCGCTTCCCAACTGGAAAAGAAGGGTTACGTGCAACGCGGCCGGCGCGGCATGGAGCTGACTCCGCGCGGGATGCGCCGCATCGGACAAAAGGCGTTACGCGATCTCTACACCCGGTTGAAGCGCGACCGCTTCGGCGATCATCCGATCAGCGTTCGCGGGCTCGGCTCGGAGCGATCCGATGAGACCAAGGTCTACGAGTTTGGCGATGCCTTCAATCTTCATGTCGAGCAGACCCTGATGAACGCGCTGCGGCGCGAAGGTCCCCGCGAACCGATCCGGCTGAAGACTGACGACTTCGAGGTCTACCGTTCGGAGTTCAGCGCCCAGTCGGCGACGGTGCTGATGATCGACATGAGCCGGTCGATGCCATTGCGGGGCTACTTCTACGCTGCCAAGAAGGTGGCGCTGGCGCTGGATGCGCTGATCCGCAGCCAGTTTCCGCGCGATTTTCTGCAAGTGATCGCCTTCAGCGATTATGCCCGGCCGGTGAAATCGCATCAGCTGGCCGAGCTGACCTACAACGAGTCGATCTATGGCACGAACATCCAGCACGGGCTGATGCTGGCTCGCCAGTTCCTGAACCGGCACAAGACCGGCAACAAACAGGTGATCATCGTCACCGACGGGGAGCCGACCGCACACATGGAAGGCCAGCAGGCTGTCTTCTTCTATCCACCGTTGCCCGAGACCTTTCAGAAAACGCTGCTCGAGGTGCAGCGCTGCACCCGAGAGCACATCGTCATCAATACCTTCATGCTCGACAACGACTACCACCTGGTCTCGTTCGTCAAGCAGATGACTCGCATGAACGGTGGTCGGGCCTTCTTCGCCAGCGCCGACCGGCTGGGGGACTACGTCCTGCTCGACTACGTCGACCGCAAACGCAAGGCCAGCCGCTGAAGGATCGCGTCGCCGAGCACAACAAGCAGATGTGGGAGCGGCTGGCCAAAGCCGCTATGAACTACACGCGGCCCTTCGGGCGGCCGCCCAAGTCCCGAGCCGGCATGCGCCGCTTTATGGATCCGCGAGGCCGTCTCAAGGGCGTGCGCCTCGACGGCGCCCGAGTGCTGGGGCTCGCTGCCGGCGGTGGCTGGGACCCGGTGATCTTCGCCAAGCTGGGCGCTGAGACGACCGTGTTCGACATCTCGCCGACCCAGTTGCAAACGGTCCGCCACCTGGCGGCGCGCCAGCGCGTCAAGCTGCGGCTGGTGCGCGGCAACATGAAAGACCTTTCGGTGTTCAAGGACGCCTCCTTCGACGTCGTCTGGCACTGTCATTCGCTGGTCTTCATCGACGACGCGGTCCGGGTGCTCAAGGAAGTCGGGCGGGTACTGGCGCCCGGCGGTACCTACCTGCTGTCGACCATGCACCCCACGACCCTGCGGCTGTACGGCACCTACAAGGATGGGGGCTGGCGGCCGAAGATCAGCTATTTCACGGACAAGCCGGTTCCCTATGTCAGCGAGTGGGACATGACCTGGACGCTCGGGAACAAGAAGCTGGTGGCGCCGACCATCGAGTTCGGCCATCGCTTCGAGACCATTGTCAATGGGATGGTGGCGGGGGGCATGGTGGTCGACGGGATCTGGGAGTTCTCTCCCGGTCCGCCCGAGCCCGACGCGGAGCCTGGCAGCGAGGCGCATCTCGACCTGCTGTTCCCGGCCTTCATCGAGGTGCGCGGCAAGAAACCGGTGCCGGGCGCCTTTGCCGCCGATAGGCGGCCAGCAGCTCGGCCCGCTGTGGCGGCGAAAGGTACTTCACGGCGTCGCGCACGGTGACGCCTGAAGCGACGGCGCAGCGCGGCAATAGCCAGCGGTAGACGACGTCGGGCTGTCGCCTCCCGCGTGATGGCGCGAACCATCTGCCGCATGTCGGGCAGGCTGACGCCGAGAAGGTCGAGGTCGCTCTTCAGATGGGCTTTCTCGGCGACCCGCGCCGCGGATTCCGATGACGCCGCCGCTCCGCCTCGATCTGCGATGCCAGGGCTGAGGCGGACGCCTTAGTGGAGCTTGGGAAGGACCTGCTTGCCGAAGGCGTCGATCCACTCACGCTGGTTTCGTCCCACGTTGTGGAGGTACACGCGGTCGAAACCGAGGTCGATGAACTTCTGGATTTCCCGACGATGGACATCAATGTCTGAGGAGATCAGCATCCGGCCCTTGAAGTCTTCCGGCCGGACGATCTTCGCCATTTGCTCGAAATCAAACGGTGAGCGGATATCGGCTTTTGGGAATTTCATGCCACCGTTGGGCCACTCCTTCAGCGCGTTGCGCATGGCTTCCTCGTCAGTGGGCGCCCAGGAGAGATGCAGCTGGAGGATCTTGTGAAGTGTCGATGGATCCTTGCCGGCCTCGCGGGCCCCCTTCTCGAAGCGCTCGAAGACGGTGCCGATCTTCTCCTCGGGGGCGCCGACCGTGATGATCCCATCGCAGAAGCGCCCGGTCTTCTCGGCGGTCACGGGCCCGGCCGTCGCCACGTAGATCGGCGGGGACTGCTCGGGCATGGTCCATAGGCGCACCGTCTCCATCTTGTAGTACTCGCCGGCGTGCTTCACGTCTTTTCCGGTGAACAGCTTTCGGATGATCTCGATCGACTCGAACATCCGGTTGATGCGCTCTGCGACCTCCGGCCAGTAGCCGGCGACGACATGCTCGTTCAGCGCCTCGCCGGATCCGAGGCCAAGCCAGAACCGGCCGGGGTACATCGCCGTCATGGTGGCGGCGGCCTGCGCGATGATCGCCGGGTGCGACCGAAAGGAGGGGCAGGTCACGCCGGGCCCGATGTCACCGTGTGTATGCTCGGCCGCGGCGGTCATGAATGACCACACGAAGGCGGCGTTGCCCTGCTGCGGTGTCCACGGTTGCACGTGGTCGGCGGCCATCACGCCGCTGAAGCCGGCGGCCTCGGCGGCCTGGCAAAAACCAACGAGCTCCCGCGGATGGAACTGCTCGAGCATCGCGGCATAGCCGATGTGTGACATGGTCTCCGTCGTTTTAGCGGTTGAACCGGCTCGGCGTCGACATCGTCTCGGGGCGCGGCCGGGCGAAGGACGCGATCACGGCGCCGGCGGCCAGGATGAGCAGCGCCACCACGAAATGCTTCAGTCTGAAGTGCGGCCCGGGCAGAATCAGGCTTTCGCTGGAGGTGCGGACCACGAGGTAGAAGACCACGCCCATCAGGCCCACGAAGACCAGCACCAGCCCGGCCCAAAAGGCCATCGCATTGTTTTGCAGTGGGTTATCTTGCATTCGTCCTCCTTGACGCGCTAGCGGCTGAGCAGGATCAACGACAGGATCCCGAACGCCGCACAGTAAATGGCAAACGGATCAAGCCGTCCCACTCGAAAGTATCGCATGAGGTAGGCCACGCTCAGAAAGGCGGCGACGCCGGACACAACACCGGCCAGCAGGTAGACGGGCAAATGTGGCAGTGCGGTGGCTGTGAACAAATCGGGAATCTTGAGGATGCCCGCCCCCAGGATGACCGGGGTGGCGAGCAGGAACGCGAATCGGGCCGCGGCCTCGTGCGTCAGGTTGCCGAGCAGGCCGGCCACCATGCTGCTGCCGGATCGGGAGATCCCGGGCAACAGCGCCAGGATCTGCGCCGAGCCGATGCCGACCGCGGACCGGACGCTGAGCCGGTCGAGCGGCGTGCGGCCTTCCTCGGCCGCAAGGGCGTGGCGCCGCAGGCGTTCGCCGCCGAACATGATCACGCCGTTGATGATCAAGAACACCGCGGCCGCGCGAGGGCTGGCAAAAAGCGCCTGCACCTGCTTCTGCAGCAGCGTGCCGACGACGCCGACCGGGATGGTGGCGAGGATCAAGCGCCAGCCGAGGCGTTCGTCGGTGGTGCCCTGCAGCTGACCGGCGATCACGCTGCGCAGAACCGCCCGCACGATGGCCAGCCAATCGCGCCAGAAATAGATGACGAGCGCGATGGCCGTGCCGACGTGCAGCAAGACCACGAAAGCGAGAAAGGTGGGGTCGGCTTGATTGACGTTCCAGTGCAGCAGCGAGGGAAGTATCACCGTGTGCCCGAGGCTGCTCACCGGGAAGAGCTCCGTGACGCCCTGCAGCAATGCCAATACGAGGGCCTGGAACAGGGACATCGTTTCCTATGATGCTGGAATGAGCGCGGGGCCCGTCGTCGTCCTGGCCGGCGGCGTCGGGGCCGCCCGCTTCCTGCGAGGCCTGGTGCGTGTCATCCCGCGGGAGGATCTGGTCGTCATCGGCAACACCGGTGACGACCTGTGGTGGCAGGGGCTCTATATCGCGCCAGACCTGGACACCGTCACCTACTGGCTCGCCGGGGTGGCGGATGAATCGAGGGGTTGGGGACTCAAGGGCGATAGCTTCACCGCGCAGAACGCCCTGGCCGGCCTGACGTCGGCGGCCTGGTTCCAGCTCGGCGACCGCGACCTGGCCACCCATCTGTATCGCACGGGCCGGCTGAATGCCGGTGCGCCGCTCCACCAGGTCACGGCTGAGCTTGCTGAGCGGCTGGGAGCCCGCAGCCGCGTCCTGCCGATGAGCGACGATCCGGTGGAGACGCGGCTCAAGACCGATGCTGGCGACCTGCATTTTCAGGAGTACTTCGTCCGCGAACGCTTCCGTCCCAGCGTCCGGGAGATCTACTGGACCGGCATCGAGGCGGCCCGGCCCGCGCCGGGCATCGCAGAGGCGATGTCGGCCGCCCGGGCGATTCTGATCGCCCCGAGCAACCCGGCGATCAGTATCGGGCCCATCCTTCGAGTGCCCGGGATGCGAGCGCTGGTCAGCGCGGCCCGCGCTCGGACCGTGGCGATCTCCCCGCTGATTCAAGGCCGCGCCGTCAAGGGGCCGACGGTCGAGCTGATGCGCGCCGAGGGCATCCGGCCGGATGCCCTGGGGGTGGCGCAGCTCTATCGTGAGATCGCCGCCGGCTTCGTCCTGGACGCGGCCGACGCGTCGCTGGCCTCGGCGATTGCGGCCATGGGGTATCGCGTGGCCGTCCGTCCTACCCTGCTCGACGACCTCGCGGCAGCGCGCGAGGTGGCGGCCGCGGCGTTGGACCTGCTGCGCCAACCGGCGGCCGCGTGAGGCTCGCCATCGTCGTTCCGGTCAAGTCGCCGAAGCGGGCGAAGCATCGTCTCGAGGCCGTGATGTCGGAGGCCGAACGAACCCGGCTGGCGATGACCATGGCGCGCGACGTGTTCGGAGCCGCGGCGCAGCTCAAGGAGTACGCGCGGTTCGTCGTCTCCGACGATCCGGATGTCCTGGACGAAGGGCGGCGGTTTGGGCTCGAGCCGGTCGAGGATCGGGTCCGACAGGGCCAGAGCGCCGCGGTCGGCCAGGGATTTGGCCTGGCCTGGGAGCGCGGCTTCACCGCGGCTCTGACGATCCCCGGCGATGTCCCGGGTGTGACCGCCGACGAGTTGCGCGGCTTCAGCGCGTACCGTCCGGAGATCGAGGTCCTGCTGGCGCCCGATCGAGGAAGGATCGGGACCAACGGGCTGCGCCTCGTGCCACCCCATGCCATCAGCCTGGCGTTCGGCGAAGACAGCTTCAATCTGCATCGTACCGCCGCGGCCCGTACCAATCGCAGTTTTGCGGTGATCGACGTCGAGGGCCTGCGGTACGACCTCGATACCCCCGACGACGTGGTCGCCTTCGTCCGGCTTGGCCGCGAGAGCGGCACGCTGGATTTACTTCGCGAGCTGAAGGTTGTGGATCGCGCGCTGGCCGCGACGCCGCCGCACGCTTGACGCCGGTCTCGATCTATCCCGTCCGGGGCCTGCCGGAGATCGGACGTGGTGCGCCGCTGGCGGCGCTCATCCTCGATGGCATCAAGCAAGCCGGGATGTCCCTCGAAGCCGGCGACGTCGTCATCATCACGCAGAAGGTGGTCTCCAAGGCCGAGGGTCGGGTCCGGCGGTTGGATGAGGTGCAACCCTCGGAGCGCGCTCGCGAGATCGCCGGCCGGATCGCCTACGACGCTCGCCATGTCGAGCTGATTCTTTCCGAATCGGTGCGGGTGGTTCGCGAGGCGCCCCGGGTCTTGATTACAGAGACACGCCAGGGTTTCGTCTGCGCCAATGCGGGTGTCGACCGGTCTAACACCGGCGGCGCCGAGCTGGCCGTGCTGCTTCCGGAACGGCCGGACGAGTCGGCGCGCCAGCTCCGGGACGCGCTCGTCGCGGCGTCTGGGGCGGATGTCGGCGTGGTGATTTCCGACAGCTTTGGCCGGCCCTGGCGCGAAGGGCAGGTGAATGTGGCGATCGGCGCCGCCGGAGTCAGGGCCCTTCGCGACTACCGCGGCGAACGCGACCCGGATGGCTACGAACTGCAGGGGACGGAGCTCGGTGTGGTCGATGAGCTCGCCGCCGCCGCCGAGCTGGTCATGGGAAAATTGGACCGGGTTCCGGTGGCGCTGATCCGCGGGGCATCGGTCTCGGGCAAGGGTCGTGTGCGTGATCTCCTCCGCGATCCGGCGACCGACCTGTTTCGATGAAGATCGGTCTAATTGCTGACACGCAAGGCAAGTTCGACGTAGCGGCGCTGCTGGCGCACGTCGCCAGGGAATTTGACGGCGTTGATGAGATCTGGCACGCGGGTGACTGGGGCGATGAGGAGATCCTCACGGGACTTAGCCGCCTGGGCCGCATCGTGGTAGTGAATGGGAATGCGCCGAATGATCCCCGCTATCCGACGACGATCGAAGGGACGATCGGGCGATGGCGCGTCGGGATGGTCCACAACCTCGACAAGCGGCGGGCGCGCTGGGCGGCCGGCTACGACGTGGTCATCCACGGGCACACCCATCGCTGGCGGGATGAGGTCGTCGGTCGCACTCGGTTCATCAACCCGGGGTCGGCGACCCGCCCGCAGTTCGGCGGCACCGAGCGGACGATGGCCCGTCTCACGTTCGGCAATGAGTTGCAGGTGGAAAAGCTGATGGTGCCGAAGTTCGCCAGAACCCTGGCGATATGATCTCGTCATGAACGTCCGGATCGTCTTGTTCGCCAAACCCCGCGAACTCGTCGGTCAGCCCAACCTCGAGCTGGCCCTGCCGGCGGGAGCCACGGCGGCCGACGCCTGGAGCCAGCTCAGCACCCGGTACGATCTCGGTCCGCTGCCGCGATCGTTTCGCTGCGCGGTGAATTCGGAATACGCGGGCTGGAATGATCCGCTGAAGGATGGCGACGAGCTCGCGGTCATCCCGCCGGTGAGCGGCGGGGCGATTGGTCAGCGTCAGGGGCTGGTGGCTTTGCGGGAAGCGCCACTGGACCCGGCGGCGATCGCCGACCGGATCCGCGGCGCGGAGGAGGGCGCCCTGGTGGTTTTTCAGGGCATCGTCCGCACTCATTCGCGTGGCAAGCAGGTGCGCGCCCTGGTGTACGAAGCCTATGGCGCGATGGCCCAGAAACAAATGGAGCAGCTGGCGGAGGAGGCGCGCCGTCGCTGGCCGATCCTGGACCTGGCGATCGTCCACCGAACCGGCACGCTGCAGGTGGGTGAGATCAGCGTGGTGATCGCCGTGACTGCGTCGCATCGCGGTGAGGCGTTCGACGCCTGTGAATGGCTGATCGACGAACTCAAGCACACTGTGCCGATCTGGAAAAAAGAGGTCTACACCGAAGGCGAAGCCTGGATCGACGACCGGCCGTAGGCTAGGTACAATACGGCAGCACGCGGGAGTAGCTCAGTTGGTAGAGCTCCTGCCCTCCAAGCAGGTTGTCGCGGGTTCGAGTCCCGTCTCCCGCTCCAGATTCCTGTTTAGGCCGATTTCGATGGCGGCCCGTGTCAGCCGGTTTCGAAGTCCAATTCCAGTTCCTGCAACGCGTTTGTATCCCGCTGAGTTAGGTAACAGATTCATGAATGAGGCTCACCTGAAGATCTGCTCCAGCCCAGAGTGGGCAAGTTATGTGGCTAGCGAGTTGCTACCTTGGGTGCTGGCCAGTTATGAGCTCGGCGATGACGTGCTAGAGGTTGGGCCCGGCCCTGGATTGACGACCGACCTGCTGCGGCACATGGTTCCGCGGCTGACGGTCATCGAAATCGACGAATCGCTCGCCGCCCAGCTCGCACGGCGCCTTGCCGGAACAAACGTAACCGTGCTGCATGGGGACGGCACCCAACTGCCGTTCAAGCCGGCACGGTTCAGCGCTGCCACGCTCTTCACAATGTTGCATCATGTGCCATC
>VBJI01000018.1 GCA_005880875.1 Chloroflexota bacterium
GTCGACTTCTTGATGGCGCCGGAGGCGGCCACGCCCGGGGTGCGCCGGACCGTCCGGCAGGAGTTCGAGAGCGCCCCGCGCAGCGTCGATGGGATCCTGGAGAAGGCGGCGATGGTGCTGGCGCAGGTCACCGAGAATGTCTCACTGGTGACGGCGCCGGAAGTCAGCGAGGCGCGCATCAAGCACGTCGACCTCGTGTCCCTCGAGCCGCAAGCCGTGCTGATCATCCTCGTGCTGGAGGGCAACCTGATCAAGCAGCAGGTGGTTCATCTCCAACAGGCGACGTCACAGGACGACCTGAGCCGGATGGCCGCCATGCTCAATCGCAAGGTCAAGGGGCAGACCGCCGAAGAGCTCAGCGCTCGGTTGGCGCAGCTCGGCCCCGACCGGGGCGAGCAACGGCAGATCATCGAGCGGCTCGTCGAGTCCATCACGAGCCACCAGTCGCAGCTGCAGACCGTCGTGCTCCACGATGGGGTGCGCAACCTTCTCCGCCATCCCGAGTTCGTCGAAGTCAGCCGTCTCGAAGAGCTGCTGGAGCTGCTCGAGCAGGGTGCGCAGATGGCCGGGATCCTGCAACAGGTGGCCTTTGAAAAGGAGGTCGAGATCATCATCGGACGCGAGAACACCAGCAGCGGCCTGCGGGAATGCAGCCTGGTGCTGACGACCTACAAGATGGCGGACCGGGTGCGCGGGACCATAGGTGTCATTGGCCCGACCCGGATGCACTACGGGCAGGTCGTGGCGCGAGTCCGTTTGGTCAGCCAGGCCACCTCCGAGGTGCTGGCCCATCTCGGGAACTGATTCGGGCCGAACGCCGATGGGTAAAAAGGCAAACATGTCATCCAAGCATCATCCGCCCGACCAGCCGGGCGGGGAGGTTCGCCAGGGCGTGGTCGACACTCGGGCGAGCTCAACCGTCGATCCGGATCCGGGCCTCCAGCCGGAACAGCCAGTCGATCCTGAGCTGCAGGCGGCTCGCGACGAGGCGCGGGCGACGTTTGCTCAATACCAGCGGCTCGCTGCCGACTTCGAAAACTACAAGCGGCGGACCCGGCAGGAGCTCGCCGATCGGACCCAGTATGCGAACGAGGAACTCCTGCGCAAGTTGCTCCCCATCCTCGACAACTTCAAGCGGGTGCTCGACCATGCTCCGGAGGGAATCGACCGGAATTGGTTCGAGGGCGTCAAGCTGGTCGCCCGACAGTTCGAAGAAACCCTCCAGGCTCAGGGCCTCTCCACCATTCCCGCGGTTGGCGAGAAGTTCGACCCGAGTCAGCACGAGGCGATCGCCAGCGAGGAGACCGACGAACTCGAGGAGGGGACCGTCGTCGAGGAGATGCAGCCCGGCTACCGGCTGCACAACCGGGTGCTCCGGCCGACCCTGGTAAAGGTTGCCCACCCGCGCGCGTTAAAGTCCTAACGGCTCATGGCGATCAAACGGGACTACTACGAGGTCCTGGGCGTCGCACGAAATGCGAGTGCTGAGGATCTCAAGCGTGCCTATCGAAAACTGGCCCTCCAGTATCACCCTGACCGCAACAACGGTGATCCGCAGGCGGAGGCGCGCTTCAAGGAGATCAACGAAGCCTACGAAGTCGACATCTTCGATATGTTTTTCGGAGCCAACGCGGCCGGTCGCACCCGCACCGGTCCGCGACGGGGGTCGGACCTTCGGCTCGACATCCGTTTGACCTTCGAAGAGGCCGTCTTTGGCGTCGAGCGCGAGCTGACCATCCCGCGAGCCGAGGCGTGCAAGGCCTGCCAGGGCACCGGCGCCGAGGCCGGCTCGTCGCCCCAGACCTGCCCACAGTGCCGGGGCAGCGGGCAGGTGCGGCGCGCCACCCAGTCGATCTTCGGGCAAATCGTCAACGTGGCGAGTTGCCCGCGGTGCAACGGCGAAGGCCGTGTCATCGAACGACCCTGCCGGACTTGCGGCGGGACCGGCCACCAACCAGGCGAGAAGAAGGTGCGGGTCAACATTCCCGGCGGCGTCGACAGCGGCTCGCAGATCCGGCTCGCCGGCGAGGGCGAAGTGGGTCCCCGCGGTGGAGCCGCCGGCGATCTCTATATCGTCATCAACGTCAAGTCACACCCGGTGCTGAAGCGAAATGGCACCGATGTGGTCTATGAGCTGCCTCTGAGCATCGCCCAGGCCGCGCTCGGTGATACGATCGAGATTCCGACCGTGGATGGTCCGGAGAAGATCGAGATCCCCGCCGGCACGCAGTACGGCAAGACAATCCGCATTCACGGCCGCGGCGTTCCCCATCTGCGGTCCGGACGTCGCGGTGACCAGATCGTCTACGTCCGGGTCGTCATCCCGACGAGCTTGACCGAAGAGCAGAAGCAGGCGTTGCGCGCCCTGGGTGGCATCAGCGGCAAGCCGCAACAGATCGACAAGGGATTCTTCGACAAGTTCAAGCACGCGATCGGTCTGGAGTAACGAGCGCGCGCTGGTCTTCTAGACTAGCCCGGTGTCGACGGCGTTCCGCATCGTGCTCGCGATCGCCGCGGCAGGAATCGTGCTGGCGCTGCTGGTGGGGCCAGCCTGGCGGGGGAGTTTCTATCGCACCTGGTTGCGGCCTCGCCTGATCGCGCTTGGCATTCTCGTGGTGCTGATCGCGGCCGGTGAGTACGTTTATCGCGTGATCAACGCGATCAAGAGCCACTGATGCCGCGATCGTTCCGGGTGCAGTTCGTCAAGAGTGGCAAGACAATTGACGTCGCCGAAAACGAAGGGATCCTGGGGGCGGGCCTGCAGGCCGGGATCAGTCTGGCCTTCGATTGCCGGAAGGGTCGCTGCAAGACCTGTATGGTGCGCGTCGACGGCATCATCGACCAGTCGGATGCCTGGCTGATCAGCAACGAGGAGCTGGCCGAGGGATTCGCGCTGATATGCGTCGGGAAACCGCGGAGTGACCTTCGGGTGCATGCCTGATGCGCTTTACCATCGTCGACCTCATCATCCTGATCGCGATGGTTTTTGCCATCAGCAGCGGATACCGGCGGGGCTTCTGGCTCTCGCTGGCGCAATATGCTGGGCTGCTTCTCGGCGTCGTCGTCGGCGCGGCCCTGGCGCCGGTCGTCATGGATGCGCTCAACCTGAACGGCGCGGTCCGGTCGCTGGTGGCGATCATGATCCTGATCGTGCTGGGCACGGTTGGCAGCAGCATCGGCTACTGGGTTGGTGAGCCGATCCGGCTCCGGCTGCTGGCGCAACCGCGTGGCGGCCGCATCGATAGCGTGGCCGGCGCCATTTTTTCCGCGGTCGCCGTTCTTTCCGTGTCCTGGTTTCTGGGTCTCAGCCTGGCCCGAATTCCGAGCCCGCCGCTCTCTGCCGCCATCCAGCGGTCGGCCGTCCTCCGGGCGCTGGACGGCATCGCACCGCGACCGCCGGCGTTCCTGGCGCGCGTGGAGACGATCATCGCCGGCGTCAACTTTCCATCGGCCTTCTCCGGGCTGGAACCGGTGGGGCCCTCGGCCCAACCCTTGCCCAGCTCGGTGGATACGCCAGGCATCCGGGTCGCTGCGTCCGAGACCTTGAAGATCCAGGGCTATGGCTGCGGCGGCATCGTCTTCGGCAGCGGCTATCCCGTCGGGCCGGGGATGGTGCTCACCAATGCCCACGTCGTGGCCGGGACCCAGGGAACGACGGTGAAGAGCACGAGCGGTCGCAGCCTGAGCGCGCGGGTGGTGCTGTTCGACCCGGAGCGCGACGTCGCGATCCTCTATGTGCCCCGGCTGGCGCTGGCCCCGCTCAATGAGGCGGCGGCCCAGGCCGGCACGCAGGGCGCGGCGATCGGCTATCCGGGTGGGGGGGCGGAGACGGCTGAGCCGGCAGTTGTGAACGGCCAGTTCCAGGCCCAAGGTCGCGATATTTATGGGCAGAACCTCGTGGTCCGGAGCATCTGGACCACCCGGGCGAACGTCCAGCCGGGGAACTCAGGCGGTCCGCTGGTCGACCTCAATGGGAGCGTGATCGGCGTCATTTTCGCGGCCTCGACCAGCCAGCAGGGCACGGCCTACGCGCTGACCGATACCGAGGTGCAGCCCGATATCGACCAGGCGCAAGGCCGCACCAACGCCGTTGCCGTCGGCCCCTGCGCCATGTAGCACGCCGGAAATCTCGCGACCCTGACTCAGGCGGGACAGCCCGCGACCGTCTCGTTCCCAGGCGCCGGTCTGCGACACTGGCCTCATGCCGGACGCAAAACAGGAAGGCCACACCGCAAGAGCCTGGCACCATCTCGAGCCCCCGGCCCGCATCCTGGTTTACCTGCTGATTGCGCTCACCCTGGTCCTGCTCTACCACCAGAGCGAGTACCTGGTCGTCCGCCTCTTCAACGTGCTGCTGCTATTCGTCTTCGCCGCGATCGTCGCCCTGCTGCTCACGCCGCTGATCGACTGGATGGAGACCCTGCCGGTGTTCAAAGGCCGGCGGGTCTTCTCCGTCTTACTGCTTTACGTGGTGATCATCGGATTGATCGCCGGGGTGATCGCGCTCGTGACGCCGCTGCTGATCGACCAGGCCAAGCAGTTACCGACGCTCGAATCGCGAGCCCTTGCCGTCGTTCGCTCCCTCCAGGCCGCGATCGACAGTGCGGGCATTCCGCTCAAGCTGAGCCTGCCAAGCGCGACCAGCGGGATCAGCACGGCCGTTCTCGGATCGGTGTTCGGGGTCCTGAGCGGAACGCTGGGGACGCTGATCAATCTGCTCCTGGTCGTCGTGATCTCGATCTACCTGCTGGTGCAGGGCCGCCAGCTCATCGCCACCATGCGCCGGCTTTTCCCGGGGCGCGAAGAGGTCTACGACTTCACGCTGCTGGCGGTTGGCACCACGGTCGGCCAGTACGCGCGCGGCCAGCTGATCATGTCGCTGGTCATGGGAACGTACACCGGGGTCGCCATGACGATCATCGGTGTCCCCTACGCGGTCGTCCTTGGAATCTTGACCTTCTTCCTCGAGTTTTTACCGCTGATCGGCGCGCCGATCGGAATGGGTCTGGCTGTCCTGATCGCGCTCATCTTCAAGGGGCCGTTCGTCGGGCTCCTGGCCCTGGCGGTGGCAGTCGGCGGCCACGCGATCGAGGCGTACATCCTCGGGCCACGCGTCACCGGCTCGGCGACCCGTATCCATCCACTGGTTGCCATGGCGGCGCTGCTGATCGGAGCCGATCTGGGCGGCATCCTCGGCGCGCTGTTCGGGGTACCCATTGCCGCCCTTCTCAACGTCTTCCTCGGCGCGCTCTATCGGGCCCGACGCGGCGAAGAGGCGCTCTCCGCGAGCCCGTCGGGAGAGGTGCACGCCGAGGCCCTTCCGCGCCTCTCCGAGGAGATCAGCGAAACGGCTGAGGAAGGCCCGCTCGAGGACAAGCCGGTGCCGCACGCCGCCGGCGAACGCTAGCGCGCGCCGCCGCGCGGCTTACCTGTTGATCACATCGCCGTCGACGTCGATCCGCCCATCCAGCGGTACGGCAAAGGCTTCCAGGCCAGGATCGGCGATGACGCGTTTAACGCATGCCTCGGACGCGGCGAGATATGTCTCGGACAGGTCGATTTCGGTGGCGACGCACCAGGCGCGGTCCTCGGGCCACCAGAGGTTGGGAGGATGGTGGAAGGTGCCGATGGTCAGCGAAGGCACGGCATCGATCGGGCCTAAAAACAGGAAGTAGGCCCGATGCGGCAGCATCAACCGGGGCAGCTTGGCGAAGGCATTCAGCTCCGGCACGCCGTAGCCTTCCCAGAGGCCGAGGTAGCACTTATCGGGAGTTGCTGTCTGTCCTCGCAGGATGGCGACCAGCCGTTCGCCTTCGGCCACGGGGAGTTTGCCTTCCGACGGCACCATTCCCCATGTCGGTTTTCGGTGTCCTGGAAAGGCGGGGAGGTTGGCGATGCGATGGAACTGCATCAGTGGGTGGACCGTGCGTCCGGTCCATGACGCAATCAGTGACCAACGGACGGGTTCAAAGCCGCGCCCGGTCTGGCGCCAGGCGGGATGGAGCACCCGAGCATAGGCCTCGAATCCCTCAGGCACGAGACACCCAACGGCGAACCCCTGCCGGTTGCTGCCCGGGCCCCAGGTCCACAGGTGTTGCTGAAGCCAGTCGCCAGCTGACACATCCAGCAGGGGTCGACCCGGATCCCACCGGCGCTCCACGGGACTTATCTCGGTCAGGGACTGGACGATGGCGCCGGTGTCGGCTGCGAGCTCTGGGTGTTCTGCTGACCCTGGATGGTCATCTCCCCGGAGATCAGGAAGGGCGCCCGGCTGTTCTCGCGAATGAAGCCCATCGTCACCATCATCGCCATCGTCAGGACGGCCATCAGCATCAGAAGTCGTTCTTCGCCCCGGCGCGCGGTCCCCCAAACCACCCCGGGCAGCCCGCGCAGGTACCAGACGATGGCTGCGATTGCGATCAGCGTATAGAACATCAGGGCCAGCACCTTCCAGGGGATCATCGAGCCCAACGGATTGATCAATCCGCCGTCCCAGAAGGGCCGGTCGAGACCGGCGGCGGCGACGTCCGCATACGTGAAGGCGAGGTGGTACGGTTGGGCTGCCAGCAGCGTGGTGAAGACCATGGCGACCGAGAAGGCGCGCAGTAGGCCCGCGCCGCGCGCCCCGTCGGTGCGTAATCGACGGCCGAAGTAGAGGGTGGCGGTGATGAGCATGATCCCCAGTAAGGTGATCTGCCAGAGGAAGACGGGGCTCAGCGTCCCGAACATCATCTTGTACCAGCTGGCATAGGCGTGCAGCTGGATTTCTTTCGCGTAGGAGTAGCCGACGACCGGCTGCAGCAGCGTCATCGAGATGCCCCAGAGCAGGCCGAAGCTGCCCGCCCAGTCGTAGAAGGCCTTGTCCTCCTGGGTCCGGGCGCGGACGTAGCGAATGGCGCAGAACGCGCCGAACACGAACCCGATGTAGGCGAGGTTGCCGACCGTGCGATGCACGGTCAGCGGATAGGAGGTCGGGTTGAGCACCAGGCGGATCGGGTTCTGCGGATTCGTCGGGGTCAGCATGTAGCTGGCGATGACGTCGATCATGTAGACCTGCAAAAAGGACGCGATCGCGAGCAGGCCGCCGATGGCCATGTGTAGGCCTTTGAACGCCCGAAGCGGTTCCCAGGTGTAGTACCAGAGATAGGCCAGGCTGACCTGGAGAACAAAGGTCCAGGCCTCGATGAAGAGGGGCCAAAAGCCAATGGTCACGATGGTGGTCCAGAAGTGGCCCCAGAACCCGACGAGGAGAACCGTGATCAGCAGAATCGCGATCGTCGAGCTAACGCTGAAGTAGAGGGTGATGAATCGACCCAGTCCATGCGCGAGCCGGTCGTAACGACGGCGCTGGCGCATGTAGCCCAGGAACTCGATGGCGGGCCCGAGCTCGCCCGCGCCACTGACCAGGCCGGCGATCAGGATATGAATGGAGAAGAGGCTGCCGATCGCCGCTTGCGCGGCGACGATGTTGTTGCCCTGGGGCGCGCTGGCCGGCAGTTGACCTTGCAGCTGATGGAAGGCCGGACCGATGACCGCCAGCAGGGCGCTCATAGGTTGAACAGGCGGCCTGATCCGAGCAACGTCAGGATGACGACGAAGAGGACGGCGAAGGCGCCGGGAACCATCACCGCCGGGCGTTCGAACGGATTTCGCTCGGGGTCGCGGTCGATGAACGGCAGGGTGAGCATTAGCAAGACGCCGCCGGCGGGCAGCACCAGGACCAGCGGAATCAACTGCTTGGGCACCAGCAGCAGCAGCTCGTCCAAAGGCAGGAAGAACCACTCGGGGACCGGCGTGTAACTGGTCGTTGAGGGGTCTGCCATCTGTTCCAGTGGGGCACCGATCGCGACCGCCAGGATGAAGACGAGAATGACGAGGGCCGCGGTAACAGCGCCATCCTTGAACGTCTGGTGCGGATAGAAATCCTCGGTCTGCAACGGTGCCGCCCAGAGCTCATCGGTTGGCACGGCTGGATACGGTGGTTCGATCGGCCGCTGCTGCGGCGCGGGTGGAACGTCGACACCTTCGCGGCTGCGGTAGGCGCCCCGGTAGTTGATGTAGGAACCGAACTCGCCGTGCTTGCGCAGCAGGGCGAGGTGTGCGCCAATCAAAGGGAAGAGGATCACGGGAAGCAACCAGACGTGGATGCCAAAGGTGCGGCTCAGGGTGATCGGCCCGACGAAGTCACCGCCGCGCCAGAGGGCCCGAGTGAACGACCCGACCAACGGGATATATGCGGGAATGTTCGTGACCACGACGGCCGTCCAGTAGGCCGCCTGGTCCCACGGCAGGAAGGCGCCGGTGATTGCCATGCCGAGCACGAGAACGAACAGGCCAACCCCGGTGATCCAGTTGAGCTCGCGCGGCCGCTTGTACGAGCCGGAAAAGAATGTGCGCACCATGTGCAAGCCGATCACGAACAGCAGGATGTAGGCGGACCAGAGATGGATGCCGCGGACGATCGAGCCAAAGGCATCGTGCTGTTTGAGGTAGTTCAGGCTTGCCCAGGCCTCCGTCACCGACGGAACGTAGAGCAGGGTCAGGAAGATCCCGGTGATCAGCTGCAGCAGGATCAGGATGAGCGTGGCGCTGCCGAGCGTGTAAAACCATGCTCCACGGACCGGCACGGCTTCGTAGAGTCCCTTGCGCAACAGGCTGCGGATGGCGGTCCGCTCGTCGAACCAGTTGTAGGCGGCACCGAGACGGCCCATCAGATCGACTCCGTAAAGCGGTTCTGAACGTAGAGCGTGGTGCCGTCGATGCGGTGGACGAACTGTGGTAAGGGCTTGGGCGGCGGCCCGCCGACATTGACCCCGTCGATGTTGTAGAGGCCGCCGTGGCAGGGACACAGGAACTGGCTGAGGGCTTCCTGCCATCGAACCGGACATTCCATGTGGGAGCACACGTTGGAAAAGACCTTGTAGTTGCCATTTCGCTTGACCACGTAGACCGCCGCCTTGATCTCCACGGCGGTCCAGGCTTGCTGCGGGAAGGACACCTCGAATTTGGTCGGCTGCGCCTCAGGGACCTCGGCGATGTCGCCCACCTTGCGCCAGACGGCTTCCTCGCGACGAAAGAGCGGCGAGATCAAAAAGCCGATGATCGGAATGCCAAGGAGCACCGCCACCACCGCTCCGGCGACCTGCGTTCCGAGGAGGTCGAACTGCCGGCGGCTCAGCCGCCGCGGGTCACGACGTGCCATAGCGGATAAACCCGTAGAGGACGCCCGCGGTCCCCAGGACGATGAAGAGCAGCGCGACGGTGATGGCGCCGCTGACGAGCCAGAAGGTCAGCGGGGTCGCGCCGTCGGCCTGGCGGTACCAGCGGCGCAGGTTGCGGACGGCGATCAGGACGAAGAGCAGGGTGAGACCGACCATGATCACCGAGATCAAGGCCAGATAGAAGTAAGTCTGGAGGTCACCCATGAGCGATCCTCATGGGTAATAGCCCTTGCCGGGCGACTGGAAGACGCCATAGCTGTCGCCCTCTTTCAGCACGCCGTAGATCGTGTAGTCGCTGCGTGCCGTGGTGCGAATGACGCCCATCAGCAGGAACAGCAGCAACGCGGTCGCCCCCGTCACCGCCAGGGTCACCTGGCTGCTACGCCGTAGATCCTGGGTCAGCCGCGCGCCCGGGCGGGAGATGAGCCAGTGCGCCACACTCAGCAGCACCGCAATCGCCAGCGTGACATAGCGCAGCCAGAACAACCCGCCGGGGTACAGGGCTGCCGGGGCCATGGTGACCAGCGACGCCAGCACGACGATCGCGGTCAGCACCGGTCCAGGCGCGGTTGGGCGAGACTGCCAGAAATAGACGTTGCTGCCGACCAGCAGGATCGCGATAAAAGTCGCCTGAATCAGCCACAGCCAGGCGAAAGGACCCTGCAGCGAGTAACGGAAGGCGCCCGGCGACGCCTGCTTGATGCTCTCGACGAACACGGCGCCGAGCACGATTTGCACCACGAGCGTGACAAATCCGACGACCAGGCTGGTGCGGGCCACCCAGTGGAAAAAGAGGCGGTTGGCCGGCTGTCGGCTCGCGGCAGCGTAGACGGCGGCGACGGCCGCGACGAAAAACGACGCCCAGGAAAGATTGCCGACGAAGCGGTGGCCCAGCTCCGGCCAGTACGAGGGGTTGAAGAAGGCGGCCGTTCCCTGGCCGGGCCCAGGGGTCAGGAGATAACTGTCGAGCGCCACGATGATAAAGAGGAAGATGTGCTCGCTGGCGGCCGTCGCATAACCGATCAGGATATGGGCGCCCTTGCGAAGTCGAAAGTTGTCCCAGCGCAGGTTGTAGAGCAGGATGCCGCCCAGCGTCAGGAACCAGATACTGAAGGCCACCACCGCCGGCCAGAAGAAGAGCGTGATCAGGGTGACGAAGAACTTCGGGTAGAGCGCCGTGAGGACGATCACGGCGAAGCCGCCGAGCGTCGCGCCCAGGCTGAAGATCTTCAGGTTGACGTTTCCCAGGGCGCGCGCGAGTCGCTCGTAGCGCGGGTCTTCCCGCCGCAGGCCGATCAATTCGTAGGTCGGCCCCAGGACCAGTGCGCCCATGGTGAAGGAACCAAAGATGATGTGGACCAGGAAAAAGAAGCCGACCGCCCAGCGGTTGGTGATGAACGGAAGCTGGATGCCGGGCTGATTGATGGAAAACGAACCCGCGAGGAAGGACACCATCGCCGCGCCGCCCTAGTCTGATTCGAGCACGCGGCGTCCGAACCACCCGGTCAGGCCGATCGCGCCCACCAGGAAGCCGAAACCGCCGAGGACGGTTTCCCACGGCAAGAGGTTCGGTTGACCGCCGAGCGAGCCCAGCAATGCCTGGTACAGGTAGCTGAACGGCAGCAGTCGCGAGATCACCGGCAGCATCGGTTGTTCAAGGGGAGTGAAGACGCCCGAGAGATAGAGCAGCGGGATCAGCGGGATGACGACATAAAGCATCACCTCCCCCGGCGAATCGGACAGCGTGCTGGCGACCGCCCCCGTCAGGTTTCCGATCAGCAGGACGGCCGCCATGCTCAGCAGCAGCGCCGGCCACCAGGCAAATTCGGACGGATGGCGGACGGCGATCAGGAGAAGGACAGGCACCAACTGGACGAAATCGATCAGTCCATTGGTCGTCAGGCGCTCGATCAGCAGTCGCCCGGGCGTCACGGGCAGCGTTCGGTAGCGCAACGTGAGGCCACTCTGCCGCTCGCGGGTGAGCACCGCCCCGGATCCCAGGGCCCCGACGATCGCCGCCAGCATCGTCAGCGCCATGGCGGCGTAGATGGTGGGCGCGCCGCTGAGAACCAATGGAACCGCTACCAGCAGCGGAAACACCAGCTTGATGATCAGGGCGCGCCGTCGCTGCGCGAATTCGACGAGCTCCCGCTGCCAGATCGTGCCCGCCAGCATCATCAGCGCGCCCCGGTGTGGAATGGCGCGCGTGTCATCGATGTGCCGAGGGGAGGGCGACGCCCGTGAGCTTGAGGAAGACATCCCCGAGGTGAGGACGCCGGACGCGCATGGTGCTGACCAGGTCGGCGGTGCCGTTCAGCACCGCGAGGACCTGCGCTGGGTTCGCCCCCCGCGCCAGGATGATGTGCACCGTATCGCCCTCGACGTTCGCCGCCTGCACCGCCGGCAGGGAGCGGAGCGCCTCGAGGCCGATCGGCGAGTTCACCTGTAGTTGAACCTCTCGGGCGCCGGCCACCTCGGTCAATAACTCGGGTACCCGACCTTCACGGATGACCCGACCCTCGTGCAGGAAGAGCACCCGGTCGCAGAGGCGCTCGGCCAGATGGACGTCATTGGTCGCCAGCACCACGGCGCTGCCGGTGAGGCTGAGCAGCTGCAGCCGCTCGATCAGGTCGAGCTCAGCCCGGTAGTCAAGCGCGAGGGTCGGTTCGTCCAGGAGCAGGATCGAGGGCCGATGCACGAGGGCCTCGACCAGATTGAGCCGGCGCTTCATGCCGAGCGAGTACTCGGAGACGCGCTGATCGCGCGCCTCGGACAAGCCCGACCAGCGAAAGAGCTCATCGAGCCGCTCGCGGCTCAGGTCGTCGCCGAGCCCGAACTGGTGGGCGAAGAACCAGGCGTTCTGGTAGCCGGTCATCTGCTCGAAGTGGGCCGGCTGGTCGAGCATGATCCCAAGCCGGCGACGAACCGACGGGTCTCGTGGGTTGGAATTACCGAACCAGGTGAGCTGCCCGCCGGTGGGCGTGGCCGCCGTGGCCAGCAGGCGCAGCAAGGTCGTCTTGCCCGACCCGTTGGGGCCCATCAGCCCGACCACCTCGCCCCCGGCCAGGCGGAGCTTGATGTCGAAGACGCCCTTGCCCTCCCGATAGGCGCGGGTCAGGCCGCTCGCGGCCAGCAGGCTAGGCTCGGAAACCGTATCGGCCTTCATGAAAATCGCCGGTCTCGATCCATTTCTGGATCACGGTGTCCATCACTCGGCTGGTCACTCGCTCCTGGCCGAGCTCACGCGCGTGGCCCTCGACCGCTTCCATGACCTGGCCCTTCACAAAGTCCGGCATGTTCTGCAGGCGGTTCGCCGCGTCTGAATCCCAGGCCAGCTTCGGACCCTTTCGCTGGATGGCTTGCGACACCTCGTCCCACATCTCGAACTTGACCTCCATGACCTCCGGCGTGATCACCGGACCGAGGCCCTTCGTGGCGGCGGTCCATTCGACGCGCCACCGGCTCAGCTCGCGGCAATAGGAGGGGAGCTTCTCGAGTCGCGCCTCTGCCTCGGGCGTCCAGGTGAAACGGTGCTCGAACGTCTTCGGACTCAGCGGATGTCCGTAGCCGATCTTGATGCCGAGTCGCTCCAGGAAGGCGGCGTTGATCGCCTCGGAGGTCCTGGCCGCCCGCGATTCGGCGGCGTGTTCGGCCAGCTCGCGGGCCCGCGCGGGCTCGAACTTCTCCTGCGCGCGAATCTCGACCTCGTTGAGCCGCCGCACACCGTCCTCCGTCCAGCCGGGTGACGCCTCCCGAGACTGAGAGTCGTTGCCATTGGCATGCCCGTGCGCCCGCATGGCCGCCTCGACGGCATCCGGCGAGTGCGCCTTCAGCGCCTGGTCCATCATCAGACGGGCATCGACCAGACCGCCCTCGACGACTTCGCGCGTGATGGTCTCGGCGTGGATTTTTCGGGCAAATTCCTCGACCTTGGTCCGGGCCAGCATCCGCATGAAGCCGGCCGGGACGCGTTCCAT
>VBJI01000175.1 GCA_005880875.1 Chloroflexota bacterium
ATTCCCACGATTGGGGCGGCGACTTCTTCAACACTCCCTACTACTACGCGATGCTCCTGCTGGCGGCGCTGGGGCTGTTCGTCTCCTGGTGGATCCGGCGTTCCAAGTTCGGCCTCGGACTGCTGGCCATCCGTGATGACGAGGACAAGGCGCTGGCGGTCGGCGTCCCGACGCGCGCCTTCAAGCTGACCGCCTTCGTCATCAGCGCCGCCCTGGTCGGCATGATCGGCGGCGTGTACGCCTACTACGTGACCTACATCTATCCGCAATTCGTGTTCGATCCGCTGATCGGGATCTCGATGGTGCTGATGGCGTTTCTCGGCGGACTCGGGACCCTGAGCGGTCCCGTGATCGGCGCGGTGCTGCTGGAGCCGGCGCAGCTCGAGTTTGCCTATCGCCTCGGCGCCAGCCGGCTCTACCTGGTGTTCTACTCGGCGGTGTTCCTGCTGGTCATCCTGCTGCTGCCGCGTGGCATCGTGCCATCGGTCGCGGAACTTCTCCGCCGCCGGCGGACCCGCACGGTGGTGTCCTGATGAGCCTGCTGGAGATCTCGGCGCTCACCAAGCGGTTCGGCGGCGTCGTCGCGGTGGACGGCTGCTCGCTGTCCGTCGCCGACCGGAGCATCACCGGGCTGATCGGCCCGAACGGCTCCGGCAAGACCACGGTCTTCAACCTGGTGACCGGCTTCATCCCCCGCGACTCCGGTGAGGTGCGATTCAAAACCCGGTCGATCGCCGGCCTCGGGCCGGACCGAATCTATGGCCTCGGCATCGGGCGCACCTTCCAGCTGGCCCGCATCTTTCCCCGGCTCACGGCGCTGGAGAACATGCTGGTCCCGGTGCGGCGCGCCGGTCTGCGCGCCGTGCTTTCGCACGGGCAGTGGCGCCACGAGCGCGAGCGGGCCATGGAGATGCTGCAATTCGTCGAGATCGCTCATGTCGCCGGCACCCTGGGCGGCGCGCTCTCCTATGGACAGCGCAAGCTGCTCGAGCTGGCGGCGGTGATGATGGCCGCGCCCGAGCTGGTGCTGCTCGACGAACCGGCGGGCGGGGTCAATCCCGCGCTGCTGGAACGGATCAGCGAGCACATCCGCAAACTGAACCGGCAGGGGGTGACCTTCCTGCTGGTCGAACACAACATGAGCTTCGTGATGAACCTTTGCGACGAGGTCGTCGTGCTGCACCAGGGGAAGGCGATCGCGAGCGGCAAACCGAAAGCGGTGCGCGAGAACCCGGCGGTGCTCGACGCCTACCTCGGAGCCTGACGATGGCGGCGCTGCTGGAGCTGCAGGGCGTGACCGCCGGCTACGGCGGTGGCGACATCCTGCACGAGCTCGATCTGACCGTCGAGGAGGGTGGCGTGACCTGCATCGTGGGCCCCAACGGCGCCGGCAAATCGACCGTCCTGCGCGTCGTCAGCGGCCTGCTGCGACCGCGGCTGGGCACGGTTCGGTTTCGAGGCGCGTCGATCGCGGGACTCAGCCCGAGGACGATCCTGCAGCGCGGCATCGTGCAGGTCCCGCAAGAGCGAAGCCTGTTCGCGACCATGACAGTGTGGGAAAACGTGCGGATGGGTGCCTACACCGTTCGCGACGGCGCGCTTGTCGAGCGCCGGCTGCAGCAGGTCTGCGAGACCTTCTCGATCGTTCGCGACCGTCGGTACGAGCCGGCGGCTTCGCTCTCCGGTGGCCAGCAAAAGATTGTCGAGTTCGCCCGAGCCCTGATGCTCGATCCGGCGCTCGTGATCCTCGATGAGCCCTCGATGGGCCTCGATCCGAAGACACGCACCACGGTCTTCGACACCATCCGCGCCATGAACCAGGCCGGGCGCACGATCCTGCTGGTGGAGCAGAACGCGCGATCGGGCCTGGGTCTCGCCAGCCACGGGGTGGTGATGGAGAGCGGCCGGATTCGACTCGAAGGGCCCGGCCCCACCGTGCTCAACAATCCCGAGATCGGCCGGCTCTACCTCGGCGCCACCGCGTGAGCGAGTGGGACATCGTGGTGGCCGGCGCCGGTCACAACAGCCTGTTGACGGCCGCCTACGCGGCGCGCGCCGGCTTCAAGGTGCTGGTGCTCGAGGGCGCGGACCGGATCGGTGGCGACACCACCTCCGAGGAGCTGACCCTGCGTGGCTTCATCCACGATCCATGTGCCACAGCGCACAACCTGATCCAGAGCAACCCCCTGATGCGCGACAACGAGCTGCAGCTCGATCGCTACGGCCTGCGCTATCTCTATCCGGATCCCGTGTTCACCATGCCCTTTCGCGACGGCCGCAGCATCACGATGTGGCGCGACCTCGATCGCACCTGCGCTGAGCTGGCGCGCTTCTCGGAGGCGGATGCGAAGGCGTACCGGACCTTGTTGAACGACTGGCAGAGCCTGTCGCCGATCATCAACGACGAGCGCGAGCACCCGCCGCGTCCGCCAGCCCAGGTGATGGCCCGTACCCGAGCCGGTGCGCTGGGCGACCGCGGCGTCTCCATCCGTCACGCGAGCGCCCTCGAGGTGATCACTCCGCCTGCCGCTCGCGCTGGCGCGGATCATCGAAGAGAACGGTGGCACCATTCTGACCTCGAAGCCGGTCACCAGGATCGTGGTCGAGAAAGGGCGCGCGACCGGCGTCGTCACCGCGGACGGGTCGAGGTACGGCGCGACAAAGGCGGTCGTGTCCTCGATCCACATCCACCATCTGCTGGATATCGTGGGCGAGGCGAACCTCGGGCCGGACTACGTCGCGGGCATCGCCCGCTGGAAGCCGAGCGTCACGATGTTCGCGGCGCACTACGCGTTGAGCGAGCCGCCCCGATTCAAGACGGAAGCCGGCTCGATGGCGAGCGTCACCATGGGCGGCCTCGAATCGCTCGCCTCGCTGGCGCGCATGCTGGCGGCCTTCCGCGCCGGCCGGCTCGACCTCGATGACCCGGTCATCCTGGCGCTGACGCCGACCGTGATCGATCCCTCGCGCGCGCCGGCGGGCAAGCACACCTTCAAGCTGATCGGCTTCCTGCCCTACGAGCTGGCCGAGGGTCCGCAGCACTGGGACGTGGTCAAGGATGAGGTCGCTGACCGCCTGTTCGAATCGGTCGCGGCGCTGACCGCGAATCTCTCGCCGGCGATCGTGCTGGGTCGGGCGATTTCGAGTCCGCTCGATCTCGAGCGGCGGAATCCCGCCAACTGGCGCGGATCGTGTCACGGCGGCGCGAGCACGCCCGACCAGAGCGGCTGGTTCCGGCCGGTGGAAGGCTGGTCGAACTACCGCACCCCGGTCAGCGGCCTCTACCAGACGGGCGCCTGTACCCATCCCGGCGGGTCGGTGTCCGGCCTTCCCGGCCGCAACTGCGCGAGCGTGCTGCTGGCCGACCTCGGAAGCAGCCTGGTTAGGGAAGAGGCTGCCGGTTCAGCGTCGCGTTGAGGTGGACGGGAATCGGATGTGCCAGCGACTGGGCGGCATGGCAACCCCGCTCGGCGTGTGTGACGAGCTTGCGGACATTCGCGGCGGCGGCGGGACTGACCACCGCGAGCTCGATCACGACCTCCTCAAAGTAGGCGGGCGCATCGTCGACGTCGTATTTCTCGGTGTTCCTGAAGGTCGCTCGGACGTCCGCCGAAGCATCCTCGATCGGCACCTCGTAGAGTGGCGCGAACCGCGCCAACTGGGTGAGCAGTCAAAACGCCGTCCCCATCATCAGGTACGTCGTCCAGGATGCGAGCCACCGCCCGCGTGGTGGTGCGGCGCTGCTCCGGCGATTTAGCACTCATCTCCTGCCGCAAACGGACGATTTCGTGCATCTGCTTGCGCAAGTTGACGCGACTCGAGGGCCTTTTGGAATCCGTCATGCGTCGTGGCTCATTATCTATGCTGGATCGACTTCGCAGAGGAGACGACGGCATTGAGCGCACTCGAAACGACGAACAACGTGCAGGTCGCGGCGCATCACTGGCGCCCGCGCTTCATCGCCAACGGAATCGACGTCAATGACTTCGACGAGACGGTGAAGAAGACGACCGACTGGCGGGAGTGGGGACCGAACTGGAAAGCCGTCGGCGAGGTGCACGAGGGTCTGGGTCGGGAGGCGGAACAGCGGGGACGGATGCTCTCGGCCAGCCAGGCGTACCAGCGAGCCGCCTGGTGCTACCACCTCGGAAAGTTCCTCTGGTTCGAGGAGGCCGAGCTGCATGCCGAGCTGCGAGACCGGTCGGTGTCCGTCTATCGGCGGGCACTCCAGCATCTGGATCCGCCGGCGGTGCGGCTCGAGGTCCCCTTCGAAGGGCACGTCATCCCGGCCAATTTCCGGCGACCGGCAGGATCAACCGGACCACCGTTGGTGCTGCTGGTCCCCGGTCTCGATTCCTCGAAGGAAGAGCTCTACGCGATCGAGGAAGACTTCCTGCGCCGGGGCATGTCAACGCTGACCATGGACGGCCCAGGACAGTCGGAGAACTCCGTCGACTTTGCCATCCGCCCCAACTGGGAGACGGTCATCACGCCGGTGCTCGATCACCTGGCGCACCTCGATCTGCGCGTCGACCTTGACCGCATCGGGCTGATGGGGATCAGCTCTATACGAAGTCGGCCAACGAGGTCGAGGCCCGGCAGAAGGCGTATACCTTGAACCTCGAGGGGGTGCTCGACCGGGTGACCCAGCCGCTGCTGGTCATCCATGGTGGCCGCGACCGGTTGTTCCCGCCGGCCCACGCCGAGCGCATCGCGCGGGAGGCGCCCAATGCCACCCTCGTGATCTACCCCGACGGCAACCACGTTTGCAACAACATCGCTTATAAGTACCGGCCCCTGATGGCGGACTGGCTCAAGGAGCAGCTCGCATCCGGACGAACTCGGTAACGCGGGCCAGCCGCCCAAAGATGCGAAGGGCCGGCGGTACGAGCCGCGGGTCCGGGTTGATCAGCAGTTCGGGCTCGACCAGGCGCACGTCGCGACCCATTCGGCGCATCTGGCACCCACCCGCAGCCAGGATGTTCTTTACCCACTGGGATTCTTCCGCACCATAGGTCAGAGCGAACACATAGTGGTTCCCATGACGGAGCACGTTGATCGGCGTGCGATAGCTGCGGCCGGTTTTCCGGCCGGTGTACGTCAGCAGCGCGAATCCTGGCAGCCAGCCGGCGAATCGCCGCGTGATCGGGTTGACGTAGCGGACCGCGAAGGAACGGAGTGGACGAAGGCGTGTCGGGGGAGCCATGGCTTATCGGATGGAGCCAATCGAGGCACCCGCTCGTCGAGGCGGAAAGGTGGCGGCCAGCGCATAGGCGACGAGGCAGAGCGGCAGCTCGATTTGGATGCCCCAGAAGTGGACCTGTGCATCGACGATCCAGGCCAGCAGGATATAAATGGCGACGGCGGCAATCTGCGCCCCTAGCTGGAGCAGCGGCGGACGGTCACGGGTGACCGCGAAGGCCGTAACGATAAGTGGCAAGACCGCGATGAAGCGCCCAATCGAGAAACCCGAAAGGAAAGCAAAAGCGAAACCGCAGGTGGTCGCCACCGCGAAGATCGCCAGCGCCAGTCGGTAGCCGCGCTCGAGAAAGAACATACCCGCGAGCGCGCCAATCAAGAAGAGGGCAAACAATCCCCAGGCGAGGGCAAACAATCCCCAGGCGATGATGGTCGCCGTCAATGGTAATTCCGTACGATGTCGGTCTGGCCTTCTTTGAGCGGCCCCCACCGCCGCCGCCACCGCCCGAGCCCCACCGGCGGCCCAAGTGGATGCGGCCTGACGATGTGCTTGGTGAAGCGGTTCCGATCAATTTTGTGCTTGCCCGAACGCCCAGGGCCGCCGTAACCGTCCAGCACATCACCGCCTATCCAACCGGTTTCGAGTTCGACGTTGTCGTCGCCGCCCGCATCGAAGGGGAAATCTGGGATCCGATGCACGGACTCGGTGGGTTTCGTGGCAGGCCGGGCCAACCTGGAGGCGAAATGGCCGATGAGATTCTGCGCTTCGGCATTCAGTACGCAGACGGATCCAAGGCCACCAGCCTCGGTCCGCCGATGGTCGGTCCGCAGGATAAGCGGCCGGAGGGACCGATCTTGCAGCATCAAGGGGGTGGTGGCGGGGGGACCGTCATGACGCAGCGGTTCTGGGCGTGGCCGCTACCTCCGCCCGGGCCGCTCGCCTTCGTTTGTGAATGGCCAAAATACGAAGTGCTGCTGACGCGCCACGAGATCGATGCCGCCCTGATCCGCGAGGCCGCCACGCGGGCGATTGAACTGTGGCCGGAGAGCGGCCGCTAAGACTGCGCTGGCCGGACGCCGTCGTCGCCTACGTCCTGGTGCTGGCTGGAACGTTCCCGATCGTGGCCGCCTTGCACAACCGAGCGATCCCGGCGGTGCTGGCGAACTACCTCGCCCACGCCTGGCTGGCGCTGATCGCGCTCACCTGGTATTTCTTCTTGGGTCGGCACTTCCCGATTGGCACGGTGAATGACCGGCAGTTGCGCCCGTGGTATCTGCTGGCGGTCGGGCTGGTCGCGGTCAGCGCGATCGAAACGCTCGTCTCGCCACCCGGCGCCGGACTGCGACTTCCCCCGGCGCCGACCCTGCTCGCCCAACTCGTGTTCCTCGCCTTCGTCGTAGGGCCCACTGAGGAGCTGCTCTTTCGCGGCCTGATTCAAACGGCCCTCAACGGGTCGATCACGGCCGAGGTTCGGCTGCGCGGCTGGCCGGTGCGGGGCGGAACAGTCGTGGGGGCCCTCATCTTCGGCTCATTTCACTTCGTGAATCTCGCCTACCAGCCGCTCGCGGCCACGCTGCAGCAAGCGGCGGCCGCGGTGATTCTCGGACTACTCTTCGGGGTCCTCTACGACCGGACTCGGAACCTGATCGGCGCCAGCCTCGCCCACGGCGCGGGGGACTTCTCGGCCACGGCTATCCCGTTACTCGCTTATGTCCTGACGAGCCGCTGAGTGCTGTAGCACATATGCTACAGTAAGTGAGAGGCATGGAGAAATCCGAACGCGGCATCCGGCAACGCGCGTTCGCTTGGCATTCCGTATGCGGAAGCCAAGCTCCTGGGCCACGAATACGACATCCAGCATGGCAAACCGAGAAAAATCGTCCGAAGGCAGCCGAATGAAACGTCGGCCTCCGGGTCAATCAAGATTCCGGTTCGAGACCTTCGCAACGACGTTGCCGGGATTCTGCGTCAGGTCGAAGCCGGTCGGCGGTTTGTGATCACTGTGGCTGGGCGCGAGGTAGCTGAGTTGGGCCCTTTGGGATCCCGACCAACCTTCGCGGCGAGGCCGGTCGTCGAACGGCTTCTTAGCGAAGCCCCACTCGACGATCAATTCAGCGATGACGTGCGCGCGGCTCTCAGCCAGCGGGTCGATCAGATTTGAGAGGGTTACTCGACACGTCGGTGTTTGTCGCCGTAGAAGCCGGGCGCGCGGTCGCGAGCCTGCCCGACGAATCGGCGATCTCGGTCATTACACTGGCGGAACTGCATCTAGGCGTGCTCCTCGCCAAAGAGGGGCCCACGAGAGCGCGGCGCCTTCGTACGGTTACGAGGGTCGAGAGTGAGTTGGAGGCGATCCCGATTGATTCCGAAGTCGCACGTGCCTTTGCCTCGATCGTTGCGGAAGCTCGCGCTACCGGCCGCCGCCCGCGAGTGATGGACACCTGGATTGCCGCTACGGCGGTCCGGCACGGTCTCGTCGTGTTCACGCAGGACACTGATTTCTCCCGCATCCCGCAAGTTCAGGTCCAAAGGGTCTAGCGGCTACCGGGTAGTCCTGATCCGGACCTCTTCACAAGCGGCATCGTTAGGTGCATCCTTATGGCTGGAGGGCGGGAAGGAGGTGGACGCCTGCCCAGCGCCAGCAAGCTGCGGCACCTTGACGCCACTGTGCCTCCCGTGGCGGGGAGGCGGGGAGGGGGATCAATCCCAGTCAAAGAGGTGATCGCACGTGGCAGTGACTGCGGCCGCGCTTGACGAGCGAAAACAGCTCAGACGAGCGGTTATCGCCAGTACGGTCGGAACGTCAATCGAGTGGTACGACTTCTTTCTCTACTCGACCGCGACGGGTCTGGTCTTCGCCAAGCTCTTCTTCCCGAAGTCGGATCCGGTTGTCGCAACCCTTAATGTCTTCCTGATTTACGCGGTTGGCTTCGTTGCTCGCCCGATTGGCGCCGCCATCTTCGGCCACTACGGTGATCGGATCGGGCGCAAGGCGACCCTGATAGCCACCCTCTTGCTGATGGGCGTCGCCACGTTCCTGATCGGCTTCGTGCCAACCTACGCCTCGATCGGAATCTGGGGCGCTATCCTGCTGGTCGTCCTGCGCTTTCTCCAGGGCGCCGGGGTCGGCGGCGAATGGGGCGGTTCGGTCCTGCTCTCGATGGAGTGGGGACATCGTGGTAGGCGCGGTTTCTACGCCAGCTGGCCGCAATTCGGTGTCCCCGTCGGGTTGGTGCTGGCGAACGGTGCTCTCTACATCATGAGCAACATCGCCGGAAAGGAAGGCTTCGCCACCTGGGGCTGGAGAGTTCCCTTCTACTTCAGCATCCTTCTGGTTGCGGTTGGTCTGTATGTCCGGTTGCGTGTCCTCGAGACTCCACTATTCCAGCGGCTTCTCGACGAGCGGAAGATCGAATCGGCTCCCGTGGCCGAAGTCATCCGTCGCAATTGGAAAGAGATCCTGCAATCGGCTTTCCTGCGGCTCTCCGAGCAGGCTCCGTTCTATCTCTTCACCGCCTACATCTTCATCTATGCGGTAACGCCGGGACCGTTGAAGCAAACCCGCAACTACATCCTCCTCGCCCTCACCTGCGCCGCGGTCCTTTCCTTCGTCTCTATCCCGCTCTTCGGCTATCTCTCTGACCGGCTCGGCCGCAAGCGGGTGTACATGGCGGGCGTGGTGGCGATGGGCATCTGGGGCTTCGTCTACTTCGGGTTGCTGGATACGAAGGCGGCGGGGCTCATCTTCCTTGCCATCTTCCTCTCGCTGATCCCGCACGACGCCCAGTACGGCCCACAGGCGGCGCTCATCGCCGAAACCTACACGGGGCGGCTGCGCTATAGCGGTGCCTCGCTTGGTTACCAGTTGGCGTCCGTCTTTGCCGGTGGGCCGGCGCCGATCATTGCGACGCTCCTCTTCGCCGGCGGGGTGATCCCTGGGACGAGCATCAAGGTCACGGGCTACCATACCAGCCTGGCGATCGCCTGGTACATCGCGATCTGCGCGGTGATCTCGTTGATCGCCGTGGCAACCGTCAAGGAACGGTCGAAGCAGGACATCTCGGCCGAATACGACGAGCAACCATCGGCGGCGGAACCGGTCACAGCCGGGATGCGGCCGACGCAGCAACCCACCTAGTCGGATTGAGGGAGCCCCGGCGGGCTCCCTTTTCTCATGCGCCGAGCTGGGACGCCAGGTCGATGAAATCGTCGGCCGTAATGTCGACGGCGAAGTCAGGAACCTCGGCCTTCCCTGTGCCCCACTCCTGCGGACGCCGAACGAACGCGGTCCGCATGCCCTGGGCGGCGGCCGCCTTGAGGTCGTAGGGATGAGCCGCCACCATCATGGCCTGCTCGGGACGAACCGCCAGTAGTGACGGAACCATCCGATAAGTGCGCGGGTCGGGCTTGTAGCTCTTGACCAGCTCGGTCGACAGGATGCAGTCGAAGGAGAGCCCGGCGGCGCGAGCCACGTCGACCAGCATCGCCATCCCGCCGTTGGAGAGAGTGGTCACCACGAAGTGGGTCCGCAGCCGGGCGAGGCCGGCGACCGCATCGGGCAATGGCGGAAGGTTGTGCCAGGCGAGCACGAGCCGGTCGAGGTCGGCCTGACTCAGGGATTCGAGCGAGAACTCGGCCACCAGCTCGAGGAGCGCCGCCCGATGCAGGTCGTCGAGCAGCTGAAACGCCATCTCGCCTCGGCTAACGCGGTCCATCAACGGCCGAGCGCGCCGGCGCCAGGCGTCCGCGACCTCCGCCGGATTGATGGTGAGCTGGTGCTGCTGGGCGATGGCGGCCAATTCCGTCATGAGACCTTTGCGCCAGTCGACGACCGTCCCGAAGACGTCGAACGCGAGCACTTTGAGATCCTGTCGCGCGAGGTTGGCCGCCGCCACGGCCGGGCTCAGCCCTGCGCCAATACGAGATCGGAACGATCGATGGCGTCGTCTGGATGACGAAGGATGTCCAAAAGGCGAGGATCCATCGGGACGATCACGCCGTCGGCATCGGTGTGGGGTTCTTCGAGCGTCCGCGCCCAGGATTCGCGGTCAGCGGGAACGTCGACCCGCCGCCAGCGTTCGGAGGAAGGGGGAATGAAGCGCTCCCGCGATAGCCGCTGGAGGGTCGCAACGCGGTTCGGCTCGAGTGGTTTCGTGTGAAGGAGTCCGAGCCGGAGCTGGTTCGTGACCGCCGCGATCGCGGCCAGCGTCAGCATCGGATCGAGCCCGTCGCCGGTTTCCTCCATCCACACGCTGTCGACGCCGGCGGCTTCCATGGCTCGCGACCGCGGTCAGGATCGGCGAGACCTGCTGCACCCACGCCGGGCGCCAGTGGATGACCAGCGGAACGACGGTCCCGATCAGGACCACGAGCCACAGGAGGATCCAACCTCCGCCGAGGACGGTGGACACGACGCCGCCGAGCGTCACGAGAAACAGGATGATCAGGATCAGCTCGAGGATGATGAAATAGCGGTCGGCCTCGATCAGCTTGGGATGGGTCACGGTCGCCTCCCGGTGGCGGCGAACGAAGAGCAGGATGATGGCCGCGGCGCCGCTCAACCCCGATGCGAGGAAGAGCCCGCCGAGCGTCCAGGTGTCGCTCCAGACCGGCTGGTTGCTCACTGCCAGCAGCACCCCGGTGTAGGCGGCGATGAAGATGCCCAGGATCGCGCCCACGGCCATGAACACCAGCCCGAGGACGTGGCTCGGCAAGCGTCCGACGCGCTCGAAGGCGCGAGCCCTCACGTAGCCACCCTCGCCGAGCGCCACCACGAACATCACGAACGAGAAGATCCCGAAGAGCAGCAGCCCCCAGGCGCCCAGCGACATCGGCGAGTAGGCCTTGAAGGAGAGGCCGCCGCTCGAGCCGGTATTGACCAGCATGTGCCAGAAGTCCAGCGGCTTTCCCAGGTCGATCGTCAGCAGGATGGGGCAGACCAGCAACAGCGGGAAGCTGATCAGGAAGGCAATGCGCGAGGCCACCCAGTCGGCGGCGCTTCCCCACAGACGCAACATGGTGCCGATCACGAAGGCGCCACCGGAAAGCCCGGCAAAGAAGAAGTACAGAAGGATGTACCACTCCCAGTTCGGCGGCGCGACGAAATGCTCGTTAGGCATTGGGCTGGCCCTCACCGCGACGGCGGAAGGCAATCAGACCGGCGACCCCGGCCACCACGGCGGTGACCAACGCGGTCAGGTACCCGGGAACATTGTTCCGACTGGGCAGCACCGCGCTCTGGGTGCTCGGCAACTTATAGGCCTCGGGTTTGTCGGTCAGCAGGAAGAAGGCGTGCAAGCCGCCGTATTCCTTGTCGCCGTAGATGCGCGCATCGCTGACGCCCTGCTGTTGCAGGGTGGCCAGCCGGGTGGCGGCGGTCTGACGCAGCTCATCGAGCGGGCCGAATTTGATCGACTGGGTCGGACAGGCGGTGGCGCAAGCCGGTTTCAGGTTGTTCTGCAGGCGGTCGTAGCAGAAGGTGCATTTCTGCGCCGTTCCGGTGTTGCTGTTGAATCCGATGACGCCGTAGGGGCAGGCCGAGATGCAGTCGCGGCAGCCGTTGCAGACATCCTGCTGGATGAAGACGGTGTCGAACTCGGTGCGCAC
>VBJI01000176.1 GCA_005880875.1 Chloroflexota bacterium
TTCCTCGTTTTCGCGGATCGCCAACAGGCCGTAGCCGAACCGGGTGCGGAGGATGAGCCAGGTGGTGGCAACCGCCAGCATGGCGGCCCCCAGCATCAGGTAGAAGAAGGTGAGGTCGGAGCGAACGATCGGCAGGAAGAGGCCGGTCGACGCGCCGAGCGGCCCGACGTTGTTCACCACCTCGCCGATGGCCACCCCAACCCCGAGGGTGGCGACCGCAAAATAGTGGCCGCGCAGCCGCAGCAGCGGGATGCCGACCAGCAGGGCGAACACGGCGGCGACGACTGGCGCGACCAGCAGCGCCAGCCCGAACGGCCAGCCGCGGCTGCTGACCAGCACGCCGACCGTATAGGCGCCCAGGCCGAAGAACGCCACGTTCCCAAAACTCGCGTATCCGGTCAGGCCGCCGATGATGTTCCAGGCCGACGCCATCACGACGAACATCGCGACGGTGGTGGCGATGCGAAACCAGAGCTTGTCAGTGAGTAGGGGCAGGCCAGCCTGTTGGGCGGCGTCGATCGAGCTCAGCGGCGCGAGGATCAGGTAGGCCAGGGCGATGGCGCCGATGGGCAGGGTGCCGCGCCGCAACCAGCGCGGCAGCCGCCGCTCGCGCGCGATCACGCCAGCCGGCCGAGGAGCCCGCGCGGACGGACGACCAGCACGATCACCAGCACGACGAAGGCGATCGCGTTGGCGTAGCCGGACCCGAGTCCCGGGGCGCTCTGTCCGAGAACCTCGATCAACCCAAAGGCGAGGCCACCCGCGACCGTGGCGCTGACACGGCCGAGTCCACCCAGGATGACGACGGCAAAGGCCTGCAGCGTGTACGGGTCGCCGGCGGTGGGCGTAATCGACTGGAAGGTGCTGATGATCCCGCCGGCAACGCCGGCGAAGGCCGCGCCGATGGCGAAGGTCATCGCGTAGATGTGCCGCAGGTCAACGCCCACCAGCTGGGCCGCGTCGCGATCGGCGCCAACGGCCAGGATCGCCGCGCCGATCCGGGTCCGGTTGAGGATCCCCCACAGAATGCCGGCCAGCACGAGCGCCACGATCAGCCCGCCGAGCCGGATGTACGGAATCGTGACGCTGCCCAGGTGCAGGCCGTTGCCGGAATACGAGGGCGTCACCGAGCG
The DNA here is from genome assembly GCA_005880875.1 of Chloroflexota bacterium. Classification (GTDB taxonomy): domain Bacteria; phylum Chloroflexota; class Dormibacteria; order CF-121; family CF-121; genus CF-13. The sequence continues at coordinate 1,134 of VBJI01000176.1, forward strand.
GAAGTCGGCGGTAAAAATCAGCAGCACGAGGCTGACGATGACGAGATTGATGCCGAACGTCAGCAGAAAGGTGAAGAGGAGCGGGGCGCGGATGAGGCGATTGATGACGCCGCGCTGGAGCGCATAGCCCAGCGCGAAGAGCGCGACCGCGTCCACCGGCAGGCTCAGAAACGGGTCGACGTGCAAGCGGGCGAAGAGCAGCCAGGTGATATAGGCGCCCACGATCACCAGCGCGCCGTGCGCCAGGTTGACGATATTGAGGATGCCCCATACCAGGCTGAAGCCGAGCGCCACCGCGACATACACGCCGCCCAGCAGAAGGCCGAGGATGACCTGCTGGGTGAATTGGCTCACGAGTGCCGCTCGGCGGTCTGGACCTCTGTCCTAGCGGGCGCTCCAGGCCGGGGTCGGATACTTCGGCGTGCCGTTCGCCACGTCGGTGGGGAACACGGTGTAGTGGGTGCCGTTCTGGATCTGCTCGACCACCATCGGCTTGAAGGTGTTGATGCCGCGGCTATCGAATTTGATCTCACCGAAGAAGGTCATCACGTCCAGGCTGGCCAGGGCATCGCGCACCTTGGTGGCGTCCAGGGAGCCGGCATTCTCCAGCGCTTTCTGGAAGGCCAGGCAGGCGGCGGTCGACTCGGCGACGTGATAGTCGGGCGGCTGGCTGCTGTTGTACTTCGCCTCGTACGCCTTGACGTAGTCGCTGACGGACAGATAGAAACTTGGCTTGTATTTGACCTGCGGGGTCCATTGCGAGCCGTCGACCACGTAGTTCGCGTCCGCGCCGAGGGCGTTGATGAAGTCCGGCGTCGACGGACCCACCGAGTAGGCGAAGATCTTCGCGTTCAGCCCCAGCTGCTTGGCGGCCTTGTTGATGTTGATCGCCTCTGCCAGGTGGCCCGAGTTCATCAGGATGTCGGGGTTGAGCGCCTTGGCCTGGCTGACCAGCCCGCTCACGTCCGGAGCCGCCGCCGGGTATTGCTTGGTGGCCAACACCTGCATGCCCTTCGACGGGGCGTACTCGGTGACCGCCTTGGCGACCTCCAGGGAGAAGTTGTCGTTCGCCGAGAGCATGACGATCGTGGAGGGCTTGGGATTGAGCGTGGCCGCCATGTCCAGGACGCCGGTCAGGTACTTGTTGGCAGGGGAGAGGACGCCGAAGGTGAATTTGTAGCCGTGACTGAAGATCGACTGCGCCGCGCCGTTGGCTTCGACCATCGGGATCCCATCCCTCTCGACGATGATGGCGTCGGTCGCGGTGGCGGCGCTCCCGTAGGGTCCGAGGATGAACTGGGACTTCTCATCCGTGATCAGCTTCTGGACCAGGGTTGCGGAGAGGTTTGGATCGCTCTGGTCGTCCTCGTACTTGATCTGCACCGGGTGCTTGACGTTGTTGACCACGATCCCGCCACGCTGGTTGATCCAGTCCAGCCAGAGATCGTATCCCTGCTTGGTCAGGCCGCCTTCCTTGGACTGCGCGCCGGTGAGCGACACAGCCGCCCCGAAGACGATCGCCGCACCGGTCGTGGGGGAGTTCCCGCTGCTGCTGGCTCCGCAGGCTGTGGCGAGCAGGGCGGTGGCGACAAGGACGGTTCGCACCCGGACGATGCCCTGGCCTGGTCGGGACTTCGACGGGCGGGTTTCGAGCACCTCCGACTCCGCGTAGATGGTGTCGCCGGCGAACACCGGCGCCGGCAGCGTGACCTTATCCCAGCCGAGGTTGGCCACGATGTTCTGACTGATGTCCTCGACGCTCAGTCCGGTAACCAGGGAGAGCGTCAGGCAGCTGTTCATCAGCGGCCGTCCGAATTCGGTCTGCGCCGCGTAGTCGGCGTTGAAATGGATCTCGTTGGTGTTGCAGGTCAGCAGGGTGAACCAGGTGTTGTCGGTCTCGCTGAGCGTGCGGCCGATGGCGTGGCGGTAGACATCGCCGACCTTGAAGTCCTCGAAGAAGCGTCCGCGTCGCGTGTCTGTCATGTCGATCCTCCTGTGCCGTAGGACCGTGGCAGTCCGAGCACGTGCTCGGCCACGTAGGTCGTGACCAGATTATTCGTGACCGGTGCCACCAGATAGAGTCGGGCTTCGCGGAACTTCCGCTCGATGCCGGCCTCGACCGCCATGCCGCTGCCGCCGTGGGTCGTCATCGCCATCTCCGCCGCCTCCCAGGCGGCTTCGGACGCGAGCAGTTTCGCCGTGTTCGCCTCGGCGCCGCAGGACGCGCCGGCGTCGAACAGGGTCGCCGCCTGCCAGCGCACCAGCGAGGCGGCCTGCGCGTGCATGAAGGCGCGCGCAATCGGAAACTGGACCGCCTGATTGGCGCCGATCGGCCGCCCGAAGACGACCCGCTCGCCCGCGTAGGCCACGGACCGGTCGACGAACCAGCGGGCGTCGCCGATGCTTTCCGAGGCGATCAGGATCCGCTCGGCGTTGAGGCCGTCGAGGACGTGCCGGAAGCCGTTGCCCTCTTCGCCAACGAGCGCATCATCGGACAGATGCAGGTCGGTGATGAACAGGGCATTGGTCTCGTGGTTGACCATGGTCTCGATGGGCCGAACCTCGATCGCCGAGCGGGCCTGACGCAGATCGACCAGGAACAGGCTCATACCGTCGGTCTTGCGTGTGACGTCCTCGGCGCGGGAGGTGCGGGCCAGCAGCAGGAGCAGATCGGAGTGCTGGACGCGTGAGGTGAACACCTTCTGGCCGTTGACCAGGTAGCCGTCATCGACCTTGCGGGCGAAGGTCGTGATCCGGGACGTGTCGCTGCCGGCTTCGGGTTCGGTGACCGCCATGGACTGCAGGCGCAGTCGCCCGGCGGCGATCTCCGGCAGGTGCTTCCGCTTCTGGGCCTCGCTGCCGTGCCGGAGGAGCGCACCCATGGTGTAGATCTGCGCGTGGCAGGCGGCGGCGTTGCCCCCGGAGGCGTTGACCTCCTCCAGGATGAGGCAGGCTTCGACGATCCCGAGCCCAGCGCCGCCGTAGTCGGTAGGGATCATCACGGAAAGCCAGCCGCCATCGGTCAGCGCGCGAACGAAGTCTTCCGGATAGCGCTTGTGCGCATCGAGCTCGCGCCAGTAACTGTCGGGAAACTTCTTGCAGAGCGCGCGAATGGCGTCGCGATAGTCCTGTTGCTCGGCGGTGAGACTGAAGTCCATCAGCCGGGCGCGTTTCGAAGGATGAAGCGCGCTCGCTTGACGACCGCCTCATCCACCATCTGGCCGTCGTGGGTATACGCGCCACGTCCGCCGGAGGCCGCCTGGTCGGCGGAGGCGACGATGCCGCGGGCCCAGGCGAGTTCTTCGGCGGTGGGGGAGAAGACCTCGTTCACGGTATCGACGTGCGATGGATGGATGAGCTGCATGCCGCCGAAGCCATCGGCACGCCCCCGCTGCGCCGCCGCGCGAAGACCGTCGAGGTCGTGGATCTTCAGCCAGGGCGAATCGATGGGCGGATGAAGGTCGGCCGCGGTCGAGGCCAGCACGACCGCCGCCCGCGCGGCGGCCAGCGCCGGACTGCCCCCGTCGGGATCGACACCGAGATCGGCCGAGAGGTCGAAGCGGCCGAAGGCCAGACAGAGCACGCCTGGAGCCCGCCCGATCTCGACGGCATTGAGAACGCCCAGCGCGGTCTCGACCATGGCGACCAGCGGCAGGTTGGAGGGGCCTTTGGCGGCCTGGATGGCGGCCCGGCAGCCGACCACGTCCTGCCGGCCGCCGACCTTCGGCAGCACCACCGCATCGGCCATCTCGAACGGGATCGTGGCAATGTCCTCGAGCATCTCCGGGCTGGACGCCGCGTGCACCCGGACCCAGATGCGGCCGCGGCCATGAACCTCCGCGAGCGCGTCGCGAACGATGTGGCGCGCGTCGGCCTCGCGACCGGCCGGCACCGAATCCTCGAGGTCAAAGATGCACACGTCCGACGCGAGCGTGACGGCCTTGCGCAGCCGGGCCGCTTCGGTGCCCGGCGTGAACAGGGCGCTTCGGATGCGGGACAGGGGCTCAGC
>VBJI01000019.1 GCA_005880875.1 Chloroflexota bacterium
AAGGAGTGACCGGCGCTTCAGCGACCTCCTCAGCCTACGCATGAGATCGCAGCCTTGTCAACAGGCTCGTCGCGGATCGTGATAGCTTGGCGGAGATGAACGCCTGGTTTGACGCGCTGAGCCGCCGATTTGCCGACGCCGCACGGTCGCAAGGCACCGAGATCGCCCCGCCGGAGCTCGATCCGCAGGTCGCCGACGAGGTCCTCGAGCTGGCTCGAGTAGCCGCCCACAGTAAGGAGCGCCGCTTCGCGCCCCTGGCCTGCTTCATGGCCGGCGTCGCCGTCGAGCGTCTCCGCCAGCGGCGCGCCACCTCGGCGATCGGAGACGCCGCCTATGTGCGGTCGGTTTACCAGTCGCTCGAGGCGGAGTCTCCGGCAGAAGTGAAGCCGGCGGCATCATGAGTAGCGAGCAATCCGGTCAGCGGCGGCCGCCGCCGCAGATCCCCACCGATATGAAGGCCTTCAATCGCCAGCTGATCGAGGAGTTTCGGGCGAACCAGGGACAGCTCAGCGGCATGATGGCCGGCCGGACGCTGATGCTCCTCACCACCACCGGCGCGAAGTCGGGTCAGCCGCGGACGGCGGTCCTCGGCTTCGGCAAGGACGGCGACCGCTACGTCGTCGTCGCATCGGGTAACGGGGCGCCCGCCCATCCAGCCTGGTACGTCAACCTGCAGGCCCACCCGACGGCGACGGTCGAGGTTGGTTCGGAGAAACGCGAGATGCGGGCCCGAACCGCTCGCAAGGAGGAGCGGAAGCGACTCAGCGCCTTCGTCCCCTACGTCGAGACCGAGCAAAAGAAGACCAGCCGCGAGATTCCGCTCGTCGTCCTCGAACGGATCACCGAATAGCCATTCGGCAGGAGCAGCTTCGGGTTTACACGATCCATCCGGGCGAGATGGCGGCCTGGGTCGACGAATGGAACCGGCTGATCGCCCCGCTGCGGCGCCGCCTTGGCTTCGAGATCGTCGGGGCCTGGACCGCCGATCAGGGTGACCGGTTCATCTGGATCCTGCGCTACGAGGGCCCGAGCAGCTGGGAAGAGGCGGATGCGGCCTATTACGCCTCGCCCGAACGGGCCGCCATGCAGCCCGATCCCGCGCGGCATATCGCGAAATCCGAGCACTGGCTGATGACGGCCCTTCCGCGCTAGAGGGCTTCGATCGCAGCACAGGCGACCGCGACCGGATCCTGCTGACGTAATCGGGCCGCGTGGCTGCGCGCGGCCTCGCCAAAAGTCGGATTTTCGAGAACGGCGTCGAGCGCCGAGCCCACCGTCTCGGCCGTGAGCTGGTCCCGAGGCACGACTCGCGCGACGCCGAGCCGTTCGGCGCGAGCGGCAACACCGGGCTGGTCGCGGCCCCAGGGAATCAACACCATCGGTACGCCGTACCAGAGAGCCTTCATGACTGACCCGTGGCCGGCGTGACTGAGCAGCACGTGGCTCCGCTGCAGAGCGGCGCGGTGTGAAACGTAGTCCTCCACTCGCGCGTTCTCAGGAATCGGATCGAATTCGGCCTTGGCATGGCTGCCTCCGGTCGTCATGAGCAGGCGGACGCTTCGGGACGACACAGCGTCGAGCACAGCCCGCGCCAGCGGAACATCGTCCTGAATCTGCGAGCTAATCGTCGCCAGGATCCAGGTATCACTGGAGGTTTGCAGGTAATCGGGCGCTGCCGCGCTGTCCGGTTCCCAGATCAACGGGCCCACGTATCGATGCGTTGGCGGCAGCTGGTCATTGTCAAAATCGAAAACCCGGTCGGTGGCGTGGAGGACCAACCCGGCCCGCTCTTCCATCGGTACCAGGTAGTCGAACAGCGGCAGGGCGCGCGAGCTGAAATCTGCCGCCCGTGGCCGAGGCGGATCGGGACCGACATAGAACGTGGAGTTGACCATCACCAGTGGCGTCGGGCCGGCCGCGAGCGCAGCGGCGCCAATCCCGAATAGTGAGGTGAGGATCAGATCCGGGCGGGAATTCTGCATCAGGCCGGTGGCTACCTCGGCCACCCGCAGGGACCAATCGGCAAGCTCATCGCGGAACCGCTCGCCTTGCTGCTGTACCGTCAGCCCCTGGCTGCCCCGAGCGAATTGCCCGAGGATGGCGCCCAGGCTCAGGTCCGAGGACAACAGGGTGCACTCGGCACCAAGCGCCGCGACCGCATCGGCCACTGGACGATCGCCGAGAAAACGCACCTCGTGGCCTCGTTGTTTCAAGCCGCCGGCGACGGCCATCAGCGGCGGTAAGTCGCCTCCGGCACCGGCGATCGCGATGATGAGGGCACGCATCGGGCTGCTGGGCTCGCTCACAGTGTAGAGTCGGGACCGCTATGCGGAGTGCCGAAGTCGACCGGTGGTTCAAGGACAAGAAGCTGCCGGCCGAAGCGGCTCTACAGCGGGTGCGAGAGGTCATTCTGCGAGCCGATCCTCGGGTCAGCGAGTCGGTGAAATACGGGACCGTAATGTTTGCCTACAAAGGCGACCTGGCGACCTTCGTCCAGTACAACAAACCCCAGGTCAGCGTGATGTTCAACCGTGGCGCCAGAATTCCAGGGAAGTTCGCACATCTCGAGGGCAGCGGTCCGACGGCCCGCTTCATGCGCTTCAAGAATGTTTCCGAGGTCGATGCGCGGGCCAATGAGCTCCGCAAGGTCGTACGCGCCTGGTGCTCGCTGATGGATCCTAAGCGCGGAAAATGACGGCCATGTTGTTGAAGTCGGCGAAGTTGGCCTCGAAGAGGGACTTGCTGACCCAGTACTGACTGGCGTTGAGCACATCGTTGACCCTGACCTCGGTCGGGGAAACACCGCTCAGGGTCACGGAGTGCTCGGCATAGGAGTAACGGACCGGAGTTCCATCCCACGCCGTCCAGGTCCCCAGCGGCACCCGCGCGAATCGGGTCTCGATCCAGACCTGTACCGGCTGGCCGGCGGCGAGTGCCGCATAGATCGCCGACGGGGCGAAGCCTTCACCGCCGATCGCATTGGGCAACCCGTGACTGCGGGCGAGCTCGAGAATGACCGGCCAGTAGACGCCGTAGCCGGTGGGCGCCCAGTCGCTGCCGTTGACATAGCCGACGAAATTCGCATAGGGGTTGCCCCAGCGCAGCACGGTGTGATTCGCCCCCATCACCGGTAGGCGCGTGTCGGCATTTTCGAGCGCGAAGAGGGCGGGTTGGCTGAGGTTGATTCCGTAATAGGCGAGCCCCTGCTGCAATGCGGCGGTTTCGCAGTCGAGCACCATGCTCTGCTGGATCACGGGCACCGGGATCGTGACGGTGGCCGGTGTCGGTGCGGGCGTTGGCGTCGGGGTTGGAGTGGCGGTTGGGGTTGG
>VBJI01000020.1 GCA_005880875.1 Chloroflexota bacterium
GCCGACCTGCATGCTGGCGATATTGATGTTCTTCTGACCCAAGAGGGTCCCGATGGCGCCGATCACGCCGGGTCGGTCGGCATGCCAGCTCATCAGGAAGGTGCCATGCGGGATAAGGTCGATCCGAAAATCGTTGAAGGTGACGATGTGCGCTTCGTTCAGCAGCAACGTCCCGCCGACGCGGGTCGCCCCGTGCTCACCGGTCGCGTGCAGGCTGATCAGGTTCGCAAACTCCGTCGCACGTGTGTCCCGCTGCTCCACGACGGTGATGCCCTGGGCGACGGCGATCGTGCGCGCGTTGACCGGGTTGACACGTTCGGCGCTGAATCGACCCAGGAAGGCCGTGAGCAGAGCCGCCGTGAGCACGGAGCAATCGTAGGTCGCGATCTCGCCGGTGTAATCGATCAGGAGGCGGCTGGCAGGTTGCCGGCCGACCTGCGCGTAGAACCGGCCGACGCCCTCGGCAACGGGGATGAAGGGCCGCAGGAAGGCCATCGCCTCGGGCAGCGCCACCGGGGCGTTCAGGGCAAATCGCGGTAAGCCGCCATCCAGCACCGCGATGACCTGATCGCTGATCTCGAGGGCAACGCTGATCTGGGCTTCCTCCGTCGAGGCGCCCAGGTGCGGCGTGGTGACGACCTGCGGCAACGAGAGCAAGGGGTTCTCGCCGGGAGGCTCCTGCTCGAACACGTCCAGCGCGGCACCGGCGACCTGGCCGTCGCGCAGGGCGTCTCGAAGGGCAGACTCGTCGACGATCCCGCCGCGCGCCACGTTGATCAGTCGAACGCCCGGCTTGGCGCGCGCCAGAGCGCGAGCGTCGATCAGATGGTGCGTCTCGCCGGTGAGGGGCACGTGCAGCGTCACGACATCCGCCTCCGCCATCAGAGCTTCGAACGGCATCAGCTTCACGTTCAGCTGCGTGGCGCGCTCCTCGGAGAGCATTGGATCGCTGGCGATCACCCGCATCCCAAACGCCTGGGCGCGGTGCGCGACTTCCCTGCCGATGCTGCCCAGGCCGACCACGCCGAGCACCTTGTCCCGGAGCTCGGTTCCCAGGAACCGGGAGCGTTCCCAGCGTCCGGCCTTCACCGCCTGGTCCGCCTGTGGGATGTGCCGCGCCAGGGCGAGCATCATCGCCATCGTGTGCTCTGCCGCGGCAATCGTATTTCCGGACGGCGCGTTGACGACCAGCACGCCCGCGCGCGTCGCCGCATCCATATCGATGTTGTCCACGCCGGCGCCGGCGCGACCGATGACCTTGAGCCGGTCGCCAGCCTCGATTACGCGGGCATCAACCCGCGTTTCGCTGCGAACGATCAACGCGTCGTATTCGGGGATTCGCGCGACCAGCGCCGCGGGACTCTGTTTGAGCTCGACGTCGACCTCCGCATGCTGGCGTAGCCGGTGGATTCCCGCTTCGGCGATCGGGTCGGCGACGAGGACGCGCGACACCGGGCTCAGGCGACGAGGCTGGGCTCGGACGACTCGAGCGCCCGACGGGCCGCCGCGAGCGCCGCGCCGCGCGTGACCGGGTGGCCGTTGGCCTCGAGGCCGCGCTCCAGCGCCTCGACCGTGGCGACCACGTCGTCCTCGTAGACGGCCCCCAGGTGGCCAATTCGGAAGATCTTGCCCGCGAGCTGGCCCTGGCCTTCACCCAGCACCAGACCGAGGTCGCGCCAGGACTTGAAGACCGCCTCCGACTTCTGGCCCGCCAGCGCCTCGGGAAAATAAATCGCGGTCACCGTGGGCGAGGCCACCTCCGCGTCAGCCAGCAGACGCAAGCCGAGGGCTGCCCCCGCCGCCCGAAACGCCGCCGCCACCCGAAGGTGCCGCTGGAAGATCGACGGCAGGGTCTCCTCGCGCATCATGACGAGCGCTTCTTTAAGACCCAGGAGGATGCCGAGCGCAGGCGTCGTGAAGGTCATCCCCTTGGCCTGCATGGTGCGGGCACGGTCCCAGTCGAAATAGAACCGGGGTGATCGTGCGCTGCGCTGCCGCTCCCAGGCCCCCTTACTGATGCTCAGCATTGTGACGCCCGGCGGAAGCATCCATCCCTTCTGCGAGGCGGTGATCGCCACGTCGACGCCCCACCGATCGACCGGCAGGTCGATGGATCCGATCGAGCTGACGCCGTCGACGACGAGGAGCCGCTGGTGGCGTTTGACGACCTCCGCGAGGACCTGCAGCCGGTTGGTAACGCCGGTGGAGGTCTCGTTGTGCGTGATGAGCACGGTCGCGAGCTCCGGCTCGTGAGCCAGGAGTTCGTCCAGATCCTCGGGATCGGCCGCCTCGCCCCAGGGCAGGGTGTAGCGGGCCACGTCAGCGCCAAACGCCGCCGCCAGGTCCGCAAACCGACCGCCGAAGGCTCCGATGCTCACCGCGAGCACTCGCTCACCTGGTGACACGAGATTGGCGACGGCGCTCTCCAGGCCGCCGGTCCCGCTGGCCGGGAAGATCAACAGGTCGTTT
>VBJI01000159.1 GCA_005880875.1 Chloroflexota bacterium
CGCCTCGGCGAACATGGTGAGCGCCTCGGTAAAGTACGGGCGCGCGGCATCGACGCTTCCCATTTTCAAAGTCACGAGTCCCAGCGTGTGAAGGGACCAGGCAAGATCGAACCGAGCGTCGAGCCGTCGAAAGATCGCCTGCGCGGCCTGCAGCTTTTGGCGGGCCGCTTCGAAGTCTTGCTGGAAATAGTCGGCGTTGCCGAGGCCCCAATAGGTCCGGCCCACGCCGGCTTCGTCCTTCAGCTCCTCGAACAGCGGCAGCGCCTCGCGCAGCAGCGTACGCGCCCGCTCCGGCTCGACCCGGACGACCAGGATCGGAAAGGCGTCGTTGTAGATTGCGTTAGCGATCGCTCGCTTGTCGCCGACCTGTCGGGTCAGCTGGAGCGAGGCGTCGTAAAAAACCTGCGCCGCAGCCATGTCCGCTTGCCAGTACGCCAGGCCGCCCGCGGCCTCCAGAGCCTGCAGGTGTTCGTTGGGAAACGCCTCGACGCCGGGCATGGCCAGCACCTCCTGCATTCGAGCCCGGCCCTCATGAATGTGGCCGCGCATCTGCCAGTAACGCCAGAACGAGCCACCCAGGCACAGGGCCTTTCGGGTGTTCCCGCTGGCGATCGCCCATTCGAGAGCGCTTCGAAAATTGTCATGGTCGACTTCCAGCCGGTCTAGCCATTCCTTCCGCTGCCGACCGAAGAGCTGTGCTTGCGCCTGCTGGGCCAGCGAGATGAAAGCCTCCAGGTGACGGTCGCGAATGCGATCGGCCTCGTCGCTTTCCGCCAGCCGCTCCGCCGCGAATTCGCGGATCGTCTGCAGCATCAAGAAACGTGGCTCGTCGAACTCGGGAACGCGGCGCAGTAGGCTTTGATCCGCGAGCAGATCGAGCGCATCGACAACCTCGCGACCGCCCAGGTCCGCTGCCGGCCCACAAACGGCTTCCAGCTCTTCGAGACTGCCGCCTCGAGCGAACACTGAGAACCGAGCCAGCAGGCGGCGCTCGCCGGCGTCCAGCAGTTCGTAGCTCCACTGGATGGCGCCGCGCAGCGTTTGCTGTCGGCCTGGCAAATCGCGAGCCCCGGTGCCCAAGGCGGCGCTCAGCGACTTTTCGAGCCGGCTCAGCAGGGCTTGTGGACTAAATAGCTTGATGCGCGCTGCGGCGAGCTCGATCGCCAACGGGAGCCCGTCGACCCGTTCGCAGATCCCCGCGATCGCCGGCGCATTCTCATTGGTGGCCTCGAAGTCCGGCTTGACCGCGACGGCCCGCTCGATGAAGAGCCGGACCGCCTCGAACTGCGAGAGTACCGTCAGGTTTGGTAGCGCCTTGAGGTCGGGCAATGCCAGCGGTGGCACCGGAAACTCCTGTTCACCGTAGACGTGCAGGACGGCGCGGCTGCTGACCAGCACTCGTAATCCGAGGCTGCCTTCGAGCAGCGTCGTGGTGACCGGCGCGGCGGGGAGGAGCTGCTCGAAGTTGTCCAGCACCAAAAGCATCCGTTTGTCATGGAGGTAGTCGACCAGCACCTCGATCGGCCGGCGGCTGCCGGTGCTCTGTACCGACAGCGCCTGTGCGATCGCCGACGGCACCAGCTCCGGATCGTGGACCGCAGAGAGCGGCACGAAGTAGACACCATCGGGGAACTGATCCATCACATCGGCCGCGATCTGCAGGCTCAGCCGGGTCTTGCCGGTCCCGCCTGGGCCGGTCAAGGTGAGCAATCGCGCTCGGGCGAGGAGCACCTTCGCGTCTCGTACCTGATCGTCGCGCCCGATAAAGCTCGTCAACTGGGTCGGCAGATTGTTCGGGGTCGCCTCCAGTGTCCGCAACTTCGGAAACTCCGCGGGCAGGCCGTCGACCATGAGCTGAAAGAGGCGCTCGGGGCGAGCCAGATCTTTGAGGCGATGCATCCCCAGGTCTTTGAGGGTGATCGCCGGCGGCAGAGCGTGATCGACCAACGCATGCGTGGTTTCCGAAAGGATTACCTGCCCGCCGTGAGCGGCGCTGGCGACCCGGGCCGCTCGATGGACGTCGATCCCGAGGTATTCGTTGCCCACCAGGGTAGCCTCGCCGGTGTGCAGGCCGATCCGCACCTGCACCTGCCCACCGTCCGGCCAGTGGTACTCGGACAACGCCTTCTGCACCGCCGCCGCCCCCACGCAGGCCTTCACCGCGCTATCGAACACGATGAAGAAGGAATCGCCTTCGGTGCGGAGCTCGTGACCGCCGTTCGCGGCGAGCGACTCGCGCTGGATGTTGTGATGCGCTAGCAGCACTTCGGGATAGCGATCGCCGAGCTGCTGGATCAAGCGGGTCGATCCCTCGATGTCGCTGAAGTAGAAGGTGACGGTACCGGTCGGGAGGTCACTCATGCCACCGCTCCCGAGCGGGTGAGAATCGGGTCCAGGATGGACCGAAGCTGGCCCTCGTGCTCGGGCCCCTCGAAGTCGAGGAGTGGATGCGGCTGCATCGTATGCTCACCGATCGATCCATCGCGGCGGAGGTAGACGGCCGGATAAGGATCGTCGCGGCCGTTCGATTCCAGGGTGACGGCGACGGCGTCGCCACTCGCTGAGCAGGTAGCCGACCACCTTCCGCGCCTCCAGCGGTGGGCGTGGCTGGGGGCGGCCGAACGTTACCTCAGCGAGATGCCGCGCCAGCACCCGCGCGTTGTAGCGATAGCCCTGGACGGCGCCGGAATTGCTCGGTACGCCATGCTTTTTGAGGCCTGCCGATCCCTGGGTAATCGTGCCCGCGAAGAAGATCCCCGGCACCGTAGCGCTTTCCCAGAACGGAGTCTGGGCAGGAAGCCGGCTCTGGCCGAAGGTCGCCACCCCCATCGCGGGCAGATCGCGCAGCGGCGTCGTAAAGCCGGTCGCCGCGATCACGTCGTCGGCCTCGAGGGTGAGCTCTCGGCCGGCGACGTTTTTGGTGCGCACCCGGTATCCGGCGCCCAGCCGCGCCACGTCCTCGATCGTCGTGTCGAGGATGATGACGCCGCCGGCCAGCGCGGCATCTTCGTACGGTTGGACGTAGCGGGCGCGCACGCCGACCAGCGTGCGGGTGTTGACCGACAGCTTGGTCGGGCTGGGCGAGGCCAGTACCAGCTGGCGGGCCCAGGGCAGCAAGCCGGTCGCGATCTCGAATCCCGAATTCTGCTTCCCGATGATGAAGACGCGCCGGTCCTTATAGGTCTCGACCGGCGGAAACTCGCCGCAGTGCGGCACCTGCTCCAACGAAATCCTCGCCCTCTTTCCGCGTGGATTCCCAGCGGCAACCGTAACGCACCTTGACGCCGGCGCGATCGGCGAAGGTCTCCAGGCCGCGTTGCATCTCCGGGCGCGAGGGAAAGTACGAGCTCCCGTCCATCAGCGCCGGCATCACGGCCCGGCACGACTCCTCGTCGGCCAGCAGGCTGTTCCAGTCGAAGCGCTCATAGGCGCGCGAGGTTCGCTCGATTCCGGTGAAGGGCTTGGTCCAGCTCAGCATCCGCTGGAAGACCGGCCAGCGGCGGAACATCCCGCCGGGCGCCGGGTCATCGGAGATGACGGCGTGGTCGATCCCCAACCGACTCAGTGAATAGCTCAGCTGCAGACCGCCGGGCCCGCTGCCGACAACGACGAGTTCGTAGCGGCCGGGAGGAAAGGGCTTCTGCGCTAGCTCAGCCACTTGGTTGTGTTCTTGAGCTTGCGTGCCTCCCCCTGCAACAGCCGGTACATGACTCGCGGGTGCGCCGTGAGGAAGCCCTCCAGCTGACCGCCGGGGAGGACGAGGCAGCGCAAAGGCGTCGCCGCCACGATGTCGGCGACCGGGACCTCACCGAGCAGGCAGGAAATTTCGCCAAAGTAATCGCCCGGTTTGAGGGCGCTGCGCTCGACGTCGTTGACCCGGATGGTGGCGGTGCCCTCGAGGATGATGTACAAGCCCCCACCGCTCACGCCCTGGCGCAAAACGCGCTCGCCGTGAGCGAACCACGCCTCGTCGAAGATGTGGACGACCTCCTCGAGCTGCGGACCGGTCAGATCGGCGAAAAGGGTGAACCCGGCAATCGTGTTGACGACGTCGTCTCGAACCGCCATCAGGCCGGCTCCTTCGCCGGACGGGTGGTGCTGGAACGGGCTGGCGCCTCCGCCGTCGCCGTCTGCGGGTTGCGGATACCGATGGCGTTCACGATCGCGCCGGCGAGCAGCAGCGCGGCCCCGACCAGCATGGCCAGGTGGAAGGCGTCGGTCGAGGCGTTTCGGACCAGCGCCGCCAGCGATGGCTCGCCAGAGGGATTGAGCGGGCTCACCAGCTTGCGGAACTGCGACGACGAGACATCGAGGCCCGGTCGCTGGGCCGCCAGCCCGTTGTAGAAGCTGACGGTGATGAAGATGAAGATCGCGGCTCCGGCCAGCTGCGGTCCCACCCGCGAGATGGCGTTGTTGATCGCCGATGCCAGGCCCGACCGGTGGCTGGGAACCGAGCGCATCAGCGCCGTCGTGAGCGGCGCCACGGTCATCATGATGCCGATCCCGAACAAGATCCCGCCAGGTAGCAAGTCGGTGACGTATGAGAGAGGTGGCAGGTAGGTCGACGGATTACTCGGCATGAAATGCCACGCCGCGCTGGTCGACGGGATGCGCGCGAACCAGAGCACGCCAAGGGCCATGATGGCCGGCCCGATTGCCATGAACCAGCGCGGGCCGTATCGGCTGGCCAGACTTCCGAAACGCGACGAGCCGAAGATCAAGAAGAGCGTTCCCGGAATCCCGGCGAGCCCGGCGCCGGCCGCGGTGTAGCCAAGCGTGCCCTGCTGGAAGATCGCCAGGTAGTAAAAGGTCACGTAAAGCGAGCCATAGATCAGCAGGGTGGAGATGTTGGTCACCGTGAAGTTGCGCGATTTGAACAGGCTCAGCGGAATCAGCGGATGCCGCGCTCGTGACATCCACAGTGGCAGGAGGGCGGTGAAGATGACGCCGACCGCCAGCGCGATGAAGCCGACCGGGTCACGCCAGTCGCGCTGCTGTCCGTAGATCACCCCGAAGGCGAGGCCGCCGACCGCGAGCGCCACGATGACCGAGCCGATCCAGTCGAACTTGCCGGTCGCCTCTTCGTCCCGGCTTTCGGGCACGTGGACGGAGGTGGCCCAGAGGGCGATCAGGATCAGCGGAACGTTGACCAGGAAGGCGGCCCGCCAGGAGATGGAGTCGACCAGAAAGCCACCGACGACCGGGCCCAGGATCGTCGTGGCCCCCGACGCGCCCGCCCAGATGCCGAAGGCCCGTCCCTGTTCCTCGCCGCTGAAATTGGCGGTCAGCAGCGCCAGCGACCCGGGCACGAGCAGGGCGCCGGCGGCACCTTGAAGCACCCGAAACAGCACGAGCAGCTCCATGTTTGGCGCGAGACCGCAGAGCACGGAGGTCACACCGAACCCGATGAGGCCCAGGATGAACATTCGCTTGCGGCCGTAGAAGTCGGTCAGCGCGCCGGCGAGGATCAGCAGCGCGCTGAGCGTCAGCAGATAGGCGTTGTAGACGTAGGACTGGCCCTCGAGCACTCCCAGCCAGACCCGGGGCAGATCGCGTCCGATGCGGGGGAGCGCGACGTTGACGACGGTCGAGTCGAGGAAGACAATCCCGGATCCGAGCACGGCGGCAATCAGGATCCAGCGGCGCCGGTCAGCCATCCCGTCCCTCCTCGTGTCAGGCTCTGGCCAGATTGTACGGCCGCAGTAGCGTCAGGGCCGCCAGCGGAAAGACAACCACCGACGCGAGACCCGCGCCGACCAGCGCCGCACCGGTCGCCGGACTGACCAGTCCGAGCTGCAGCCCGATGGCGGTGGCCGCGACGATGAAAGGCAGGGACGTCGCCTGCAGGAGGCCAGCCGCCACCAGCCGCCGGCCTTGCATGACGCCCCGATAGAGCAGCGCCGGCAGCCCGCGAACGGCGAGCAGCGCGATCAGGAACAGCGGCAGGCGGAGCAGGCTCGACGAACTGTTTACGAGAGCCCGAAGGTCGAACTGGAGCCCGCTGCTGACGAAGAACACCGGGATCAGGAAACCGTACCCGATCGCCTCGAGCTTCACCGGGAAATTTGGATGGGAGCGCAGCTGGTCCTCGTCGATCAGGCGCAGCGTGGCACCGGCGAGGAAGGCGGCCAGGATGGTCTCCAGGCCCAGCTTCTGCGCCAGCGCGGTGAACGCGATCAGCAGCACGATCGATGCCCGA
>VBJI01000050.1 GCA_005880875.1 Chloroflexota bacterium
GAAAACGAGACCGACCCGAATCCGGTCAACGACTCGTTCAGCGCCGCGATCACTGGCCAGCCCGCGCCGGGTCTGCCGGGACCGCCGAATGGCGGCATGGCACCCGGAGGCAGCTTGCCTGACCCACTGCGCGGCAGCTTGATCGTCGAAGTTGGCTTGGCCGCATTCCTGGGCTTGCTCTTCCTCCGCCGCCGTTCGCAGCGGGTCGCCGTGGCGGCCGCCCTGATGGCGTTTGCCACTCTGGCGTCGATCGTGGCGCCGGCCGGCGCGCCGCTTTCAGCAGCGGCGCTCACCGGTCATCTGGTCGGCCGGCCGACGGACCAGGAACTCTTCGGCAAGCCGATCTCCACGGTAAAACCCGAGCTCGGGATACTTGACACGACTTTTCAGCCGGCAAAGGGCCCGATCATCCCCTATCGCCTCCGCATTCCGGCGCTCAACATCGACACCACGGTCGAGGCTGTTGGCGTTACGCCCCAGGGCCTGATGGACGTCCCCGGCAATGCCTGGGATGCGGCCTGGTTGCAGACCGGGGTGAAACCGGGAGCACCCGGCCAGGCGATTATCGATGGGCATCTGGACAGCGTGAAGGGGTCGGCGATCTTCGGCGATCTCCATCGTCTGCGGCCGGGGGACCGGATTTATGTCTCCGACGCCACCGGCAACCAGCTGACATTCAGCGTGACCGCCCTCCAGGTGGCGCCGCTCGACGGGTTCCCCACTCTGCGGGTGTTCGGTCCCGCCAGCGGCCGTCTCCTGAATCTGATCACCTGCGCCGGTCACTTCGACGCCGCCCGGCGGACGTATGACCACCGGCTGGTCGTCTCCGCCAGCCTCATCTGATTCATCGGCTCTTGACGGATTCGCCGCCGCGTGTAACCGTTGAGCCGTCCGAGCGTTACTGAGGCAGCGACAACCTCAGGAGGAAGGGAAGGCTATGAACCGGGCAGTCGTGCAGGCCGGCTTCGCCGTCGTCGTCTTCGTGCTCCTCGCCGCCACCAGCGTATTCCTCACGAACGCGATCTTCAAGGCCACCGCCTCCGATCGCCCGACGGTGACCTTCTCCGTCGTCAGCGCCTCGCCAGCCCAGTAAGGTCCTACCAGGCCGCCCGCAGAAGTTCGAGCAGGTCTGACTCGCTGACCGGTTTCGGGTTGGCCTGGACGGTGGGGCTGGCGGCGGCCTCTCTGGCGACTGGCTCCAACACCTCGGCCCGGATGCCGGTATCCCGTAGCCGCTTCGGCACAGGCAGCGAGTCGAGCAGCGCGAAGGTTGCCCTGGCGGCAGCGTCCGCGTCCCTGGTGCGCGCGCCGGCATCCATCGCACCGGCGATCGCGCCCATCGCGTCTGGAACGGCGTCGGCGTTGAAGCGCATCACGTGCGGCAGCATGATCGCATTCAGGACCCCGTGCGCCACGCCGGTGCGACCACCCAGCACGTGACAGACACCATGATGGAGCGCCATTGTCGCGTTCGCGATGCTGAACGCCGCGAGATAAGCACCGGTCAGGAGGTTCTCGCGCGCCTCGAGGTCGTCGCCGGCGGCAACACAGAGCGGCAGTGAGCGAGTGATGCGCCTGATGCCCTCCAGCGCCACGGGTGGCGTCACCGGATTAACGTCGCGGCTGTAACACGCCTCCACGCAGTGGGCGAGCGCGTTCATCCCGGTCGCGGCGGTGACCGGCGCCGGAAGGTTGAGCGTCACCTCGGGGTCGTAAATGGCCAGCCTGGGTAGCGCCGCCGGATCGCGCTGCACCCGCTTGCGGCCCGCGGCCCGATCGGTGATCCCGACAACCGGAGTCATCTCTGAGCCGGCGTAGGTCGTTGGAATCGCGACCAGCGCCACGCCGCCGAGCGCGACCCCCTTCCCCACCCCGATCGCGCTGCCGCCCCCCATCGCGACGGCGGCATCCGCGTTTT
Source organism: Chloroflexota bacterium (assembly GCA_005880875.1). Classification (GTDB taxonomy): domain Bacteria; phylum Chloroflexota; class Dormibacteria; order CF-121; family CF-121; genus CF-13. The sequence goes on from VBJI01000050.1 coordinate 1,919, forward strand.
TTTCGGCGGCGAGCGCGCGCGCCGCGTCGACGGCTTCCCGCGGCACATGCGGCAGGACGTCGTTGAACTCACCAACGAGGCGTTGGCCGAGCCCCTCACGAATCCGCTGAGCGTGCGTCGACGTCGTCAGGCTGGGCGTGCAAATGAAGAGCACGCGTTCGCCAAGCGCCTCGATCTCCGCGCCGATGCGGCGGATCGCCCCGCGCCCAAACAGGACGCGGGGCGCTTGAACCGTCCAGCCGTTACTGAGCGAGCTGGCGACCCTCCATCACCTCGAGCGGGTCCGCCTCGATCTCCAGCAGCTCCCCGTCCGGGCCCTTGAAGTAGAGCGAGTTCTCCACCCGATCCGGGCCAAAGTACTCGATGCCGCGCCGATCCAGCTCTTTCTGGATGCGATCGAACTGCTCGCGTGGAACCGAGATGGACACGTGGTGCATCCCGCCGACGGACTCCCGGGTGGGCGGCATCGGATCCTCCGGGAAATCAAAGAACGCGAGCAGGTTGCCATGCCCGAGGTCGTGGAAGAAATGGGTCGAGCTCTTGAGGTCGCGATTTTCGAAGAGCTCGACCAGTGGAAAGCCGAGCACCTCGCTGTAGAACTTGATCGTTCGCTCGATATCGGCGCAGATCAGCGCCAGGTGGTGGATGCCGCGGGCACTGGTTGCCGGCCGTTTCGACTTCGGCTTGAGGTACGCCTTCATCAGCGCTTCGCGCTTCGCCTGGTAATCGACCTTGACGGTAGCCATCGTTCCTCCTGCTTGTCAGGGTTGCGGGATTTCCCGCATGTTAGATCTTGAAGAACAGGCGTCGGATGCGATACGCGAGTTCGCGATCGCCAATGGCCGTCCCACCCGGGAACCGTTGGTACACCGTGAGGGCCCAGTCGTTGGGATCGAAATTGAACACGACCGGACAGCCAGCGACACTCGCCTCTTCGTAGGTGAGCTTCCCGTCCTTGAGCTGCAGCTTCCAGCTTCCTCCCTGATCGCCACTGACCCGGACGCCCCAGGTCGTATCGAATCCCTTCGCCTGTTCGGCGTCCACCGTATTCTGCAGCACGATGAACATGATCGGTATCAGGGTATTTGCTGCATCGTCGCTTAGCGGCTGCGTCTCGCCAAGTCCCGCTCGAATATCCCAACTATGCAGCGAGTAGTCGACGAGCTGCCATATCGGATAGAAGAAGGCCGGCAGTGGGCCCATGTAGACGTGGGGTACGAGTTCGCCGGTCCACTGTTCCGGAGTCAAACCATCGAAAAGCTCGAAGAGCTTCGCCGACGACGCCTTGAGCCGCGCGATGACCTCGGTTCGGGGCGAACTGCGGAATCGCTTGGCCGCGTCATCCAACATTTCAGCCATTCCTGTAACGCCACGGGGGTCCGGGAACGGCTTTCCAGCTCTGGCAAGCGCGAAGCGCTCCAGATAGCCTTCGGTCACATCGACGAGGTGGCCAACCTGGTCACGGATCTCCCACTCGGTACAGGCGGTCGGCGTCTTCCACGTCTCGTCGTTCGTGCCGTCGATCAGGTCGTAGAACGTCTGGCGCTCGCGGCGCACCACCCGCAGCAGGTGATCCTTTCCCTCCGGGGCCATCGTGTTGACGCGTGCCGGTCGAACCTCGACACTCATGCGGCTTCCTCCTTGGCGGAACCCTCTCCTCGATACGGTTCCTGGAACGACCTTAGGATGCGCCGGAAGTGGCAGAATTTCAAGCCGGTGAGGGAAACCCAATTCGGGTGGTTCTGGTTGGTACAGGTGGCCGCGGTGAGCGAAACCGGCCTGCTATTCGCCTCCGGCGTCTACCTTCGGGACGCCGAGGCCCTTGCGCTCGCCTTCGTCGTCCTGCTGACCTTGGGTTGGATCTTCTTCCGGCCGGGACGCATCGTCCCGGTGGTGGTTCGCAGCCTGGTCTTCGCCGACGTTGCCTTCTGGATGGTCCCGGCCGCCTTCAGCAACGCGGTCAGCCATAGCTCCCTCGGATCCATTCTGCTGCCGGGGATCCTTGGCACCACCGCGATCGTGGGGTTGCTCGGAGCGGCGGGCTTCCTGATCTCTCGAGGCAACCAGGCCGCCGGGAGCCGTGTAGCCCGCGGCGTTGCCGCGCTCGCCCTGGCGGTGATCCTGGTGGTGGCCGCCGTCGCGGCAGCAGCAGCATCGAACAGCACCACGTCCGGCAACGCGATCGTCATCTCGGCGACGAACGCTCGCTTCTCGGCGACGACCCTTACGGCGAATCACGGCACCGTCACCGTCGACTTCACGAACAACGATCTCTTCTGGCATACCTTCACGGTGCCGGCGTTGGGCGTCGACATCCGAGCTCCGGTGAAGGGAAGCCGCCAGCTGAGCTTCAATGCGCCGCCAGGGACCTACGAATTCTTCTGCGCCATCCCGGGCCACAAGCAGATTGGCATGCGCGGCACGCTCGTCATCCAATGAACCTGACGGCGCCAAGGCGAGCGCCGCCGCTAAGACAGGTGCTCGAGAAGCTGATCGGTGAGCGCATCGGGCTGCTCGATGCATACCAGATGTGAGGCTGCCGGGATCATCGCGAGCCGGGCATGCGGGATTCGCTCCGCCATCTCCCGGGACTGCTCCGGCGGGGTCGACTGGTCCTGGTCCGCCGCGATCACGAGCGTGGGTGCCAGGATGCGCGGCAAATCCTCCCGCTGGTCCATCTGGGCCAGGGCCTCGCAGGTTGCGGCGTAGCCTTCGGCCGGGGTTGACGCGAGCATCGTGCGGATTGACTCGACCGTCTCCGGCTGGCTGCTCATGAACCTCGGTGTGAACCAGCGAGCGAGGACGCCGTCGACCACCGACGCCATCCCGTCGCGGCGCACCTTGTCCGCCCGGGCGGAATAATCCTCCGGGTGCAGCATTCGGGGCGCCGCGCTGCAGACGACGAGCCGGTCAAGCCGAGCCGGTTCGTGGGCGGCCAACCAGAGCCCGACCATGCCACCCAGCGAGATCCCACAGAACGAGACGCGAGCGAGCTCCAGCCGGTCGAGCATGGTCAGCAAATCGCGGCCCAGGTCGCGCAGCTGGTAGGGACCCCGAGGGACCGGCGAGCGGCCGTGGCCGCGATGGTCGTAGCGGACCACGCGAAAGTCCCGCAACAGCCGCTGCATCTGCGGTTCCCACATGGCCATCGAGGTGCCCATCGCATGCGAGAGCACGAGCACGGGGGCGCCGGGCGGTCCGTCCACGCGGTAGGTGAGGTCAATCGGTTTCGGGGTGCCCATATTCCTTGCGCAGCCGATCCTTCGCCACACGATGGGTGGCGGTCGTCGGCAGCGAATCCCGAAAGTGGATGCGACTCGGCACTTTGAAGGCAGCCAGCCGGGTCGCCGCCCAGGCCTTGAGGGCGGCCTCGTCTGATTCGACCCCGTCCCGAAGAACCACGACGGCCACCACCTCATCCTCGAGCAAACCCGCCGGCACGCCGAAGACGGCGGCCGCACGGACGGTCGGATGCGCGAGCAGGGCATCCTCCACCTCGCCCGGCGCAATATTCTCGCCGCGCCGACGGATCATGTCTTTGTAGCGGCCGGTCAGGAACACGTCGCCGTCCTGGTCCCGGTACCCGGCGTCGCCGGTGTGCAGCCAGCCCTGCTTGATGGCGGCCGCAGTGACGTCGGGTGCGTTCAAGTACCCAGGAGTCATCACCAGGTTGCGGAAGCAGAGCTCGCCGACCTCGCCGGGCTCTGCATCGCCTCCCTCCTGCCGCACGATGCGAAGCTCGTTCTCGAACTCGCGCGACGCCGGCTGTCGCGGACGCCCGATGCTGCCGGTTTTCATGCGTGAGGTCGCGCTCTCGGCACAGCCGAATGGGTTTTCACTCATCCCGTAGCCGGTCAGGATGCGGACCCGGAAGCGCGCTTCGAGCCGATCGCGCTGCGCCGGCGGCGGTCCGGGCGCGGCGTAGATCGTGCGCAGCGGCGATTCGACCCAGGCGCCCTCCGGCTGCGCGGCCAGAAACTCCAGCATCGCGCCCACCACGTTGACCGACGTCACTTCGAGTGTCCGAGCATCGCGCCAGAACGTCGTCGCGTGGAACTTCGGTGAGAGCGCCACGGCGAATCCGTGCGCGAGCGCGGTCATCAGCGAGTAGGCCTGGGCGTTGATATGAAAGAGCGGCAGGCAGACCCAGAGCCGTTGCGATCCTTCGAGGCCGATCCACCTGGGGAACGACCGTCCGCTCTCGGTGTAGGCGGCGTGCCGCACCAGGACGCCTTTCGGCCGGCTGGTGGTCCCGGATGTGTACACGATCGCCGCCACCCCGAGAGGCTCAGCAGCGGGTGGCCCTTCGGATTCCGCCGACGCGGGAAGGGCTTGAACCTCGTCGCCAAGCAGCGTGACCGCCGGCTGCAGGTCAGCCCGCAACTCGTCGAGCTCGGCGCTGGTCAGCTCGGGGTTGACAGCCGCCGGGACCCCGCCGGCCCAAATCGCGCCGAGCCACCCGTGCACCAGCGCCGGCGAGTTCGGTGCGGCGATCAGCACCCGATCGCCGGGGTTGAGACCGCGGCGGCGCAGCGCCTCAGCCGCGCAGCGAGTTGACCGTGCGAGCTCGCGGAAGGATTCGGACCTGTCCGCCGTGACGATGGCCGGTGTGTCGCCGAATCGATGCTCGGCCGAAGCCAGCAGCTCCGGCACCGTGGCAAAGCTCAATCAGCGTCCGAGCCCAGCACCTCCTGGGCGACCCTGAATGCGGTGTGCGCGGCCGGGATGCCGCAGTAGACCGCGGTTTGCAGCAAGACCTCTCGCAACTCCTCGGCCGTCACGCCGTTGCGCAGCGCGCCGCGCAGGTGCAAGGCGAGCTCGTCCGGCCGGTTGAGCGCCACGGTCATGGCGACCGTGATGCAGCTTCGCGTTTTGCGGTCGAGTCCCGGCCGAGCCCAGATTTCGCCCCAGGCGTAGCGCGTCATCAGGTCCTGAAAATCCTTCGTCAGCGGGGTCGCCGTCGACTGTGCTCGGTCGACGTAAGCGTCCCCCAGGACTTCCCGTCGAATTTTCATGCCACGCTCGCGCCGCTCGTCGTCGTTCATCCCTATCCCTTCATCCCACGATACGCGGAGAGCGCGCGATCGATCAGCGGACCGGCGACACCGAGGTAGCCTGCCGGCTCGAGCGCGGCGGCTAGCTCTTCGGGTTTGAGATAGGCAGTGATCGCCGAGTCTTCGGACAGGACGTCCTTGAACGGCCGGCCGGTGGCGACCGCCCTCGAAACGGCGGCGTCGACGAGTGCCCGTGCCATAACTCGGTCGGCGCGCTCCCCAAGCAGGATCACCACGTGCTCCGCCATGATGCTGCCGCCCGACAGCTCGAGGTTGCGTCGCATCCGCTCGGGGTCGACCTGAAGTCCCGCGATCAGCGATGCCAGCCTGAAAACGGCGCCGCCGGCCAGTCGCAGCGTCTCCGCGAATGCGGGCCATTCCGCCTGCCAGGCACCGGCGGCTCTCTCGTGTTCCTGGACCATCGCCGCTTGCAGGACGGCGACCTGCGCGTTGATGCCTCGCACCGCGGCAAGGATCTCGATGGCATCGACCGGATTGTGCTTCTGCGGTAGCGCCGAGGACGCCCCGCGTCCCGCGACCGTGCTCTCCGAGACCTCGCCGACCTCGGTCTGCGCCAGAAGGACAACATCCAACGCAACTTTGCCGGCAACGCCGGCTGCGATCCCCAGGGCCGACGCCACCTCGACGACCCGCGCTCGCGCCGTGTGCCAGGGCAGCGTTGGTTCGGCAAGGGCGAGCTCGGCGGACAGCTCGCGCGCAACATCGAGCCCGCGATCCAACAGAGCCGCCATCGTCCCTGCCGCTCCACCGAACTGCACCGCCAGCCGGGTTTGCGCGAGCCGGGCGAGTTCCGATCGCGCCTCGACGATGGCGATCAGCCAGCCGGCCGCTTTGAGCCCGAAGGTGGTGGGAAGCGCCTGCTGCAGCAGTGTGCGCGCCGCCATGACGGTCGTCCGATGTCGATCGGCGAGCGTCGCGGCCCCGGCGGCCGCCTGGTGCAGATCCGCGAGGATGATGTCCAGACCGCGCCGGGCGATCAGCATCATCGCGGTGTCCAGGACGTCCTGACTGGTCGCGCCGTGGTGCACATATGGGGCCGCATCCATTGGGACCGCGCCCCGCAGCGCATTGACCAACGGAATAACCGGGTTGGCGCTGCGGAGGGCGGCCCTGCCGAGCTGAGCAACGTCGAACTCGTCGACCCGGCAGTGACTGGCGATGCTGTCGGCGACCGCCACCGGGATGATTCCGATTCGCGACTCAGCCCGCGCCAGCGCCGCCTCGACGTCGAGCATCGCCTGGACCCAGGCTCGGTCGGACACCGTGGCCAACATCACGTCCGTGCTCGAACCTGGCCCGAACAGCGAATCAGATGGCAAAGAAGACCGTCTCCCCTTCGCCCTGCAGCCTAACGTCGAAGTGCAGCACGCCCCCGCTATTCGTCGCGATCAGCGTCTCCCGTCGGGCCGGCTCGACGAGGTTCAGAACCGGATCGGTCGCGTTGGCATCCGGCTCGTTAGGAAAATACATCCGGGTCACCAGGTGGCGAAGCAAGCCCCGGGCGAAAACGGTGACGTTGAGGTGGGGCGCCTGCACCCGTCCGTCTGGCGCGGGCATCGCGCCGGGCTTGGTGGTCCAAAAGCTGAACGCGCCTTCGGAGTCGGTTCGAGCGCGTCCGAATCCCGTAGCCGGCTGCCAGATCTCCAGTAACGCGTCGGGAACGGGGTCGCCGTTGCCGTCCAGGACCTGTCCCTCGATTCGAATCACGCCGGCCGAGCCCGGCGCAACGACCTGCTCGCCTTTTTCGTAGGGCAGTCCGACGCCGAAGAACGGGCCGACCGTCTGCGACGGCGTCAACGGTCCACTCATGGCTCGTGCTCGAAGGGTGTCGCGGCGCGGCCGCGCAGCACGATGTCCCACTGGTAGGCGAGGGCCCACTCGGGCACGGTCGTCTCCGGATCGAATCGCGACACCAACCGCTCGCGGCCGGCTTGATCCGGTATCGATTGCAGGATCGGATCCCGCGGCATCAGCGGGTCGCCCGAGAAGTACATCTGGGTCACGAGCCGGCTTCGGAACTCGCTGCCGAAGAGCGAGAAGTGGATATGCGCCGGCCGCCAGGCGTTGCGGTGATTCTTCCACGGATAGGCACCCGGCTTGATCGTGATAAAGCGATAGCGACCGTCGTCGTCGGTCAGGCAGCGGCCTGCGCCACTGAAGTTGGGGTCGAGCGGCGCGGGGTGCTGGTCATCCTGATCGAGGTAGCGGCCCGCCGCGTTCGCTTGCCAGACTTCCACGATCGTCTTTCGCAGCGGCCGTCCATCGCTGTCGAGCACCCGACCGGTGACGATGATCCGTTCGCCGATCGGTTCGCCGCCGTGCTGGCGCGTCAGGTCGTGGTCCAGTTTGCCGATCGGCCGCGGAAACAGGGGCGCCGGGAAATCGTGGAACCCGTCCGGAAGGTGGACCAGGGGTTTGGCCGGTGCGCGCAAGCGCGTCCCGACATAGTCGGGGTAGAGATATGGGGGTTCGCGCTCGTCTTCGCTCATCGATGCAACCAGTAGCCCACCGGGAATACCTGGATATGAAATCGGCTGGTCACCACTCCCCAGATCCCCCTCGGCAAGAACATCGCGATCAG
>VBJI01000128.1 GCA_005880875.1 Chloroflexota bacterium
CGCCAATGCCCGCCGGCGCGTGCCGGCGGGTTTTTGTTGCACAACCGTCACGGAGGTTCGGGCCACCCGGCCCGATATAGCCGTATGGCGGTCTGCAAAAAGTGCGGCTGCGCAATTCCGCTCGGCAGCAAGCGCTGCGACATGTGCGCCGCGGTTGCCGCCGTCTCACCCGCCTATCAACCCCAGGCGTCGCCACCGCCCGCACCGGTGAGCGCGCCATTGACCTTTACTCCACCTCCAGCCGACGCGTTGGCTCCACCACCGGGTTGGTCCTACGCCACAAGCCAGCCGGCGCCAGTCCGGGCGGCCGCGCCCGCCCACATCCTGAAGGCCGAGAAAGAAGTCGAGGCGGCATGGCACTGGCTGGCGATCGTGGGCACGATGTACATCGTTCTGGGAGCCATCACGACCTTGGGCTACGCCGATGATCTGAATGGCCTCTTCGGCGGGTGGGCACTTGCGATCGGCGCGACCTTCCTCGTGCTGGCCTACTTTGTCCGGCGGGGCTCGATCCTCGCTCTGGTGATCGCGGTCGCCGTCTACGCCCTGTACACGATCGCGTTCTTCGCGGCCGGCTCCTTCGCCATCATCCGCATTCTGGTGCTCGGCTGGCTACTTCGCAAACTGTATGCGATGTACATCGTTCGCCAGCATCGGCGGGCGCAAGTCCAGCAGCCGCCTTCGGCGGATCAGACGCGGGTCGCGTAAGTCGGCCTAACCTCCGCCGACAATATCGACGAGGGAGTCCGGCAATCCGAAGAGGAACCGCAGGGTGGGCCCACTGACTTCAACGGATTTGTTGCTGCCCCGCAGACGCACGCCGACCAACCGCCCGGAGGCATCCTTCTGCAACACGTCGATTCCTACCAGTCGATCGCCGATGTCGTCGCCGTTGTCGCGCAGGATCGTGGCGGCGCCGCTAGCGGAGAAGGGGCCGACCTGCCAGGTCGGAGCGCGGTCGAACGGGTCGCTGATGCCGGTGAGATACCCCAGGTGTGAGCGGAGCTGCGCGCCGTGGCTCCAGGTCACGAATCGGTACTCGCTGCTTTCGGTGTGGCCGCCGTCCGAGGCCATGTAGAAGGCGGTGATCAGCTGGCCTTGATAGGTCAAAACCTGGCCGCGCGTCCCATCGACCGCCGCGTTCGATTCCGCCCGCTGATCCGTCAACCCGCTGTAGGCCTGGTCGGACTCACTCGCCCGCAGGTCGAAGTCGCCGCCGCCGCCGAGCTTGTGAATCGCGAAGGTCCGGCCGGCGATCGCCTGCGCTTTCAGCGCCTCGACTCCCCAGTAGGGTGGCATCTCCGCGGGGACCACCCCTTTGAGGTAGTCCTCCATCGGGAGCACGTTGACCGGCAGGATGGTCGCGCCACCCTTCGGGATGATCTGGAGCAGGCCGGCATAGCGACGTTGCTCCGCGCCGGTGCGGAAATCGCCGCCCATGATCTGCATGATGTTGGTGCGAAGGCCCCCGGGGTTCGCGGTGCGGATGGTCAGCGTCTGCGCGATCACCACCGGCGTCCCCGTCGACCCATCGGCGCCCAGCACGAACGCCGTCGGCTGGCCCGCGGGGGTCGCGTCGAAGCCTAATGTGGACCCGGCGGCGACCTGAAGTTGCGGCACGCCATCAACCGTCAGCGGCCCCGCCACGAAAGGCAGGGGTCCGAACAGGTGGGGCCAGGGCCGCGCCAGGTCGAGCGGGTCGTCGGTGAGCGCCACCCGGACCAGGCCGGCGGTATCACGCGAGTCGATCCGGGTGCCACTGTAGTAGCTGGCGAGGATCTTCTTGTAATCCTGGCCGACCGCGGCCCGGCCCCGAGCGCCCCACTGGCTCATCCCCAATCCGTGACCGTTGCCGCGGCCCTTGAACAGGAAGCCGCTCAAATGAAAGTCGGTCGGAGTCCCGATGGGCAGCCGGGTACCGTGGCTTTCGATTTCGATGGTCAGCGTGAAATCGCCGATCGCGGTCGGCGCCAGGGTGACGAGCGCGACTGGCACGGCGGCGGAGCGCGCCACCGGCAGCCCCAATGGTCGGCTGTCCTCGGCGACGGTCTTGCCGCTGCTATCCTTCCAGGTCGCGTGAATCCGGTCGGTGGCCGTCCATGCGCTGCCCGTGTCGTTTCGCACCTGCAGGTCGAGCCGAACGATGCCGTCCATCGGTGGATCGTGCGGGATCACCGTGCCAGAAACCAGTGTTGCCGCATCGCTGGCCGCGGCCGTCGGCGTGGGCACGATCGCCGGCATCGTCAACACGATCCCGAGCAGCACTGCGATCCGCACTGGTGCGCGCGGCCAGTGTGTGCTCACGAGCGGATTATCCCTGCCCCGGCGTATAGTCGCTAGCAATCGAGGTAGCGTAATGAATACCGCGGTCACGCTGCGAACTCCACTCTGCCGCGAGCTGGGCATCGACTACCCGGTCTTTTCCGCTGGCATCGGCACCGCCGCCGTTCCGGAGCTGGTGGCCGCGGTTTCCGGTGCGGGCGGCTTTGGAGTGCTCGGCGCCAGCCCGCTCGATCCCATCCGGATCAAAGCCGCCATCGCCGACATCCGCCGGCGGACCGAGCGACCATTCGGCGCCAACGTCATCATCGATGACCGCGATTTATCCGCGGAAGATCGAGAGGAGTTGCGGCAGCAGGTCGCGGCAGCGGCCGAGGCACACGTGGCGGTGATCGTTCTGTTCTGGGGCGATCCGGCGCCCTACATCAAGCCCGCGCACGAACGGGGGGTTCGCGTATTTATCCAGGTCGGTTCGGTTGAGGAGGCGGAGGCGGCCGCCGCGGCGGGCGTCGACGCCGTCATTGCCCAGGGGGTTGAGGCGGGCGGGCACGTGCGCGGGCGGACCTCGATCTGGGATCTGCTTCCGCTGACGGTCAAGGCGGTCAGCCCGCTGCCGGTGCTGGCCTCGGGTGGCATCGGCGACGGCGCGGGGCTCGCCCGTGCCCTGACGCTCGGCGCCCAAGCCGTGTCGTTCGGGACGCGGTTCGTTGCCAGCGACGAGGCCTTGGCGCACCCCGCCTACAAGCGGCGAGTCGTCGAGAGTACGGCCGCCGACACGGTCTACAACGAGCTGTACGACGTGTGGTGGCCGAATGCCCCTCACCGGACCCTGCGCAACAAGACCTTGCTCGAGTGGGAGGCGGCGGGCCGGCCGGCTGCCGGCGCGCGCCCGGGCGAGGGAATGTCGATCGGCACCCGGCGGATGGGGGATGGGCAGGTGCGAGGCTGGCCGCGCTATGCCATTGGTGTCGCGACGCCGGACTTCGACGGCGACATCGAGTACGCGCCGCTCTGGGCCGGCGAATCGTGCTCCGTCGTAAACGACATCAAGCCGGCCGCTCAAATCTTGCGTGATCTCATTCGCCAGGCTGAAGCTGCCCTGGAGGCATCCTCCGGCTAGTATCCGAAGCATGGTTGGCCGCGCCACCCGCGCCGCAGGGCTGGCGTTGATGCTGCTGGCCACGTCGTGTACCTCTGGTTCCGTGAATCCGTCGCCGTCGGCGTC
>VBJI01000051.1 GCA_005880875.1 Chloroflexota bacterium
GCTCCAAGACCGTGGCTTCAGGGTCCTGGAAACCTCGGCGGAGCACCTCTACGGCAGTGTGTTGTTCGGGAATGAGGTCACTCACGTCCGCATCGCGTTGGATATTCACGACCAGTCGCTCGACGTCCAGATTGGTCCACTCGCGGGATCGCGAGCACCCGATGGAGCGCGACTACCCGATGGCACTCGTGCCCAGTTCCCCTTGTGGCTGCTTCTCTGGGTCAAAACGGCTGATGAGGCCCGAGCGCGTTCTCTCAGTGAATTCGCGGATGAGAGCGAATCGGGTGTGCGGGCAGCATTGGAAGCAAATTCTCAGGCGCTCGAGGAGGCGGCCAGTGATGTTCTGTCGGGCGGCTTCACGATTTTTAGCCGTGCCGATTTAGCGGATAGTGCTCGAATCGAGGCGAACATCGCCGGTCGACCATGGCCAAGCCCGCCGTAGTATGACGGACCTCCGGCCCTCCCGCTGCTGAAGGCGATGGCTGGGGCGCTAGGATTCGAACCTAGGATGGCGGATCCAAAGTCCGCTGCCTTACCACTTGGCCACGCCCCAATTGGGTCCGATTCGCCCCAAGTATAGGGTCGCTCCGTTAAAGAAACGAACGGGCCGGAGCGAGTCGGCCCGTTCTGAACGCCCCTGACCGGTTAACGCGGCATCGCAGCAGCGATCGTGTGCCACATCTCGTGGACTTGCTGGCCCAGAATGGTCAGGGCGCCGATCACTGTGATGCCGACGAGCATCAGGATCAGCCCATACTCCGTGTTCGCCTGGCCCGCCTGACCGTGGTTCATCGCGTTCCATCCTAGGGCGCTGCCGTTCGTCGGCAATCCGACCAGTGGCCCGTTTTCCTACGGAACGATCAGGCCGCCGGCTCCTGCGGAATCCGTATCCAGCCTTCGCGGATGCCGCGCGACACGGCCTCGAGCTTGGAATGGACCTTGAGCTTCGAGAGGACGTTCTGGACGTGGGTGCGGACCGTGTTGGGCGACATCTTCAAGGTCCGGGCGACGGCCTCGTTGTCGTGACCGAGTGAGAGCTCGCGAAGCACGGCTAACTCTCGCGGGGTGAGCGGGGTGGCAGGCCCCGGCGCGTCTTTCTTTTGCATCCCGTGCAGCAACCGGGCCAGCATGTAGGGCGCGATCAGCGCCTCGCCTTGCGCCGCGCTCCGAACTGCCTGGATCACCTGGGCCGCCGACTCGTGTTTGCTCAGGTAGCCGGTCACGCCTGCCTGAACCGCCGAACGCAGCACGGATTCCTCCTCGTCGCTGGTCAGGACCACCACTTGCGTTTGCGGCCGCTGCTTCTTGATCGCCGCGGCCGCCTCGATTCCCGAGCCGTCGGGCATGTGAACGTCCAGGAGGACGACGTCGGGCTGCAGCGCACGCGCGGCATCGATCGCCTCTCGCACGGTGCCACCCTTCCCCACCACCTCGATGTCGGACTCAGTGCGGAGAATCGTCGCTAGGGCGTCGCTGAAGACGACGTGGTCGTCGACGACGAGGACGCGGATGGCTGCCACAGAGGTAGAACGAAGCTGAAGGTCGAGCCCTTGCCCCATTCACTCTCGACCGCCATGTGGCCGCCGTGGGCCTCGACGATGGATCGGGTGATGAACAGGCCCAGCCCCGAGCCGCCAATGTTTCTCAGGAAAGGCCATCACCGCGACATTGCCGCCTCGGGGGGAGTACTTGACCGCGTTGTTGAGCAAGTTGAGCAACGCCTGCTGCAACCGACGCCGGTCACCCCGGACGACGAGATCAGGCTCGACCCGGACGCGCACGGGGTACCGGCGCGGATCTACCTGGAAGTGATCGACGACATCCCTGACGAACTCGGTGAGGTCCAACCGCTCGAAGTGATAGCTGAACTGGTGGTTCTCGATCCGGTTGACGGCGGCGAAGTCCTGCACCAGGTCGGTGAGGCTGGCGGCGCTGCGATGGATGCCATCGACCAGGGCGCCGCGGGTTTCCTGATCGAGCCGGTGCTGCTGGGTCAGCAAGGTGTCGGCCTGCGTCTTGATGCTGGCCAGCGGCGTTTGCAATTCGTGCGCCACCATCGAGATGAAGTCGGCGCGCACCTTGTCGATCTCCTCGAGCCGCTCCACCCGTTCTTTCTCCAGCGCCTCCCGGCGGCGCGTTTCATCCAGCTGACCGGCGCGCTCGATGGCGGTGCGCAGCGCTCGATCGAGCCGCCCCCGCACGTCGCCGACCAGCAAGCCGGCAACGAGCGCGACGAAGATGAACAGAAAGACGCGACCGACGACGAACCCAGGCGGCGGCGAGATCCTGGCGAATCCAGTCGTGCCGCCGATCACCACGTACAGCGCTGACACCACGATCGCTGTGGCCATCGACCCCGGTAGGCCGAGCCGCACCGCTGAGGCAATGATCAGCAGATAGAAGAGCAGCGAGAAGTCAGTCGGCGCTCCGTATCCGCCCGAGAAATAGAGGATGCTGGTGGCGACCATGAGGTCGATCCCGGTGGTGAGGAAACCGAACCAGCGTCCCGGCTTGAAGCCGCGGACCAGGACCACCGACACGACGAGGTTGACCAGGCCCCAGCCGAAGAGGATGGTGTCGACGATGAAGATCGACGCCGGGGAGTTCTCGTTGCCAAAGTGGTTGAGGATGACGGCGGCCGCCAGGACCACCCAGCGGCCGACCACCGTGATCCGCTCGGCGCTGGCAAGGACGGCGAGCTGGCTATCCCGAACTACCGCGGAGTAGTCGGAGCCCCCACCCCAACCCTCCCCCGCCGGCGAGGAAGGCAGATTCGGCTCAGCGTCCGCCACGGCGGTATAACGCCGGTTCGCCTCAGGGGCTTGTCCCGACATCGCGCCCCATCCGGCCCCATCGATAGGCAGCCCAGAGAACGCCGAGCAGCGCCCAGAACTCCAGGCTCAGGTCGTTCTTGAAGAACGGGACGTCGACCAGGCCGTGTACCACGATGCCAATCAGGGCCAGCATGACCCCCAGGTCGTACGGCTGCCATCCGGGGGCGTCGCGGCGCCAGCCGCGCCAGCCGAGCAGGAAAGCCCGGACGGCCAGCCAGCCGAATCCGACCAGGCCGAGGAGGCCGGTGACGGTCCAGAAGTTGAGCACGATGTTGTGGGGATAGATGACCTTCGTCAGGTCCTGCCAGTAGGGGCCCATCGCCTGCTGGAAATTCGAGAGGCCAATGCCGAGCACCGGATGATGGCTCATCAGTTTCAACGTCTGGCCCCAGAGCCGGAAGCGATAGTCCAGCGTATTCCCCGGGATGGGATGAAGCTCGTAGGCGATCCGGTGTCGGATCAACGGCACCTGGCTGACCAGCAATCCGGCGAGAATGACGGCCGGTACGAAGAGCTTGGCCCAGCGATGGGAGAAGGCCAATCCCAGGGCGATCGCGGCGAGAGCCAGGTAGCCGCCCCGCGAGAAACTCAACAGGCAGGCCGGTAGGGCGATCGCCAGGAACAGGCCGCTCGCCCATCGCTCCAGGCGGTCTTTGCCGTGCACGAGCAGGGCGGCGGCCATCGCCACCAGTGGAATCAAATACAGCGCCACCGCGTTGGCGGTCTGATAGATGACGACCGGGGGCGTGGTGGCGAGATCGAGCACGTGGTGGCGAATGGCATCGAGCACCACGGCGATGTTCAGCAGGGCCGCCACCGCCCCGCCGATTCCAAAGCCCAGCAGGACCAGGCCCGCCCGGCGCGGCGTGGTGGCGACCGACGCCAGGATGATGGCAAACGCGGCGGGCTCGAGGAAATAGGCGCGGTACAGACCCACGAAGATGGCGATCGTGACAAGCAATGCCACCTCGAGCAGCGTCGTGGGCAGCGGGCCCACGTGCCAGCGAATCACGTAGGCGGGCGCGAGGGCGCCGGCGACGGCCGCGCTGAGCAGCGAATACCCATACCGCCGGGCCGCGGGCCCCGTTTGAAACCGGGCTTGCGGGCCGGATTTGGTCATCGCCTCGTCAGACGTGCGCGATAATCCTATGGATCGCTCACCATGAGGCTGGTTTGACCGCAAGGGGGATCGGCTTCGACGCCCGCCTGATCGGGGCGCTCGGCATTGGTCGCTATATTACCGGGCTGCTTCCGAAGCTCGCCCTCATCCTGGGCGACCGGCTGAACGTGGTGGCCAGCCGTCAGGACGCGGCGATCGTCCGCGCCTTGATCGGCGGCTCCGCCCGCTTGATGACCGTCAACGCCCAGCCCTATCGTCTGGCCGAGCAGTCGGTGCTCCCCCTCAGCCTGCTTCGCGCCGAGCTCGACCTGATCCATTTCCCGCATTACAACCTGCCACTGATCAAGCCCGGTCACTTCGTGGTCACCGTTCACGACCTCTTCCCCTTCCAGTTCCCCGAGATCCATTCCGGCCCATTGCCCCGCGTCGTCAACCAGATGCTGATGCGCAATGCCGTCCGGCGAGCCGAGCGCGTCATCACGCCGTCGATGGCCACCGCCACCGCGGTCAATCGGAGTTTCCCGGAGGCGGCCGGCCGGGTGATGACGATCCCCGAAGCGGCCGACGACCGCTTCAGCCCCACCCGCAATCCCGAGGCTGAAGCCGCCTGGCAGCTTCGCCTCGGCATCCGTCCGCCATACATCTTTTATCTGGGCCAATGGAAGGCGTACAAGAACCTGCCGATCCTGCTGGAGGCGTTCAGGCTGCTTCATGGTGACCGTCCGAACGCCCAGCTCGTCATCGCCGGCGACGATCCCCGGCATCCCGAGATACGCAAGGGAGCGGAAGCCTTGCCGCAGGGATCGGTGGTCTTGCCCGGCCGGCTTCCGGAGAGCGCGGTCCCCGACCTCTACCGGGGAGCGGCCGTCGTGGTGCTGCCGTCTCGGGCGGAGGGTTTTGGTCTGCCGGTGATCGAGGCGCTGGCCTGCGGCACGCCGGTGGTCTGCAGCGACCTCCCAGTCCTCCACGAGATCGCCGATGGGGTCGCCGTCTTCTGCGATCCCATGAACCCACGCGCGTTCGCGCAAGCCATCCGCCAGACCCTCGACGGGCCCGCTGACAACGCCCGGCGCCAGCTCGGGATCGAGCGGGCGCGCAGCTTCACCTGGGAGCGGGCGGCCGAGCTGACGGTCGCCGCCTACGAAGCGGCGCTCGGAGTGAGCCTAGTACGCCCGCCGCTGAAAGAACACTCGGGCCGCCGTCAAGATCAGGATCTTCAGGTCGAGCGCCAGTGACCAGTTCTCCACGTAATAGATGTCATACATCGCCCGGTCGGCAAAGGCTTCACCGCCCCGCAGATCGTTGACCTGCGCCCAGCCCGTGAGGCCGGGCCTGACCTGGTGGCGCTCCAGATAGCGCGGGATCTCCTCGGTGAACCGCTCAACCAGAAAGATCGGCATGGGCCGCGGCCCGACCAGGCTCATGTCGCCCTTGAGAATGTTGAAGAGCTGCGGTAATTCGTCCAGGCTGAGCCGGCGCAAGACCCGTCCGACCGGCGTACAACGATCGTCGTCGGGGGCCGCCACCACGGGACCGGTCTGCGCTTCGGCGTCCGGGATCATCGATCGGAACTTGTAGACGGTGAACCGCTGGTCGTGCAGGCCGACCCGCGGCTGGCGGAAGAAGATGGGTCCCCTCGGCGACGTCAGTTTGATCGCGATGGCGATGACCAGCATCACCGGCGACGTAATGATCAGGGCGACGGCGCTGATGACGATGTCGATGGCTCGCTTGAGCACCGCCGCCGGACCGCGCAACCGGCTGCGCCGGATGCCGATCAGCGGCAGGCCGTCGATGGCGTCGACGGCGGCGCGGGTGCTCATCACCTCGAGCAGGTCGGGGACCAGCTTGAATTCGGCCTGCAGGTCGTCGCAGGTCTTGACCAGATGCAGGATCTCGTCGTTCGTCGCCCCGGGGACGGCGACGAAGACCTGGTCGACGCCCATCCGGGGGATGAGCTGCCGCAGGTCGCCGATCCGTCCCACGACCGGGGTGCCGGCGAAGCTGCTGCCTAACTCGAGATGGTCGTCGAGGACGCCAGAGACGTGGTAACCGTACTGCGGGAACATCGCCATCCGCTGGATCAGTAACTGGCTGCCGGTTCCGGTGCCGACCATCAGCACCCGCTCGGTGCCGATGCCGCGCCGCCGCAATCGGGTTTCGTATTGCCGAAGCAGATAGCGTTCGGCCGTCATCAGGACGGCAGCAATGATCACGGTGTAGACGAAGGTCAGCCGGGCGTATTCGAAGCCGCGATACAAGGACATCCCGGCCAGCATCAGCATGGCCGCGAGGGCCGAGCCGCTCGCCATCGCAAAGAGCTGGTCCACCAGCGTCCGGCCCCGCCACGACCGGTACTGCTGGTTGATGGACAGCGCGAACAGGTAGATGGCGATCACGACCGGGATGGCGGCCACATAGGGACCGAAGGCGAGCGGCTCCCTGACCACCTGCGGGATGCGATCCAGGTGATAGCGGTATTCGTAGGCCAGGATCACCGAGACGCCCGCGATCGCGGCATCGCCGAGAATGAGCACCAGGGGGAGCCAGTTCGGACGCCCGAAGATCGCCGCCGTCGCGGTGCGTGGCTGCGGGGCGACGCCGAGGTCGGTTGGCCGGGCGGCCTGGCTCATGTCCTCAAGCGTACCCTCGCCGGTCACGGAGGATGGCGGTCCGGTCATCCGGCGGCACCAACTCGGGCTCGGATCGTTTCGTGGGCCGACAGCTCGACGGTGTCATCCAAGGGCTGTAAACGGACGGAACCCCGCCGGCGTAACGCTCGATCGAGTAAAAGGTCCGCGAAATGCGGATTCTTTGGCAGGAGCGAGCCGTGCAGGTACGTCCCAAAGATGTTGCCGGCCGCGACCCCCTCGGTGCCATCCTGGCCATTGTTGCCGGCGCCGCGGAGGACCCGGCCGAGCGGGGTCAGCCCGGGGCCGAGGTAGGTGCGGCCACTGTGGTTTTCGAAGCCGACCAGCGTCGCCGGCTGCAGCCCGAGATCGCGGGTCTCGATCACGATATTGCCGATGTTGCGCTTGGGACCTGGGACGGTGTGCAGCTCGACGAGCTCCAGCCCGGGCAGCTGCTTGCCCTCGGCGGTCACGTAGTACTCGCCGAGCAGCTGGTAGCCGCCGCAGACGGCCAGCACCACCGCTCCATCCGCAAGGGCCCCCCGGATCGACTCCACCTTGTGGGTCGCCGCATCGGTGAAGACGAGCTCCTGGTCACGGTCCTGGCCACCGCCCCAGAAGATGAGGTCGACGTCGGACAGGTCGGGCGACGGTCCCCGTCCAATCGCACGGACCTCGACCTGGATGCCGCGCCATTGCGCCCGTTTTTGCAGCGTCAGGATGTTGCCGCGATCGCCGTAAATATTCATCTCATCCGGGTAGAGGTGCGCAATCCGCAGCATCGGGGCGTCCACATTGGGTATCGTACGGCGCGTGGCTCGCCAGCTGGTCTGCATCCCGACCTACAACGAGGCGAGCAACATCCTCCCCCTGGTCGAACGGGTGCATCAAGCCGCGCCGGCGCTGGAAGTCCTGGTGATCGACGATGCGTCACCCGATGGCACCGGCGATCTGGTGCGCGACCGCATGCTCAAAGACGCACGGCTCGACATCATGGCTCGACCGGCCAAGCTTGGGCTGGGGACCGCCTACATGGCGGGTTTCGCGTATGGCCTGCAGCACGGCTATGACACCGTGCTCACCATGGATTCAGACTTCTCCCACCCGCCGGAGCGCATCCCGGCATTGATCAGGGCCGTCGAGGACGGCGCCCATCTTTCGGTCGGCTCCCGCTATGTTCCGGGCGGCGCCATCGAGGGCTGGGCCATCAACCGTCGCGTCTTGAGCGCGACGGCGAACTTCGTCGCCCGACAGGTGCTCCGGCTCCACACGCACGATTGCACTGGTGGTTTTCGCTGTTACAGCCAGCGAGCGATGCACTTCCTCGTCACCCGGCCGCTGCGGTCATCGGGCTACTCCGCGCTGGTCGAGCTGTTGACCCGCTGCGAACGCGCCGGCCTCAACATCGTCGAAGTCCCGATCACCTTCACCGAACGTGTGCAGGGCCACTCCAAGATCTCGCGGCAGGAGATCTTCCGGGCGATGCTCACGGTGCTCCGGCTGGCCGGGAGGCGCAGCTGACCCGCCGCCGCCTGATTCAGGCCGCGGTCCTGCTGGCGATCGGCCTGCTCATCCTCTATGGGCTGATCAGGACCGTGCATCCGGCGGAGGTGGCGAGCGCGATCCGGGGCGCGTCCCTCGGATGGATCCTGCTCGCGGAGCTCTTCTACGTGGCGTTCATCCTGACCCGCGGCTGGCGCTGGCTGGTGATCCTGCGTGCGTCCGCGCCACGGACCAGCCTGGCCGATGCGACGGCCGTCACCGGCATCGGGTTCGCGCTGAACTCCGTCTCGCCCTTCAAGCTCGGTGAGCTGTTGCGGATCGGCGCGATCGCCCCCCGCGCCGGCATCGGCGTCGGGGAGGCCGGCGCCACCGTTGTCGTCGAGCGAGTCCTCGATGTGCTCGCCCTGCTGGTGATCGCCGTCGGTGCGGCGGCGGTCTCCGGTGCGGGCGCGAATAGCTTCGGACTCTGGAGCGGCGTGGTCGCGATTGCCGCCGTCTCGATCGTGATCGGGGTGGTCGCCTACCTGATGGTGAGCTACCCGGAACCGACCCTGATCGTCATCGACCGGCTGGCGAAATACCTGCCCCATCGCCTGGGCGCCTTCGTTGACCGCTTCGCCGAGTCGGTGCTGAAGGGATTTGCCTTGCTCCGCTCGCCCGGGCGGCTCACGATCGCCGGCCTGCTGAGCGTGGTGGTCTGGCTCTGTATCGTGGGCGGCCTGATCGCCTACTTCCGGGCGCTCAGCCCGCAGCTCGCGGTGCCCACGCTGGTGCTCGCCTGCACCATCTTCATCATCAGCCAGGCGATCAGCATCACGCCCGGGTCGGTCGGCACCTACGAGGGCTTCTTCGTGCTGGTGCTGAGCACGTTTGGCGCGCGACCGGCCGCGCTTATCGCCGCGGTGGCGGTTCTCAGCCACGTCGGCAATATCGTCGTGCTCTTGCTGGGGGGCGCGGCCGGGGCCCTATGGCTTCGCGTCAGCCGGCTGTCCCTGCCAGTAGGGGCGGAGCGCCCCGTCGCGGGTGAGCACCGCGCGTAGCTCCAGCATGGCGGTGTAGGTCGGCAGGACGAAAACGGTCTGACCCGCTGGCGTCGCGTCGGCGGCGCGTTTCAGTGCGCTTCGCCAATCGGTCACGACCTCGATCCGCTCGGATGGAATCTCCGCGTACTTCAGCCGCACCCGAAGGTCGAGCGCGCGGTCGCCGCTCACGACGATGTGTTGCGCCGCGCCCTTGAGCTGCTCGAAATCGACGTCCCAGATCCAGGAGACGTCCTGTCCGTCGGCGATCCGGTCGTTCAGCGCGATCAGGAACGAGCTGGCCTTGCCAAACTGGATGGCGGTTCGCAACACCTCGTTGAACCCGGTCGGGTTCTTGGCCAGCAGCAGCACCGCCGCGCGGCCGTCGATCGTGGTGCGCTCCATCCGGCCGAAGGCCGGCGTGAAATCATGCAGCGCCGCCGCGCTCTTCGCGAGCGGAACGCGCATCGCCTTCGCCGCCGCCAGCGCCATGATGATGTTGTAGGCGTTGTACAGACCGGACAGTGGGACATCGACATCGGCGGTCTGCGCCCCGTCGCTGACTCGCAGCCGCATCCGCTCCATGCCCTCGATGGAAATTGCGGTGGCTTTGATATCCGGTGACGGACGGGCGAAATCGCCGCGGGGGCAGCGATAACGGCCGACGTGGCCGAAGTAGACGCCCTCGAAGATGAAGGCACTGCCGCAGCGCGGGCAGAACTTCGCGTCAGCCCCGTGACTGAGCTCCGGCCGCAGCAGGGACGGATCGTCGAGGCCGGCGTAGATGACCCGCGGCAGACCGTCGCCCAGCGCCGCGACCATCGGATCATCGGCGTTCAAGACCGCGGTTACCCCCTCCGGGCCCTGGGTGAGCGCCCGGCGAATGTGGGCAGCCGTCGTCTCCAGTTCGCCGTAGCGGTCCAGCTGGTCCCGAAAGAGGTTCGTTACGACAATCGTTCCCGGGGCGACTTCCTGAACCAGTCGAGGCAGGCTCGCCTCATCGATCTCGAAGAGACCGACGTCGGCGGGCAGCGTTTTCGACCAGCTCGTCTGATTCACGATGGCGGCGGTCACCCCGAAGATCAGGTTCGCGCCCGCCTGGTTGGCTACAGCTTGCCGCCCCTGCGCCTCGAGGATGTGGCGCAACAGGGCCGCCGTCGTGGTCTTGCCGTTCGTTCCGGTGATCACGACCGTTCCCTCCGCGAGGGAGCGCGAGAGCTTGGTGAGGATCCGGGGGTCGATCCAGCGCGCGACGTCGCCGGGCAGCGTCGTCCCACCTCCCCGGCGCAGTCCGCGGCTGAGCGCCGATGTCAGCTTGCCCGCCCACAGGGCGGCGGTTCCTCGCGCGCCCAGCTTCGTCGGCATCAGTCCGCGGCCGCGACCGGCCGGCACACCCAGGCGGGATACCCGACGGGCCGCACCGCGGCGAGGGCCGCCTCGGCATCGCGCCGGCTCGAAAAGACGGCGAATAGCGCGGCGCCCGTCCCGGTCATGCTGAGGGACGGCACGATCGGTCGCAGCCGTTCGGTTGCCTCCTCGAGCGCGGGAAAGAGTTTTCGCGCCAGGGGCTCGAGATCGTTACCGACGCCGTGATACACGGGAGTCGCCAGCGCCTCGACGAATGCCGGCGTACGGCGAGCGCTGACGGCGGCGCCATCGAGCGCCTCGTAAACGCTGCGAGTCGCCACCTGCACCGGCGGACAAACCACGAGAAAACGCAAGGTTGATGGGATCGGTGCGAGCGGCAACACGCTCGAACCGAGACCGGTCGCCCGGGCGGTACCACCGCGGAGAAAGAAGGGGACATCCTGTCCAACCTCGGTCGCAATCTCGATCAGCTGCGCCAGCGTGAGCCTGAGGTCATACAGGCGGTTGGCCGCTTTCAGAAATGCGGCCGCATCGGCACTGCCGCCGCCAAGCCCGGCGCCCATCGGGATGCGCTTGAAGAGCCGGATGGTGAAGGGTAACGCGCGGCTCAGCCGACCTTCCAGCTCGCGGGCCGCCTTGAGGACCAGGTTCTCACCCTCGATCGGGGGTCCCACGAGGTCGAAGACGCGACAGTCCGTCCGGTCGATCCAGAGCAGGTCGTGCAGCGAGATGGTCTGCATCACCGAATCGATGTCGTGGTAGCCGTTGGGGCGGCGTCCGACGACATCCAGCGTCAGATTCAGTTTGGCGTACGCGGGGAGGATCAGTGCCACGTCAGCACGAGTCTAGACATCCTCAGGCGCGAAGCTGCTCGCGCCGGAGGACCGAGAGGAGAACGCGGACCTCCTCGCTCTTGAGCGCGAGTTGAATGGCGAGGTAGGTGCTGGCGCCAAGCGCCACGGCGACCAACGTCGCCGCCAGTGGGCGAAACCCACCGTGGACGGATCCGCCCGTAACCACAAAGATCACGCCGGCGACGACGAGCGCCATCGGGATGACCCCGATGAGTGACCGGCGGACGGTTTGCAGGATCGCGCGACCCTCCAACCCGCCGAGCCGTCCCCGCAGCGCCCGACCGAGCAGGATCGCATTCAGCGTGGCCGCGATCGACGTGCCGAGCGCCAGCCCGCCCTGGGCCAGCAGGTGGACGAGCACCACGTTCGTGGCCAGGTTGACACCGATCACGATCAGTGAGATCCGGAGCGGGGTGATCACGTCCTGCAACGCATAGAACACGCGCACCAGCAATGCCGTCCCGGCCTGGCCGGCCAACCCGAGGCTGAAGAATGTGAGGGCGTACGCCGTCTGCTGGACAGAGTCGGCACTGAACTGGCCGCGCTCGAACAGGACGGCCACGATTGGCACCCCGAGGATCGCCAGCCCGACGGACGCCGGCACCAGCACGAAAATGTTCAGTCGCAACGCCAGCGCGGTACGATGCCGGATCGAGTCGAAGGCGCGCACCGCGGCGTCCCGAGCCAGGAACGGAAACAGGACGAAGGCAAGAGCCTGGGAGAAGGTGCCCAGCGGCAGCTGCGCGATGGTGTCGGCGTAGCGCAGCGCCGCGACCCGACCGTGCGGCAGCGAGGTGCCGAGGACGGTATCGACGAAGACATTGACCTGGGCCGCGGCCAGCCCGAGCGCGATCGGAAACATCAGGCGCCCGACTTTCCGAACACCGGGATCGCGTAGCCCGAGCTCCGTCGTTGGCCGCCAACCGGTCCGCCAGAGCGACGGCAGCTGGATACCGAGGTGCAGCATCGCGCCGGCGACCACGCCCACGGCAAGGGCGGTCACGCCGAAGCGCGGTGCGAAGAAGGCGGCCGCCACGATGATCGAGCCGTTATAGAAGAGCGGGGCCAGCGCCTGGGCGAAGAACCGCTGATAGGCCGTGAGGATGCCGATCACCATGCCGCCGGCCCCCAGGAAGATCGGCTGCAGCAGCAGGATCCGGGTCAGGTCCGTGATCAGGGCATGGTCTTTCGGGCTGTAGCCGAAGGCGATCAGGGAGACATAAAGCGGCGCGACGACAAACAGCACCGCCGCCCCCACCGTCAGGATGACGATCGACGAATTCAGGACGCGCTCGGCAATCTCGCGGGCGCGCGCCGGCTCGTTCTTGGCCAGGTGCTCGGACAGCACCGGGATGAATGCCGAGCTGATGGCGCCGGCCAACAGGAGGTTGAAGAGCAGGTCCGGGACGGCGAAGGCCACCCGGTAGTTGTCCAGGTTGGGGCCGGTGCCAAAGGTGTTGGCGATGACGAGCTCGCGCACGGCGCCGAGCACGCGACTCAGTCCGTAGGCGATCAGGATGAGCGTGGCGGCCGACGCGATGCGCCGCCGCTCGCTAGACATCGGGAGCCATTATGCCGGTATAATCACCGCTCGCATGGCGAATACCCAGTCGGCAAAGAAGCGCGTGCGTGCATCGCTACGCAAGCGCGATCGGAACCGCTCCACCCGATCGGCGGTCAAGACGCTGGTTTCGCGCGCCCGGCGGCCGGCGGTGCCCGACGCCGCCAGCCTGACGAGCGAGGAAGTTCGGCGGGCGATCAGCGCCCTCGACAAGGCGGCCGAGAAGGGCGTCCTGCACGCCAACAATGCGTCCCGTCGCAAGGCTCGCCTGATGAGTGCGCTGGCCAAGCTTGCCCCGGCGGGCGAAAAGCCGGCGGCTCGGACCACCTCCCCGGCGAAGGCAACGTCGACACGGTCGAAAACCGCAAAAGCTAAGGGTTAACCGCACCGGGCCGGGGGCGTGTCATTGACAACCCCGTCAGGGCCGGGGAAGATCATCCGGTGAGGCGGGGTCCAATCCTTCTTATAGGGCTCGGTGCCCTGGCCGTGGTTCTGGGCATCCTGAGCCTGGCGTCGATGATCCATCCCTCGATACATCTTTCATCGGCTACCTCTTCAGTGACGCCGGATAGACATTCAATCGCGGTCGCTTCGCCGTCGGTTGAAACAACCCTGGGTTCTCGCGCCGCTCAAGTATCGACGGCGGCAGGCACGGCCAGCGCCGGCCGTCCTGGGGCCGTCGCCATGATCTCGATCCCGAGCATCGGCATCCATAACGCGCCCGTCTATGACCGCAGCACGGATAGCAAGGGCATCATGCAGATCGCCCCCGGATTCGCCGTGACGCACTTCGCCCTCTCAGCCCCGTTTGGGGACGGCAATGCCGTCATCTACGGACACGACGACATCCAGGGGAACATCTTCGGCCGCCTGTATGACCTGGCCCCGGGCGACACGATCCAGGTGAGTATCGGGGGCCAAATGCAGACCTACCGGGTTACCGGTCACCAGATCGTGCTGCCGACCGACCTGGCCGTTCTCAATCCGACGGGCGACGCGCGGCTGACGGTCATCACCTGCTGGCCTTTCAACGTCGACACCAAGCGGTGGATCGTTACGGCCATCAAGATCTAGCCGCTCGCCACCGATAGCGCACGTTTTTGCCACTCCTAGTGGCATGAAACCGCGGTGCTTACCAAATCCTTGACATTCGAAGTGATCGGAATACACTCGGCCCACGGGAAAGTAACTGACAGTCGCGGCGACGACAGGGGCGGACCAGGGGAATTCCACGGTTGGCACGGCTCATGCTTGGGAGGAGGGAACGAATGCGGACTCTTGGACATCATCGGTCGATTCGCACCTGGCTGGCACTCACCGCGACCTCAGCGGCTGCCGCGTCGGGTCTGGCAGTACTTGGGAGTACGACCGCCTTCGCCCAGACGCCGCCACCAGACACGGTGTTCTTTGCCCCTGGGACGCCACACACCGCTGTCGAAGGCCCTAACAATGTCGATAGCTGGCAGGTCGCCGAGTTCGTGGACACCGGAGCGCTAGCAACCTGTACCCCCGCGGACTATTCCGCGGATATCAACTGGGGTGACACGACGGAGCACAGCGCCGGGACGATAACCTGCGCGCTGCAGACGGATCCCGACCTGGGCTCCATCGCCGTCTACACGGTAACCGGATCTCATACCTACAAAGATTCCGGCGACTTTTCAATTACGGTGACCGTGACCGAGCCCGATACGACCCAGACGTCGAATAGCGCTGATCCCGACACGGCGACAATCAGCGACGCGACCATTTCGTCGACCAGCTCCACCAGTCTCGGGGGCGGCGGCGAAGGCGGCACAACCGAAGGTGCCAGGGTCGCGGCGAGCGCGTTCTTCCTCGACCAGAACACGGCGTTCGCCGACGCTGGTACGGTCGACCCCGGTCTGACGGCAACCATCAACTGGGGTGACGGCTCGACATCGGCGGCAACCGATATCTCGTGGCCCGACTGCGGTGAATGTGGGAACGTCTCGGTCAGCGGTTCACACATCTACGACGCGAACATCCCAGCCACCAAACCGTACTCGGTGACCATCACGCTGACTGACGACGGCGGCAAAAGCGCCAGCAGCGGGGCGGCCGACACGCCGGCGATCGCCGATGCCGCCCTGACCGCGGACGCAAACAAGAGCCTGACGGCTACCGCCACCAAGGCGATGACTGCCGTCGTTGGCAGCTTCAAGGACCCTGCCGGCGGGCAGGCGACGGCGGCTGATTTTGCGGCGACGATCAACTGGGGCGATAACAACTCGTCGTCAGGCACCGTGACCCAGACC
>VBJI01000129.1 GCA_005880875.1 Chloroflexota bacterium
TCGTACAAAGGGCGTCCTTCCAGAGCAGCATGGGCCACCGCGGTCTCGATCTCGCCGCTGGTGCGGCGCTCCAGCCCGAGCGTCGACCTGGTTACGATCGGCAGCTCCTGGGCCTCGGGCGGGAAGTCACACTCGTGGGTGACGGCAACCAGGTCCGATCCGAGCCCGAGCGCGAAGAGGGTCTCGGTCGCGCTCGGCAGCAGCGAGACGATGCGCACCGGACCAAGCAAACCACAACCGGCGCTTTACTTTTCCCCAGGTGAGCGGCTACGCCCTGATGTGGTCAGGAGGCAAGGACAGCGTCCTTGCCCTGCACCGCGCCCGAACTCGCGGACTGCCGGTCACCCGGCTCCTCAACTTCTACGACGCCGCCACCAGGCGGGTGCGCTTCCACGCGACCAGGATCGAGCTGCTGAGGGCCCAAGCCGAGGCGGCCGGAGTCACCTTGACCGCCGTCGGCACGACCTGGCCGGAGATGGAGGCGCGGCTCGGCGAGGAGCTGCGACGCCTGCGTGAGGAGGGCTTCAGCGGCGTCGTCCTGGGCGACATCCACCTGACCGACGTCCGGGCCTGGTACGAGGAGAGGGTCACCGCAGCCGGCCTGGAGCACGTCGAGCCGCTCTGGGCGGAACCGCCGGCTGCCTTGCTGCGCGAGTTCGTCGAGAGCGGCGGCCGGGCTGTGCTCACCTGCGTAGAACTGGCACGCCTGGATCAGACCTGGCTGGGCCGGTTGGTCGACGAGCGGTTCCTGGAGGACATCGAAGGCGCCGGTGTCGACGCCTGCGGCGAGAACGGGGAGTTCCACACCTTCGCCTTCGCGGGTCCGGTCTTCCGTGGCCCGGTTGGCTGGAGACCGGGCGGCCGCCACTCGGAGGGCGGCTTCCTCCAGCTAGATCTGCTCCTTACTCCTGGGACCCGGCAGCGGCGATGATTCAGTCGCCGGCGAAGTCCGTGACGGTCACCTGCACGCTTGCCATTCAGGAGTAGCCCTTTTCGCGAACCCCCCGTCCAGCCGACACTATCTCTGGTGGTGGGCTCGGCTTCGGAGCAGCGAATCGCGCTGGTGGTCGCGGTGGCGGTCGTCTCCTCGATCGTTCTCGCGGCCGCGGGGACGGCCGGCTTCCTGATCGGCGCCCGCACGCCGAGACTCGACTCGGAGTCCGAAAGCGCCAGCCTCACCGGTGGTTCGATCGTGATCAGCGGCGTCTCCCGCAACAACGGCGCCGGCGTCGCCCACAATGTGGTCGTCAACGCGACTGTTGACCTCAGCGGCACCGGGCCGTTGGCGCAGGGCGACGGAGTCCGGTCGGTCAACCTTGGCGATCTCGCTGCGGGCGCCTCCAAGCCCTACTCGGTCAGCATCCCGGTCGGCGATCGGAACCTGGGCGCCGGGGTCAGGTACAAGGCTGCGCCCAGCTGGGACCGGCCGTCGCTGGATGTGGCCGAGCTGAGCTTCAGCGTCACCTATTCCGGATCGCACGTGATCGACAACGTCACCGGCAAGGTGAAGAACTCCGGGAAAGGACCGGCGCCCAACGTCTCGATCACCTTCACGGAGAGCGCCGACAAGGCCGGGCAGAGCGTCCTCGGCGCGACCACGACAAAGCTGGGAGATGTTGACGCGAGCGGTGAAGCGCCCTTCAAGCTGGCTGTCGACATCGGCCCCAACCCGCCCAACGACCTCTACTACGGCTCGACCTTCAGCTACGACTCCGCCCAGGTCGTGGACGAGCAGGAGACTGAGCGCCGTGTCGGTGGGACGCTGAGGATGACGGGATTCGTGCGCAACGGGGGCGCCGTCCAGGCCGGCCGCCTCGTACTCAGCGCCAGCCTGCTCAACTCCTTCGGAACAGAGCTGGCGAGCGGCGCCGCGAAGGTGGGCACCCTGGTCCCCGGGGCGCGCGCACCGTTCAGCCTCACGATCGACCTGGGCAGCTCGGCCGCCGGCGACGCCAGGTGGGTCCGGGTCACCGTCGCCTGGGAACAGACGCGCTTCCTGATCCTCCGCGAGAGCAAGAGCCAGTCGACCCGGGAACCCGTCCCGGTCTCCTAGCAGCCTGCTGGCGGCCTTTCTCAAAGCGATACCCTTGGGCGAGCGCCGAGTGCGCGGGGGCCGGTTACTTCACGGAGGCTGGAAAGGGAAATGGCCAAGAAGATCCTGCTCAACGAGAGCGACATACCTGAGCGCTGGTACAACATCCTGCCCGACCTGCCCGGCCCGCCGGCTCCTTACCTGCACCCGGGAACGCTGCAGCCGATGGGACCCGCGGACCTGGCCCCGATCTTCCCCCAGGCGATCATCGCCCAGGAGGTGTCGGCGGAGCCCTGGATCGAGATCCCGGACGAGGTCAGAGAGGTCTACAAGATCTGGCGCCCGAGCCCGGTCTACCGGGCCGACCGGCTGGAGAAGGCTCTCGACACGCCGGCCAAGATCTACTTCAAGTACGAGGGTGTCTCACCGGCCGGCTCCCACAAGCCCAACACCGCGGTCCCGCAGGCCTACTACAACGCCAAAGAGGGTGTCAAGCGGCTGACCACCGAGACTGGCGCAGGCCAGTGGGGCTCGGCTTTGGCCTTCGCCGGGGCGCTTTTCGACCTCGAGGTGACCGTCTACATGGTCAAGGTCTCCTACGAGCAAAAGCCTTACCGCCGGGCGATGATGGAGACCTGGGGCGCCACCGTCCATCCTTCGCCGACCAGCCTCACCAACGCCGGCCGGGGCATCCTGGCCCAGGACCCGGACTCGCCAGGCAGCCTCGGCATCGCGATCTCCGAGGCGGTCGAGGACGCCGCCACCCACGAGGACGCCAAGTACTCGCTCGGGTCGGTCGTGAACCACGTCCTCCTTCACCAGACCGTGATCGGCCTCGAAACCCAGAAGCAGATGGAGATGGCCGGCGACTACCCGGACGTGGTCATCGGCTGCGTCGGCGGCGGCTCCAACTTCGCCGGGCTGAGCTACCCGTTCATCGGGGACCGACTGAAAGGCAAGCATCCGAAAACGCGTTTCATCGCCGCCGAGCCCGCCGCCTGCCCGACGCTGACGCGGGGCGTCTACGCCTATGACTTCGGCGACGCGGTGGGGATGGGCCCGGTGGTGAAGATGTACACGCTCGGGCACAGCTTCATCCCGGACCGGATCCACGCCGGCGGCCTCCGCTACCACGGCGACGCGCCCTCGCTCTGCGCGCTGGTCGAGGCAGGCGTGGTCGAGGCCCGCGCCTACAAGCAGAACGAGTGCTTTGCAGAAGCCGTGCGCTTCGCCCGTACGGAGGGATTTCTGCCGGCGCCGGAAGCGGCCCACGCGCTCCGCG
Organism: Chloroflexota bacterium; assembly: GCA_005880875.1. Lineage (GTDB taxonomy): Bacteria > Chloroflexota > Dormibacteria > CF-121 > CF-121 > CF-13. The sequence goes on from VBJI01000129.1 coordinate 3,315, forward strand.
CGGTCGTCGAAGAGGCCATGGCGGCGAAGGAGTCAGGCCAGTCGCGGACGATCCTGTTCAACCTCTCCGGGCACGGCCACTTCGACATGTCCGCCTACGACGCCTACTTCGCGGGCAAGCTCGAGGACGTCGAGCTGTCGCAGTCGCGAATCGACGCCGCGGTCGAGGAACTGCCGAGGGTCCCGGCAACGATCTGACCCTCGTCGCCGCCACTGTCCCTCCCCCCCGCGTCGCGAGGGGGAGGGTGGTGGGCGGGTACCGACCGGCTACTCGTGCTCGTACTTGAAGGAGAGGTTCAACCTCGCCCGCCAGTTGACCACCTTGCCGTTTTCGATGGTGACGTCGAGCTTGGTCACCTCGGCGACCCGAAGATCGCGGAGGGACCCCGCCGCCGTCTTCACGGCGGCGT
>VBJI01000130.1 GCA_005880875.1 Chloroflexota bacterium
GCCGCACCCGGAGGGCCCAAGCAGCGAGAAAAACTCGCCTTCGCGCACTTCCAGGTCGACGCCGTCGACGGCGACAACATCGCCGAAGGTTTTGCGGACGCGTTCGAGCCGGACTTCGGCCGCAGCGGGGGTGGGTTGCGGCTGGCTAGCCGCCGTCAGCGGGCCCAGGGCGCGGGAAGCCGTGGATTGAAGCAACGCTGGCTACCGCTCCCTCCTCTCCCCCGGAGACTCATTAGCCGATTGACGGCGCTCGGCTTCCCAGCAAACTACCCGACTGTTTCACCTTTGTCAATCCAGTTGCGGCCGTGCGGCAGGTCGTGTAGCTTTACCGAAACAGGCCGCCGGCTTTACGGATCAAAGTAGCACGCGGGAGGGAGTGGATGGCACGCACGCCGCTATTGAGCCGGCTTCAGGCACTTTTTGAGGATTTTGAGGAAGCCACCTCATCAGGACGCTCGATCGAGGCCGTCCAACGGCAACGCCGGCAGCGAGAGTGGACACGGCGCGACTTCATCAAGGCTACCGGTGCCACGGTGGGCGCGGTCGCCCTCGGTGGACCGATCGCCGCCTTCGCATCCCAACCGCCCCGGATCGCCGTCGTCGGAGGTGGGATCGCCGGCTTGAACGCGGCATTGACCTTGCGGGATGCCGGCATCGCCTCGACGATCTACGAGGCGTCCAATCGAGTGGGCGGCCGGATGCACTCGGATACGTCAACCTGGGATAACGGTCAGACGAGCGAGCACTGCGGTGAGCTGATCGACAGCCGCCACAAGACGATCCTGAAATTGGCAAACCGGTTCAACATCCCGACCGTGGACCTGCTGGCGGCCGAGCCGACCCAGTCCACCGAGACCGACTTCTTCTTCGGGCATTACTACACGCGCGACCAGGCGAACGCCGATTTCGGCCCGGTCTACAACGCCGTCAAGAAGGACCTGACTGCGGCCGGCTTTCCGACGCTCTACAACAGCTTCAATCAGGCTGGTCTGGCCCTGGACCAGTTGAGCCTCTACCGGTGGATCGAGTCGCGCGTTCCCGGCGGTCACGCGAGTCGGATGGGACAGCTGCTCGACGTCGCCTACAACATTGAGTACGGAGACATTTCCACCGAGCAAAGCTCGCTCAACCTCGTCTACCTGCTGGGATTCCAGCCGATCCCCGGTAATTTCCGCATCTTCGGTGCCTCCGACGAGCGATATCACCTGGTCGGCGGCAACGAGCTGCTCCCGAAGGCAATCGCTGCGAGCCTACCCACCGGGAGCGTGCAGCTGAATACGGCACTAACCGCGATCGCGATGAACGCAGCTGGCACCTTTACCCTGTCGTTCAGCGGCCCGACCGGAAAATTCTCGTCACCCTTCGATCGGGTGATTTTGGCGATTCCGTTCTCCGTGCTTCGTAACCTCAACCTTCGGCAGGCCGGGTTTGACAGCAGGAAGACGACCGCCATCGCCGAGCTTGGCTATGGCAAGAATTGCAAGCTGCAACTCCAATTCGACACGCGGCTCTGGAATCAGCGTGGGCCGTGGGGGATCAGCAACGGCAGCACCTATGCCGACACCGGCTACCAGAACACATGGGAAGTCACCCGCGGGCAAGATCGCGCGACGGGGATCCTGGTCAATTACACCGGCGGAGGGGTGCCGCTGGCGTCGTTCAAAGGCCAGCCCACCATCGATGACGCGCTGAACTTTGGCCGCACCTTCCTTGGCCAGATCGAGCCGGTCTTCCCACACATCAGCAAACATTGGAACGGTCTGGCCACGCTGGATGTCCCCCTGACGGACCCGTTTTTGCTTGGCTCCTACTCGTACTGGAAGGTCGGCCAGTACACCAAATTCAGCGGCTACGAAAAGGCCCGGCAGCCATTTCCCAACGGACGATGTCATTTCGCCGGCGAGCACTGCTCCATCAATTTCCAGGGATTCATGGAAGGCGGCGCCGAAGAAGGCGCCCGCGCGGCCAACGAAATCCTGGGCGACTACAAGGCGGGAATTATCCCCTAGCCGCCGTCAAACTCGGGGAAGTAGCGTTTGATGACCGAGAGATCGAATTCGCTGAGGATCGATTCTTTCGATTCGCGCTGGAGCAGGAAGTCCAAGCTGTCGTGGACCAGCTGTTCGACGGAGCGACCGCCACCCCATCGCTCGAGCTCGGTTGGGGAAACCCGAACCAGGTGCTGAGTGCTGGACCGGGCGTCGGACACCTCGACCTGGCAGCGATGCCCCGCGCCATCCGCCGTGCACCGGACGTCGATTCTCATTCCCGCACCCTACCCTCTAGCGCAGGCTCGGTAAACTCGAAGTTGAGATGAACGTGAGCGAGCCGACCGTCTACATCGACTTTCTCTGCCCCTGGGCGTACCGCGGATCGATGTGGCTGGCCGACGTGGAGAAGGCCGGTCGCATCCACCCGACCTACCGGTTCTTCTCACTGAGCCAGAACCATGCCACGCGCGAGGGCGCCCCGGCGGCGCCAATCTGGGAACGCGACCCCAAGGCGAAGGGGCTACCGGCCTTCATCGCCGCCACCGCCGCCCGGGCCCAGGGTGAGGCTGCCGGTGACCGGTTCCGGCTGGCCTTACAGCGCGCCCGGCACGAAGACCAGCTACCGGTTGATCAGCCGACGACTCATCGGTTGGCGGCCGAGCGAGCCGGGCTCGATGTCGTCCGATTCGAAACGGACCTGAAGGCCGCCGATTTCACGACGCTGGCGCGCGAGCACGCCGAGGCGGTCCGCCGCGGCGTCTTCGGCGTGCCGACCCTGGTCTGGCCGGAGGGCCGTAGCTATTACCTGAAGATCACCGACCTCATCCCCGCCGAGCGTGCGGTTCCCCTCTACGACGCCATCGAGACGGTGCATCGCTTCGGCGAGGTG
>VBJI01000052.1 GCA_005880875.1 Chloroflexota bacterium
CCTGGAGGAACTGGGGGTCGGCCGGCCGAGCACCTTTGCCCCCACGGTTGAAGTCATCCAGACCCGCCACTACGTCAAGCAGGAAGAGCGGCGGCTGTCTCCAACCGAGCTGGGCAAGACCGTGAATGCCTGGCTGGTCGAGCACTTCCCGGACATCGTCGATGTCAGCTTTACCGCCGGCATGGAGGAGGAGCTGGACGATGTGGAGGAAGGCCGTCGCAAGTGGGTGCCGATCGTGCGCGAGTTCTACAAGCCGTTTTCCAAGACATTGACGAAAGCTGAGGCCACGGCGCGCGTCAAAGTGCCGATGCGCGAGACCGGTGAGGATTGTCCGAAATGCAAGGAGGAGGGACGTAACGGCCGGCTCGTCTACCGGATGAGCCGACTGGGTGAGTTCATCGGTTGCTCGCTCTATCCTGAGTGCGATTACATCAAGGGCCGGGAGGGTCAGGAAAAGGCCCCGCCGCCGCAGCCAACGGGCGAGATGTGCCCGCGTTGTGGCAAGCCCCTCGTCACGCGAACCGGAAAGCGTGGCCCGTTCGTGGCCTGCTCCGGCTATCCCAAGTGCCGTTACGTCAAACGGGAGATCGATCCCGCGGACATCGTGGCAGACCGTGTCTGCCCCAAATGCGGGAAGCCGTTGCTGAACCGCAAGGGACGGTTTGGCAGCTTTATCGGCTGCACCGGTTATCCCGACTGCCGGTACATCGAGGGCGGCAAGCGGACGGTGACGCCCCCGGCGCCCAGCGAGCTTCTGATGGACGATCCCTGCCCGCGTTGCGGCAAACCGCAGGTCCTTCGCCAGGGCCGCTATGGCGAATTCAAGAGCTGCTCCGACTACCCGACCTGCAAGCCGGAGCGGGCCGCTCGGACGACCTCGCGGCCGCGCGGCACCCGGGCCAGGAAGCCGACCGCCCCCGCCGCATAGCCTCGAGTTTCAATCTCGCGTCGTGCGGCTATACTTTCCCGAGCATTAAGCACGCTTCCTGACGGCAGGTCGGGTTGCCCGGTCACGGGTCCGGCCGCTGGAGGACGGAGGCGGAAGTAGAAACAGGAGGACCGTTCGCATGCCACTCGTGACGCTCAAGCAGCTCCTCGAAGCTGGTGTCCACTTCGGCCACCAGACCAGTCGCTGGAATCCCAAGATGAAGCGGTACATCTTCACCGCTCGCAACGGGATCCACATCATCGACCTGCAGCAGACCGTCAAGCTGCTCGACGATGCCTCAAACTGGGTGAAAGACGTCGTCGGCGGGGGCCGGATGGTGCTGTTCATCGGTACCAAGAAACAGGCCCAGGAATCGATCGAGTTGGAGGCGCGCCGCTCCGGCATGCCATTTGTGAATCACCGCTGGATGGGCGGCATGCTGACCAATTTCACGGTCATGCGCCGCCAGATCGAGCGGTTGAACGGCCTGCGGGCGATCCGCAACAACGGCGGCTTCACCGGCAGCAAGAAGGCGATCACCCAGCTCGAAGAGGAGTACCAGCGACTCGAGCGCTTCTTTGGTGGAATGGCCGAGATGAAGCGTTTGCCTGGAGCGGTCTACGTTGTCGACCCGCGCAAGGAGCACATCGCCGTCACCGAAGCCCGCAAGCTCGGCATTCCCATCGTCGCCATCACCGATTCCAACTGCGATCCGGACGAGATCGATCACGTTATTCCTGGGAATGACGACGCGATTCGTGCCGTCAAGCTCATCACCTCGAAAATCGCGGACGCCGCCCTCGAAGCTCGTCAGCTGATCAGTCCGGAGGAGCTGACGGTGGCCCCCGAGGTCCCCGCCACCGAGTTCGAGTTCGGTGCGGAGGAAGAAGAAGAGGAGGAGAAAGGCTTCGCCGGCATGCCGACTATCGATGAGGCCGAGTTCTATGAGGACGAGGCCCTGGACGACGAGAAATGAGCGTGCCGATCACCAGGACGGAGGAGCTCTAACCCATGGCGATTTCGGCTGACCAGGTCAAGGCGCTGCGGGATGCCACGGGGGCCGGGATGATGGATTCCAAGCGGGCGCTCGAGGCGACCAACGGCGATATCGAGAAAGCCAAGGATTGGCTGCGGCAGAAGGGCATGGCGAAGGCCGGTGCCAAGGCCGTCCGGACCGCCCGCGAAGGCATCATCGCGACCTACGTTCATCACAACCATCAGTTGGGCGTCCTGCTCGAGCTCAACAGCGAGAGCGATTTCGTGGCGCGCAACGATGAGTTCCGCCATCTGGCCCACGAGATCGCCGTCCACATCGCCGCCGCCGAACCGCGCTACCTGCGCCGCGAGGACGTTCCGCACGATGTGCTCGACCGCGAGCGCGCCATCTTCGAAGCGCAGGCCGCTGAGCAAAAGAAGCCGCCCCAGGTGATCGAGAAGATCGTCCAGGGGAAGGTCAACGACTTCTACAAGCGCGAGGTCCTGCTGGACCAGGCCTGGGCCAAGGACGACAAACGGACCGTGGACCAGATGCTCAAAGAAGCCATCGCCAAGCTGGGCGAGAACATAACCATTTCCCGGTTCGCCCGTTTCAAGGTCGGAGAAACCGGCTAGTCCAACCTATTCATGCTGTGATCAAGCCGTCGGCGCTGCCGCGCTACAAACGGGTGCTCCTCAAACTCGGGGGCGAGGGCCTCGCCGGTAAAGCTGCCTTCGGCATCGACCCGGACGTGGTCCACGACATCGCCGACGACATCGTTCGGGTCAAACGAGCCCACGATACGCAGTTCGCCATCGTGGTGGGCGGCGGCAACATCATTCGCGGCGACGCCGCCAGCAAACGGGGGATGGATCGGGTCACCGCCGACTACATGGGCATGCTTGGCACCGTGATCAACGCTCTGGCGCTGCAGGATGCGCTGGAGAACATGGGTCAGCCCACCCGGGTGCAGACCGCGATCAGCATGCATCAGATCGCGGAGCCATACATCCGGCGGCGCGCCGTGCGGCATCTGGAAAAAGGTCGGGTCGTTATCCTCGCGGCGGGCAGCGGCAATCCCTACTTCAGCACCGACACGACCGCCGCCCTGCGCGCCGTCGAGATCGAGGCGGAGGTGGTCCTCAAGGCCACGAAGGTCGACGGCGTCTATGACGACGATCCGATGACCAACCCCAAGGCCAAGCGGTTTACCCGGCTCGACTACCTCGATCTGATCAACAAGGACCTGCGGGTGATGGACCATACGGCCGTCACGCTGTGCCGCGAGAACAACATCCCGATCATCGTGTTCGACCTTTCACACGACGGCAACCTGGAAGGCGTCGTCGCGGGCAAGCAGATCGGGACACTGGTTGGAGCCCCGTCATGATCGAGGCCAACGTCAAAGACGCCGAAATCAAAATGCAGAAGAGTCTCGACGCCCTTGCCAAGGAGGTCATGACGATCCGCACCGGGCGCGCCAGCCCGGCGCTGGTCGACAAGATCCCGGTCGAGTACTATGGCAACCCGACGCCGCTCAACCAGCTGGCCACCATCAGCGTGCCGGAAGCACGCCTGATCCTCATCCAGCCCTGGGATCGCACCATTATCAGCGCGGTCGAAAAGGCGATCCAGAAGTCGGAGCTCGGGCTGAATCCGGGAAATGACGGCGTCCTGATCCGGGTCCCCATCCCGCCCTTGAACGAGGAGCGCCGGCGGGAATATGCCAGGCTCGTCAAGCGATACGCCGAGGGTGCCCACGTCGCGATTCGCAATATCCGACGCGAGCAGATGGACCGGATCAAGGCGCTGGAAAAGGAGAAGAAGATTTCGGCCGACGAGGCCCGGCGCGGTGGTGACCAGATGCAGAAGACCGCTGACCGTTACATCAGCATGGTCGACCAGATGGCGGCCCGCAAAGAAGCCGAGATCATGGAGGTTTAGCGGCAAAGAACCACCAGTGAGCCAGTTGCCCCCGCCCGAGCACATCGCGATCATCATGGATGGCAACAGCCGCTGGGCCCGTGAGCGGCTGCTGCCTCGCGTCATGGGTCACAAGGCAGGGATCGAGGCCATCCGTCGTGCCGCCGAGGCGGCCAACCAGCGTGGTATCCGGGTGCTCACCCTCTATGCCTTTTCCACAGAAAACTGGTCGCGTCCCAAAGACGAGGTCGACGCCCTGATGAGCCTGTTCTCCGAGACCATTCGTCGGGAGGTTGATGAGCTGGCACGCCGCGGCATCGAACTCCGGTTTTCCGGACGGATCCATGAACTGTCGCCGGCGCTCCAGGACCAGATGCGCCAGGCCAGTGAACGCACTCGCGTAAGTTCCCGAGCCATCTTGAACATCGCCATCAACTATGGCGGACGGATCGAGATCGTCGACGCTGTCCGCGAGCTCGCCGGCGAGGGCGCCGATCTGACGCAGCTCGACGAGGCGAGGCTGGCGGCGCATCTCTATACCCGCGGCCTGCCCGACCCTGACCTGGTCATCCGCACCGCCGGCGAAATGCGTTTGAGCAACTTCCTGCTCTGGCAGGCGGCCTATTCCGAGTTTCACTGCACCCCGACGCTCTGGCCTGATTTCGGCGAAGCGGACTTCGATGAGGCGCTCGCCGCCTACCAGCGACGGGTGCGGCGCTTCGGGGCGCGCCCGGAGGAGATCAGCAATCGAGGTCGCTGAGGGGGATGCCGAGCAGCCCGCCATAGCGCAAGCCCGCCGCTCGAACATGGTGACACGGGTCGCCACGGCTACGGTTTTGATCGCGGCCGTCCTCGTAGCCCTGATTGCCGGCTCCATCTGGGTCTATGCGGCGATGGCGATTGTGCTGGGGGCGGCGCTGATCGAATACTGGCAACTCACTCGAGCGATGGGGCATCCGGCCCCGTTGTGGCTGCTCTTTCCGCTGAGCTACGCCTTGCTGCTCCGGGAGCGACTGCCGTCGTGGGCCAGCGTCACGCTCCTGCTGGCGGCCGCGACGCTCCTCGGACTGGGCACGTTGGTCCTCGTCCGCGATTGGCGGGGAAGCCTGACTCGCTGGTCGCTCGCGGTTGGCGGCAGCCTCTACCTCGCGCTGATGCTGAGCTTCTACCTCTCCCTCTATTTCTTGCACACGCCGGATCCGAATCACCTCGGCTTCGGCACCGTGATCGCCGTCTTTGGGGCCATTTGGGTGGGTGATACAGCTGCCATGGTGGCCGGTCTGCGATTCGGACGCCACCGGTTCTTTCCCCAGATCAGTCCCAAAAAGACGGTCGAGGGCGCGGTGGCGGAGCTGGTGGCCAGCACCATTTTCTTCGGCGTCGCCGGCCTGTTTCTGAACATCAGCTTTCCCCATAACTTCATCCTCGGACTGTTGATCGGTGTCTTCGCCGAGATAGGCGACCTGGTCGAGTCACAGATCAAGCGCACCGCCGGCGTCAAGGATGCCAGTCAGCTGATTCCCGGTCACGGCGGGTTGCTCGACCGAATTGATTCGCTCTTGCTGGTCGGCGTGGTCGTGTACTATTACGTGACGTCGCTGCACCTGGCCTGAGGCGAGTCGGTGCAATGACCCACGTGAGCCCCGCGTTTTGCCCAAAGAGATGAAATCCCGTCCGTCGCTCCGGCGCCTGGCGCTGCTCGGTGCGACCGGCTCCATTGGCCGCCAGGTCTGCGACCTCGTCGAGCGATATCCCGACCGCTTCGCCCTGCACGCGCTGGTAGCCGGCAGCGATGCGGCAGCGCTCGAGGTAGTGGCCGGCCGCCATCCGGAAGCCCACGCGCTTCTGGCAAACCCCGCCGCCGGCGACCCCGATGATGCCGCGCGGGCCATCGACAACGTGATGCGAGACCCTGAGGTCGACCTGGTCGTGATCGCGGCCGCCGGCAGTGCAGCGCTGGCGCCCACGCTGGCCGCGCTCGAGGCCGGTAAAGACATCGCGCTCGCCACGAAGGAAGTCCTGGTGATGGCCGGCGAGCTGGTCCGCGAGCGAATGCGGCGCCATGGTTCGCAAATCTTTCCGATCGACAGTGAGCACAGCGCGATCTGGCAGTGCCTGTGGGGGGAGAAGGAGCGCGCCGTCCGGCGACTGATCCTGACCGGATCGGGCGGTCCATTCCTGCGCCGTCCGCTCGAGAGCCTCGCCAGCGTGACGATCGCCGAGGCGTTGGCGCACCCGCGCTGGAAAATGGGGCCCAAGATCACGGTCGACTCCGCCACGATGATGAACAAGGGACTCGAGGTCATCGAGGCGCATTTCCTCTTCGATGTCCCCTACCAGGCCATCGAAGTCATCGTTCATCCAGAAAGCGTGGTGCATTCGATGGTCGAGTTCGTTGACGGCAGCATCAAGGCGCAGCTCGGCATTCCGGACATGCATCTGCCGATCGCGGTGGCGCTCGCGTTCCCTGAGCGGTTGGAGGGCGTCGCGATGGCGCCCGACATGGCGAAGCTCGGTCAGCTTTCGTTCGAGGCGCTCGACCCTCATCGCTACCCGGCCGTTGCGTTGGCACGCGAGGCGGGTGAGCGAGGCGGAACCGCGCCGGCGGTCCTGAACGGCGCCAACGAGGAGGCGGTTGCTCTCTTTCTTCAGGGGCAGCGGCGTTTTGAGGAGATCGTCCCGTCGGTCCGGCGAGCCGTCGAGGCGGCGCCGCCGGGCGAGGCCTTGACGCTCGAGGCGGTGGTCGCCGCCGACCGCTGGGCCCGCCGCCACGTACGCACCTCGGTGGATGGTGCGAGTCGACTACGGAGCAAGCTGCCCGCATGAGCCCGGTCCTGCTCGTTCCGCTCGTCATTCTGATCTTCAGCGGGCTCGTGATCATCCACGAGTCCGGTCATTTCTTGACCGCCAAACTCTCCGGCATCAAAGTCGAGCAGTTCAGCGTCGGCTTCGGGCCACAGCTGCTCGGTTGGCAACGAGGGGAGACGCTCTACGCGGTGCGCGCGATTCCGCTGGGCGGTTTCGTCAAGCTCGCCGGGATGGACGGCAGCATGGACGCAGGCGCGCGGAGCTTCAATGCGCATCCACTCTGGCAGCGCTTCGTCGTGATCGTGGCCGGCTCGGCGTTCAACCTCGCGCTTCCGGTCATCATCTTTTTCGGCATCTACCTGGCGGTGGGGGAGAGCAATGTGCAGGTTCCGGTCCATGTGTCAGCGGTTGATGCCAACACGCCGGCCAGCGCCGCCGGGCTTCAGCCCGGCGACGTGATCAAGTCGGTCAACGGTCACCCTATCTCGACTTTCGAAGACCTGCCGAATGCCCTGGATGCCGCGAAGGACACGCCCGTGACGGTCGTCGTCGAACGCGACGGTCAAACCCGAACCATCACCGCCACCCCGAAGTTCGACCAGGGCACCGGTGGTTACATCCTCGGTTTTCATCCGGCATTCACCACCCGCAAGCTCGGCCCGCTCGAGGCAGGTCCGCTGGCCGTGCGCCAGACGGGCGAATCGATCGCCGCGATCGCGGGTGGCATCTACCAACTCGCGACGGACAAGAGTCTGGGTGGATTTTTGGGACCCCGCGGCCTGGAGGGCCCGGTTGGAATCGTGAAAACCACCGCGCGGGCGGCCCAGGCGGGTGCCCTCGCCGTCGCCGGCGTGATCGCCTTCCTCAGCCTGAGCCTGGGGCTGGCGAACATCCTCCCGTTTCCGGCGCTCGACGGAGGCCGGGCGGCGTTCCTCGTCCTGGAGCTGATTCGCGGCCGGCCGGTCGACCCGGCCCGGGAACAGGTGGTCCACTACGTCGGGCTCGCTCTCTTGTTTGCTTTGATCGGACTTGTGACATATAACGATGTGCTGAGATGAGGCCATGAGACCACGGCGCAAATCGATCCCGGTGAGGGTTGGCGACGTCGTGATTGGCGGGGCCGCCGAAATCGTGGTGCAATCGATGACCAAGGCGGATACCCGCGACGTCAAGGCGACCCTGAACGAGATCGCGCGGCTCAAGGACGCGAATTGCCGCATCGTGCGCGTCGCGGTGCCGACCAAAGAAGCGGCCCAGGCGATGGTCGAGATCAAGAAGGGCTCGCCGCTTCCAATCATTGCGGACATCCATTACGACGCTCCGCTGGCGCTGCTGGCTCTGGAGGCGGGTGTCGATGGACTCCGCCTGAATCCAGGCAATATCAAGGATCCCGAGAAGGTCAAAGAAATCACACGGCGGGCGAAGGAGCGGGAAATCCCGATTCGCATCGGTGTCAATGCGGGGTCGCTCCCGGGCCGGGCCAAAGAAGGCGCGGGTGTCCGCCCCCCGACCGAGGAAGTGGTGGCGGCGATGGTCAAGGCCGCGCTCGGCCACATCCACATCCTGGAATCCCTGGATTTCAATCTGATCAAGGTCTCGATGAAGGCCTCGGATCCGCCTACGATGATTGCCGCCAACCGGGCGCTCGCCGAGAAGATCGCCTATCCACTGCACCTCGGTGTTACGGAGGCCGGGCCTCCCCGCACCGGCGCGGTCAAGAGTGCGGTCGGCATCGGTGTGCTGCTGGAGGAAGGCATCGGTGACACGATCCGGGTCTCGCTCGCCGGCGACTCGGTCGAGGAAGTCGAGGTCGCGTACGGCATCGTCAACGCGCTCGCCGAAAAGCTGACCGGGCCGAACCTGATCGCCTGCCCGATGTGTGGTCGACTCGAGATCGACATGCTGCCCATGGTCGCTGAAGTCGAGAAGGCCCTGAAGAAGATCAAGCGGCCGATCAACGTCTCCGTAATGGGATGCGTGGTCAACGGTCCTGGCGAGGGTCAGCATGCCGACATCGGCATCGCCGGCGGCAAGAACAAGGGGATCCTCTTCAAGCACGGCAAGATCGTGGGCACCTTCCCCGAGAACGAGCTCGTCCCCGCGCTGCTGAAAGAGTTGGACGCGATCGCCCGCGAAGACGAGCAGAAGCTCGCGAGCTGAGTCGTTTACTGCGTCCAGCTCACCGACGTGAAGTCCCGCACGACCCGCCGGCCGGGCTTCACAGCGTAGGCGCCGGTTGAATCCGTCGTGACTCGATAGATCCGCGATCCGTGGGCGAGGTCAAAGCGAACGATCGCGTGCTGTACCGGTTCGCCCGGGCGGCAGGCTCTGGCCGCGGCGGAGCCCATCCCGCCGTCGCAGTGGTACAGGTGTCCACTGATTTGCGCCTGCGAGGCGATCAGACTCAGCGTCAGCGCTGCGCCCGCGGCGACGGCCAGGATAGCAATCACGACGACGACAAAAGGCCGCCGCCGGCTCGACGCCGCAACGAACCGCCACACAGAGATGTGACGACGACCCGTGGCCAGAACCGGCATACAACTCAGCCGTATACTCACTAGCCACATGGCGGTCGAGGAGAAGCAAGAGACAGGGTTCGTCAAAGACATCCGTAAACAGTCGGTGGATTTTCCCGGCTGGTACAACGACGTCGTCCGCAAAGCCCAGCTCGCGGATAACTCGCCGGTCGCGGGGACGATGGTCATTCGCCCCTACGGCTACGCGATCTGGGAGAACATCCGCGATCCGCTCGACGAGCTCATCAAACAGACCGGCCACGAGAACTGGTATTTCCCCGCCCTGATCCCGCTCAGTTTCCTCCAGAAAGAACGTGAGCATGTCGAAGGGTTCGCCCCGGAGTTTCAGCTTGTCACCAAGGGCGGGGGAAAGGACCTGGAGGAACCGCTCGTCCTGCGCCCGACCTCAGAGACGATGATCGCCAGCGTGCTGCGGGATTACATCCAGTCGTACCGCGACCTGCCGGTGCTGACGAACCAATGGAACAACGTGTTCCGCTGGGAGCTCAAAGCCCGCTTCTTCCTCCGCACCCGGGAGTTTCTCTGGCAGGAAGGCCACACGTTTCACGAAACCGCCACCGAGGCGGAGGAAGAGGTGGCGCGCATGCTCGAGTGCTATCGACAGATCGCGGAAGAATGGTGTGCGATCCCGGTGCTCGCCGGCCGGAAATCGGAAACCGAAAAGTTCGCCGGAGCCCAATACTCGACCGCGATCGAGGGCATGATGGTGGATGGGAAGGCGCTGCAAATGGCCACCTCCCATTACTTCGGCGAGAATTTCACCCGCGCCTACGATTTGACGTTCACCGGCCGCAGCAACGAGCGGCAGTTTCCGCACTCGACCAGCTGGGGGATGTCGACCCGGATGGTAGGCGCCGTCGTGATGGCGCATGGGGATGACTCGGGCCTGCAACTACCGCCGCGCATCGCGCCGGTTCAGGTCGTCATCATTCCCATCTTTCGGAGTGACGCGGAACGCCACCAGATCGAGGCGGCGCTGCCCGGGGTACTCGACGAACTCGACGACATCCGAGTGAAGGTCGACTGGCGCGATGAGCGCCCGGGGTTCAAGTTCAACGAATGGGAGTTGAAGGGCGTCCCGCTGCGGATCGAAATCGGGCCACGCGACCTGGCGAAAGGTGAGGCGGCCGTGGTGCGCCGGCTCGATCGGCTGAAGAAAGCCGTCCCGCTGGGCGAGCTGGCGCTGACCGTCCCCGCGATGCTCGAGAAGATCCAGGAGGCCCTCTTCGAGCGGGCCCGCGGGTTCCGCGAGAAGCACACGGTCCGGCTCACCTCCCTGGATGCCGTGGTCAAGTTCTTCGACACTGAAATCGGCTTCGCCGTGACGCCCTGGTGTGGGCGGTCGGAGGACGAGCTGACCGTCAAAGAACGGACCACCGCGACCACCAGGGTGATCCTGCCGGGGTCCGGGCGCCCGGAAGGGCCTTGTGCGATCTGCGGCCGGCCGGCTGTGACGGACGTCGCCTGGGGAAAGGCCTACTAGGGTCGGTCCCGGTTGGGTTCCCGGAAGTTCGGGGATAATTCCGCCATACACGAAATAGGGACTCACCCATGCAATTCGCCGAGCTACTGACCAAGGTCGGCTACCTGCCGCCCAGCGACGTCGATGTGCTGTCGCGCGCCTATGACGCCGCGGCCAGCGCCCACCACGACCAAAACCGCCTCTCCGGTGAGAAGTTCATCGAGCATCCGCTGAGCGTGGCCGGCATCCTTGCCGACCTGCAACTCGATCGGGACACCCTGGCCGCCGCCATTCTGCACGACACGGTGGAGGACACCCATCTGACCGTCTCCGACCTGGAACAGAGCTTCGGGCCGACGGTGGGCAAGCTGGTGGCGGGCGTCACCAAGCTGGAGAAGATTTCCTTCCATAGCCAGGAGCAGGCGCAGGCGGAAAACGTCCGCAAGATGCTGGTCGCTATGGCCGAAGACGTCCGGGTGGTGCTGATGAAGCTGGCCGACCGGTTACACAACATGCGTACGGTCAACTACCTACCGGAGAACCGCCGCCGGGCCATGGCCCAGGAGACGCTGGACATCTACGCGCCTCTGGCCCACCGGCTCGGCATGTGGAACATCAAGTGGGAGCTGGAAGACCTCTCCTTTGCCCAGCTCCATCCCGAGGAATACCAGGAGATCGTCAAGAAGATCGCGCGCAAGCGCAAAGAGCGCGAGGCCTACGTCAACGACATCAAGGAGATCCTCGAGCGCGAGCTCACGGCCGTCGGCGTCAAGGCCGACACCAGTGGGCGGCCGAAGCACGTCTACAGCATCGCCAACAAGCTCGCCCTGGGCAAAGATTTCGACGAGATCTACGACCTCTCCGCCATTCGGGTGTTGACGGATTCGATCAAGGACTGCTACGGGGCCCTCGGGGTCATCCACTCGCTCTGGAAGCCAATCCCGGGGCGCTTCAAGGACTACATCGCGATGCCGAAGTCCAACGGGTACCAGTCGTTGCACACCACCGTCGTCAGCCACAGCGGCGAGCCGATGGAGATTCAGATCCGCACTCACGAAATGCACCGTACCGCCGAGTGGGGGGTGGCCGCCCACTGGACCTATAAGGAGGGTGGCGGCAAGGACGAGCGCAAGATGGACCAGCGGTTCGCCTGGTTGCGGCAGCTGATGGATTGGCAGAAGGAAGTCCTCGATGCCGAGAAGTTCGTCGATGCCGTCAAGGTCGACGTCTTCCGTGACGAGGTCTTCGTCTTCACGCCCAAGGGCGACGTCCTGGCGCTGCCATCCGGCGCCACCGCGGTCGACTTCGCCTACCGCATCCACACCGAGGTCGGTCACCGTTGCATTGGGGCCAAGTCGAACGGTCGCATGGTTCCCCTCGATTACCCGCTGCAGAACGGTGACATCGTCGAGGTGCTGACCTCCAAGGGTCCGCACGGCCCCAGTCGCGACTGGCTGGGTTTCGTGAAGACCGCGGGGGCCGCCCAGAAAATCCGGGGCTGGTTCAAGAAAGAGCGCCGGGAGGAGAACGTCACCAAGGGCAAGGAACTGCTCGACAAAGAGTTCCGCCGGATGCAGCAGCGGGCGCTCGCCTCGATTGGTGACGAGCGCGTCCTCGAGCTTG
>VBJI01000110.1 GCA_005880875.1 Chloroflexota bacterium
GGCCGCCCGAGAACTCGTGCGGATAACGGTTGAGGTACTCCGCCCGGAGCCCAACCTGGAGGAGCACCTCGCGCACCGTGTTCTCCCGCTGCCGGCGTCGCCGGATTCCGTGCACGAGCAAACCCTCTCCGATGATGTCGCCGACCGACATGCGGGGGTTCAGTGACCCGATTGGATCCTGGAAGATCATCTGCATATCGGCCCGCACCGCCTTCATCGCGCGGTTCCCGACGCGGGTGATGTCTCTTCCCTCGAATTCGATCGTCCCGCCGGTCGGCTCAGTCAGCCGCAGTATCGACCGCCCCAGGGTGGACTTACCGCAGCCGGACTCCCCGACCAGTCCGAGCGTCTCACCCTGCCAGACGTCGACATCGACGCCGTCGACTGCCTTGATGAATCCGATGGTGCGCTGCAGAAATCCGCGCCGCACCGGAAAGAATTTGCGCAGCCCACGCACCCGCAGCAGCTGCTCCCCGCCGGGGATCACCACCGGGCGCGGAGCCGTCGTCTCTTCGCTTGTCGCCTTCGTCGCGGCCATGGCTTAGGCTTGCCCCTCCACCTTCGACTCGCTCACCGTAACATCCGATGCCGGCGGAGCGAATGCCTCTCCGACGACCGGTGGAGCCGCTGAAACCGCGCGCCGGCCGGACTCAACGAGCCAGCAGCGGGCCTTCTGCCCGTCCAGCTCGAAGAGCGGAGGCGGCTGGACACACTTGTCAAAGGCATAGTCACAGCGGCGCATAAACCGGCAGCCCTTCGGCCAATTCAGTGGATTGGGAACCACTCCACGGATTACGGCCAGCTTCTGGGCCTGGGTCATGCCCAGCCGCGGAATCGACTTCAGCAGCCCTTCGGTGTACGGCATCTGCGGTGACTTGAACAGGGTGTCGACGTCGGCCTGCTCGACGATTTGGCCGGCATACATGACCGCGACGTCTTTGCACATCTCCGCGACCACCCCCAGGTCGTGGGTGATCAGCAAGATCGACATCTTGAGGCGGCTCTGCAACTCACGCATCAGATCCAGGATCTGGGCCTGAATTGTCACGTCCAGCGCCGTCGTCGGTTCATCGGCGATCAGGAGCTTGGGATTGCAGGAGAGCGCCATCGCGATCATGACTCGCTGCCGCATTCCGCCGGACATGTTGTGTGGATAGTCGGCGACCCGCCGCTCCGGCGAGGGAATCCGGACCAGGTCGAGCATCTCGATGGCACGCGCCCACGCCTCTTTGCGCGAAAGCCTCAGGTGGAGCTGGACGGCTTCCGCGATCTGATCCCCCACCGTGTAGACCGGGTTGAGCGAGGTCATCGGCTCCTGGAAGATCATGGCGATGTCGGAGCCTCGGATGTGGCGCATCTCGTCCATCTCGAGTTCGGCCAGATCCTTGTCCTCGAAGAGAATGTGGCCCTCGGAGATCTCACCCGGGTAATCGATCAGCCGCATGATGCTGAGCGCGGTCACGCTCTTACCGCAGCCGGACTCCCCCACCAGGCCCACCGTCTGACCCTGTTGGATGGCGAAGGAGACCCCGTCGACCGCGCGCACGAGCCCGTCGCGGCTCCGAAACTCGGTATGGAGGTTCTCGACGCGAAGGAGGTCAGCCACGCGGCCGCGCGGCTCCATCAGTTGCGGGACAAAGGCACGCGGTTGAAGCCGAACCCAATGAGCGCACCCTGAGATCGAATCGAGTGTATCAGCCCCGAGTTCAAGTCGGCATCCGGCCAGTCTCGCGCCCAGGCGCCTATGGTAGAAAGAGCGTGACGCCTCCATCGAAATTCGTTGCCGTTGGCCTTAGCCACAAGACCGCCCCACTCGAAATCCGGGAGAAAGTCTTCATCCCCGAGTCGAGCGTCGGCCAGTGCCTTCGGCGCCTCGTCGACCGCGAGGTCATCGAAGCCGGCGTCCTCCTGTCGACCTGCAACCGGACCGAGCTATACGCGATGGCGCGGGGGGAGGATGCGCCGGACCACGTTCTGCAATCGTTTGGCTGGTGGCCCCACGAGTTGCCCCTCGACACCTGGCGGCGGTACGCCTATGGTCTGACCGACGATGAGGCGATCGTCCACCTGCTGAGGGTTGCCGGCGGCCTCGAGTCGATGATCCTCGGCGAGGCCCAGGTGCTCGGCCAGCTCAAAGAGGCCCTCGCGCACGCCCGCCGCGAGGGACGCGTCGATCCCCGGCTGCAGATCATCGCCCAGGGCGCGCTGCGGCCTGGAAAGCGGGTCCGGCACGAAACCGACTTGGGGCGACGACCGGTCTCCGTAAGCCATGCCGCGGTCGCCAAGTGCCAGGAGGTCCTCGGAGATCTGGCGGGTCGGGGAGCGCTGGTTGTGGGGGCTGGAACCATGAATCAAATCGCCTTGCGTTTGCTCAAGAACCAGCGCATTGGTGACGTCTATGTAACCTCCCGAACCTCCGAGCGTGCCGACCGGCTCGCCGCGCTGGTGGGCGGCACGCCGCTCGAGTTCGATCACATCGACGATGTCATCGAGCGGATCGACATCATCATCTCTTCCACCAGCGCAGCAGAGCACGTATTCGATGCGACCAGGATCCAGCACCTGCAGGCCCACCGCCACCTTCGCCCCCTGCTGATCATCGATCTGGCGGTGCCTCGTGACGTGGACCCGGGTGTCGACCGGGTTCCGGGGGTGCATCTCTTCAACATCGATGACCTGCAATCCGTCGCCACCATCAATCTGGAAGAGCGGAAGGCCTCAACGCCCGCCGCCGAGTGGATCGTCGCCCAGGAACTCGCTCGGATCCGTCGAGCGCTCGAGGCCCGGGGGTCCGCGCCGGCAGTCGAGGCACTGGTACGGCGGATCGAGCGGCTGCGGGACAGCGAGCTCGACCGCCAGCTGGCTGGCATCGCGCCGGACGATCTTCGAACTCGGTCAGCGATGCGACGCCTTGCCGAGGGGTTGACGGCGAAGTTCCTCGACGGCCCAGTGCGGAGCCTTCGCAACAGCCCGGATCCCGTCCTGGAAGCCTCCGTGCTGGCGGACGCTTTCGATCTGGAATCGGACGAGGCGTCCCACGCCTGACGCGCTCTGAAACGCTCTTCGACCAGGCCAGCCATCTGATCCCGGGCGGCGTCAATAGCCCGGTTCGGGCTCACCGCGCGGTCGGCGGCAAGCCCCCCTTCATTGCGCGCGGCGAAGGCCCCTGGGTCTGGGACGTCGATGGGAAACGCTATCTCGACCTCGTGTGTTCCTGGGGGCCGCTCATCCTGGGGCATCGGCCGCCGACCGTCACCGAGGCGCTGCGCCGGCAGCTCGAGCGCGGTTGGACGTATGGAGCGCCGACGGAGGCGGAGGTCCGGCTGGCGGCGATGGTCTGCGAGCGGATGCCGAGCATCGAGATGCTGCGGCTGGTCAGCTCCGGGACGGAGGCCGCCATGTCCGCCGTCCGGCTCGCTCGCGCCGTGACCGGCCGGCCGAAACTCCTGAAATTCGCCGGCGGCTACCACGGCCACGCCGACTCCCTGCTCGTCGATGCCGGTTCGGGCGTTGCGACTCTCGGCATCCCGGGAACCCCCGGCATCACCCTGGGAACGGCGCAAGACACGGTGGTAGCTCGCTTCAATGCGCTTCCCGAGGTCGAGGCCGTCCTGGCCC
>VBJI01000053.1 GCA_005880875.1 Chloroflexota bacterium
GATCGAGGCCGTCGAGAACCACATGCCGCAAGTGATCGTGATCGACGAGATCGGCATCGAGCTGGAAGCGGTCGCGGCGCGCACCATCGCCGAGCGTGGTGTCCAGCTGGTCGCCACCGCGCATGGCAACTCGCTGGAGAACCTCCTCGTCAACCCGACGCTGAACGACTTGCTGGGCGGTATCCAGACCGTGACCCTCTCCGACGAAGAGGCGCGGCGGCGTGGGACGCAGAAGTCGGTGCTCGAACGCAAATCGCCGCCGACCCTGCTGAGCTCGATCTGCTCTTCCAGGCGCTCCCCCCACACATCAACCGGGCCGTCAAGCGCCTCGATCACCAAGGGCTGCTCCTCGAGGTGGTACTCGACCTTGGCCGGGAGCCGGAGGCCCGCTTTCCGGACCATGAGGTGATCCTCGACGAAACCCCGGTCACGGCCGAGGATCTGGAGTTCGTCTCGACATCGAGGAGGCCGACCTGATCGTCACGCTGAAGAATTACTACCGCCGAAAGGACTCCCCCTTGAAAGAGGCGGAGGCCGACGGGATCCCGATCCAGGTGCTGAAGAGCAATACGATCACGCAGATCAAGAACGCCCTGAGCCGGATGTATCAGCTGGACACGCCTGATCCGACCGAGTCGGCGTTACAGGAAACGCTGGAGGGCATCAGCCGGGCCAAGGCCACGAATTCGATGGTGGAGCTCTCCCCGCAGAACGCCTACGTCCGCCGGCTGCAGCATCAGCTGGTCGAGCGCCACGAGTTGACCGCGCGCAGCACCGGGAAGGAACCCAACCGGCGGTTGCGCATCTACACCGCGGCGGATTGAAGTCGCTATAGTTCAGCCGACCACGATGCAAGCCGCGGGGAAGCCAGGCGGGTTCTTCATCACCTTCGAGGGTCCCGAGGGGGGCGGCAAGTCAACGCAGCTTCATCGCCTGGCCGCCGCTTTGGCGGCGAAAGGATACAGCGTGTGGACCACGCGCGAGCCGGGTGGCACCAGATTGGGGGAGCTGATCCGGCCCATCCTGTTGGGCCGGCAGCAGACGCGGATGACTGCCTGGTCGGAGGCTTTGCTGTTCACCGCGGCGCGAGCGCAGCATGTCGAGGAGGTGATCCGGCCGCGGCTGCAGGGGGGCGAGCTGGTGCTCTGCGATCGATATGCCGATTCCACCCTCGCGTATCAGGGATATGGGCGCGGCCTCGACCTGGAGAGCTTGCGCCGCCTCCAGGAGCAGGCTACCGGTGGCCTTCGAGCTGACCTGACGATTCTGCTCAATCTGCCGGGGTGAATGCGGCCGTCGGCGAGGAGCAGGTGGCGCAGCGGATCCTCGAGCTGGTGGGCGACGCGCTGCAGCAGGCCGGCATCCGACCGATCCAACGGCGCTCCGCATGAAGCTGCTGATCGCCGTGGTCCACAGTGAGGATGCCTCATCGACGATGGATGCGCTCAATGATCGCGGCATCTCCGTCACCCGCTTCGCCAGCTCCGGCGGTTTTCTTCAACACAAGAACGTGACGCTGATGTCCGGGATCGACGACGACCGCATCGAGGAGGTCCTCGGTCTGATCAAAGAGAATTGCCGGACCCGCAGTGAGTTCATGAATCCGATGCCGCCGCTGGTCGAGCCCGGCGACTTCTTCGTTCCCTATCCGGTCGAGGTCCAGGTGGGAGGCGCGACCGTCTTCATCATGAACGTCGACCGCTTCGAAAAGCTCTAGCGTCGCCCGGCAACCACGACCGTGATTCCAGGTCTCGGCACGGTGCTCAACACCGGGACCGTGATCGCCGGCGCGGCAGTCGGCCTGACGCTCGGCCGCGTGATCCCGGAAAGCCTGCAGCGCACGATTCGGGTGGCGATCGGCCTGTTCGTGGCGGTGATCGGCATCCAGATGGCCCTGAAGACGCGCAACCCCCTGGTCTTGCTGCTGAGCGTGCTGGCCGGCGTGGTGATCGGCGAGCTGCTTCGGCTGGATGACGGGGTGCAGGCGATCGGCGCCTGGGCGGAACGGCGCCTGCGTCGCGGCGGACAGCCCGGCCGGGTCAGCCTGGCGTTCATCACCACCAGCCTGATCTTCTGCGTCGGGCCGTTGACGGTGCTCGGGTCGTTCCTCGACGGCACCAGGGGCGACATCACGCTGCTGGCCATCAAATCGACGCTCGACGGGGTCACCTCGATCGTCTTTGCGGCCACGCTGGGCTGGGGCGTGTTCCTCTCCGCCGCGAGCGTCCTGCTGGTGCAGGGGAGCCTGACGCTGGTCGCGTTCCTGATCCATGCGGGCCTTTCGGATCTGCAGACGGGCGAGCTGACCGCGGCGGGCGGGATCGCGGTGCTTGGCATCGCGCTCGGGCTGCTGGAGGTGAAGGTGATCAAGGTCGCCAACTTCCTGCCGGCGCTGCTCGTCGCACCCCTCCTGGCAGGGGTCCTGCACGCCGTCGGTCTGCTGTGACGGATAGACTTAGTCGGCGTCCATGGCGAGGTCTCAGGCGGGCGACGGACGGAAGGTGGATTGGTTCGCCGCCGGACTCGGACTCGTGCTGGCGGTCGTGATCCAGTTGGTGGGCGGCACGGTGCTCTTCGGCGGCCATCGCACCGCGCTGGTCTCGCAAGGCCTGCTGACCTTCGCCGCGTTGCTGGCGGGCGGCTCGCTGGCCGGCCTCATCGGCCCGGTGGCCGGCGCCGTCTGGAATGGCGTCATCGTGGCCGTCGGCTTCATCGTCGTCGAGGAGCTGGCCGGGGCGCTGGGACCGGTGGGTCCGCTGGGGTCCGCCGGATTGGACACATTGGGGCTGGTCGTTGATGATGTCCTTGTCCTGAGTGGCGGCACGATCGGCGGGGTGGCGGCGGCCGCCGTCCGACGGCGGGCCACCCGCGAACGCTGATCATCGGAACCGGATCATCGAAAAGGAAGTAACACAGATGCAGATGGAGAACGGATCGGTCGAGGCGCTTGGCTCGCGGATCGTCGAGAACGTCAGTCGGGTGCTCGTCGGCAAGGAAGCGGAGATCGAGCTCTGTGTGATCGCCCTGCTGAGCCGAGGGCACATCCTGATCGAGGACGTTCCCGGCGTTGGCAAGACCATGCTGGCGAAATCACTCGCCCGCTCGCTGGGCTGCTCCTTCGAGCGGTTGCAGTTCACGCCCGACCTGCTGCCCTCGGACGTCACCGGGGTCAACATCTACAGCCCATCGACCCAGCAGTTCGAGTTTCGCCAGGGGCCCATCTTCACTCAGATCTTGCTGGCCGACGAGATCAACCGGGCCACCCCCAAGACCCAGTCGGCACTGCTGGAGGCGATGGAAGAGCGACAGGTGACCGTGGACGGCACCACCTACCCGCTCTCCCTGCCGTTCCAGGTGCTGGCCACCCAGAACCCGGTGGAGTTTGCCGGGACGTTCCCCCTCCCCGAGGCGCAGGTGGACCGCTTCCTGATGCGGGTCAACCTTGGCTACCTCGACATCGCGCACGAGGTCAAGGTGCTCCGGGTCACCCATCGCACCCGGTCGCACACCGACATCGGATTGGGAGCCAGCTCGCGTGGTTCGCTGGGTCTGTTCCGGACGGCACAGGCCCGTGCCGCCATCGAGGGGCGTGACTTCGTCACTCCTGACGACGTCAAGGCGCTGGTCCAGACCGTGCTCGCCCATCGGCTGACGCTGAAAGCCAACGCCGAACTCCGCGGCCTGACCCCGGCAAAGGTCTTGAGCCAGATCCTGGAGACCGAACCCGTCCCGCCGCCCAACGTGGTGTCGCGCTTCGGACGTCGGGCGGCGAGCTAGCGGAGCCCCTCGATGCGACTGCCGCGCTTGCCCCTGGTCACGGC
The DNA here is from genome assembly GCA_005880875.1 of Chloroflexota bacterium. Lineage (GTDB taxonomy): Bacteria > Chloroflexota > Dormibacteria > CF-121 > CF-121 > CF-13. The sequence continues at coordinate 3,822 of VBJI01000053.1, forward strand.
GCTCGCGCTCCTGTTTTTCTTTGCCTACATCACGGGCATCCGGCTGGCCTACAGCCTGCTCTACGCGCTCGTGCTGCTGTTCGTGGTCAGCTATCTTTGGAGCCGCCTCTCGGCTGACAACCTCGAGGTCGTTCGGTCGAGCCCGGAGGGGCAGTACCAGGTCGGCGATCGGTTCGAAGAAAAGTTCACCGTCCAGAACCGGTCCTGGATCCCGGTGCCACTGATCGAGCTGACGGACTTCTCGAATCTGCCCGGCTACAATCCCGGACGCGTCTTCAACCTGAAGGGGCGCCGCACCCGCCGCTGGACGTCACGCGGTCAGTTCAAGCAGCGCGGGCTGTTCACCTTCGGTCCCGTCGAGCTGCGATACGGCGACCCGTTCGGGCTCTTTGCTCGCACGATGCGGGTGGCCGGCAGCCGATCCGTGGTGGTATATCCGGTGATCCGCCCCATCGGGGCGCTGGACGCGCTGGCCCCCAGCTCCGCGGGCGACGAGCAGCCGAGGGGGCGCGTGATGGACATCCCGCCCAACGCCACGACGATTCGTGAGTACGTCCCGACGGATAGCGTCAAACGCATCCATTGGGCCTCATCCGCCCGCCTGGGGAGGCTGATGAGCCGCAGCTTCGAGACTCGCGAGGGTGGCGATGCCTGGATCGTTCTCGACCTGCAGGCCTCCGTCCACGCGGGCGAGGCGCCCGATTCGACCCTCGAATATGCGATGAGCATGGCGGCCTCATTGACCGACGGCGCCCTGCGCCGGGGGAGCGCCATCGGCCTGGTCAGCAACGACAGCCAACTGAGCGTGATCGAGGCGGCCCGTGGGGACCAGCAGCGCAAGAGGCTTTTCGAGCACTTCACCCTGGCGCAGGCCGATGGCAGCGTGTCCCTGGCCAGCCTCCTGACGTCGCAACGGCAGCAGTGGCAACACCGCGGTGGGTTGATCGTGATCACGCCCTCCGCCGATGAGCGCTGGCTCGAGGCGCTGCTCGACCTCGGAGTGCGTGGACACCGCAGCTTGGTGATCTACCTCGATCCTCGCGGTTTTGGCGGGACCCAGGCTTCGCTCGCCACCGCCGGGCGCTGGCGGCAGGCCGTGAACTGGTGGATCGTCAGCGGGCCGGACAATGCGGAACCTGCGATGGAGCGCCGGCTTGCCGCAGTTTAACGCCGGCACGGTCGTGCTACTGCTGGTGGTTGCCGTCGTCGGCGCCTGGGCGGCAGGCCTGTGGCGGCCGCAGTTCGAGAACGGCCGGCTCAGCCTGCGGCTTTTCAAGTCGGGTCGGGAGGCAGTCGCGTTCGAACTCCGTGACACCTGGCTGCTGCTGGTGCTGGCCCTCCTCATGGGTTGGGCGGTGTCGGCGGCGGTGGAGCACTCCGCCTGGGTTCCGGGCACCGACGGTCGGCTGGTCCCCGCCCTGGCGCTCGCCACGGTGCTCGGATGGCTGATGGCAACGGCTCGGTTTTCCCGCGCGGCCTATCTCGTGGCATCGTTGCCGGTCGTGGTCATCTGCCTGGCGCTGCTGACGCCTTCGCCGCTCACCAGCGGGGGAAGCCTGATCGCGATCCGCAAGTGGGTGCTGGAACTCCCGAGTCAATCCAACCTGCTGATGTTGATGGGCCTGCTGGTGATGTTCGCGACCACCGGGTTGTGGACCAGCTGGTGGGTTTTTGCCAGACGAAACGGGTTGGTCGCGCTGCTGCCGACCGGCACCATCATCGCGGTGGAGATCATCAACGACACCAGTCCCGGTCTCGCTGTCCTGACCCTGATCTGGTTCGCCACCGCGGCCTCGGTGCTCCTCCGGCTGAACTTCGTCTCGCTCAAGGAAAGCTGGCGCCGGCGCCGGCTTCCGCATGCGGCGGACACCGGGTGGAACTTCGGCGAAGTGGGAATCGAGGCCACGGCGGCCATCCTCGCCATCGCCTTTTTGCTGATTCCGCCACTGAGCAGTACGGACATCAGCGGTCTGCTCATCCCCGGCGTGGTGCACGCCGATTCCTTCCATCCGTTCGGCTTCGGCAGCGGCTCACAACCTGGCACGCCCGGCTCGATTGGTTACAGCGAGCTGGTTCGCCCCGGCTCACAGCTGAAAGCCAAGTCGCAGACGGTGATGCTCGTGAGCGGCGACAGCCCGACCTATTACCCCTACTGGCGCGGCATCGCGCTCGCCGGGTGGGACGGCATCGCCTGGTACGAGCTGCCCAGCACCCGGGAGGTGCCCGTCCGCCAGCAACCCGTGGTCGCGGCCGGGGCCAACATTCCCCGGGACGACCTTCCGCCGGATCCGCAGCGCATCCAGCTGCTGCACAACACCTTCCGGGTGATCGTTCCGTTTGAGCAGACGGTCGGCACGGTCTTCAGCGCCGGCGAGCTCATCGCCGTCAATCAGCCGACCACCGTTCGGGGGATCATGACCTCCGTCCCCGCCCCGCTGGCCGGGCCGGTGCCGGCCCTGGTCAACGTGTCCGGCGATCGAACCGCGCCCGTGACCTTCGACACCATCGATCGGGTCCACTTCGTCCGCCGGCTCCAGCAGCCCTACAGCTACGCCATTACAGAGGCGATTCCGAACGTGGACGTCGCCGACCTGCAAAGCGCCCCCACTGACTACCCGGGCTGGCTGCAGCCGTACATCAGTCTCTACGACGGGGAGCGAACCGCTCAGGGGTACTCAACCGCGCGGGACGCCGAGATCGCGGCGCTGGCCCGCTCGATCGTCAAGGCCGCTGGCGCGACCACGCCCTACGATCAGGCGAAGGCGATCGAAGCCTGGTTCCTGGACAAGGCGAACCGATTTACCTATACGCTCCTGCCGCCGCCGGCGCCGGTCGGCGTCCGGCCGCTGGATGACTTTCTGTTCAACACCCGCAGGGGCTTCTGCCAGGATTTTTCGACCGCCATGAACGTCATGCTGCGGACGCTGGGCATTCCCAGCCGGCAGATGAGCGGATTCGGCCTCGGTGTCTTCGACGACAAGACTCGCCAGTGGAGCGTCAACGCGCTCGATGCCCATAGCTGGGTCGAAGTGTTCTTTCCGGGTTATGGCTGGATTCCGTTCGAGCCGACACCGGATGGAACCAACGCGCCGGTCAACCGGCCGCTCACCAAGGACGCCCTCAGCGCCTCGGCCCCAGCCAGTGCGGCGGCCTCCAGCCGGCCGCGGTCCAACCCGCTGGTGGCGAGAAACCAGCCCGACACCTCGGTCTCGGGTGGGGCCTTCCCCGACATCTGGCGTCCGCTCCTGGTCGCCGGCGCGGCGCTGCTCTTGCTGCTGCTCATTGTTGGCCTGCTGGCGCTCGGCTGGCTGATGGCGGTCCGGGACGTACCCCGTATCTGGCGACGGCTGCTGTTCCTCGGTGATCGGCTGCAGGTCCCCCGCCATCCCGGCGACACCGCCGAGGAATTCGGCGACCGGCTGGCAGGCTCCGCTCCGCCGCTCGATGCGGAAGTGCGCCAGCTGGCGAGGCTATACACCCGGGGAAGCTTCCGGCGTGGAGGGCTGACGCCGGCTGAGCTCGCTGAAGCGCGCCGCGCCTGGACCCGAGTCCGCGGCCGTTATCCGGTGCTTGTTGCCAGGGCCTGGCGGGAGGCGCTCCGGAACGGCCGGGTGGTCAGCGCAGCGGAAGATGCAGCGTCAAGAAATCCCGAGCCATCACGGCGCCGCTGACCGGCGCGTCGCTGCCGCGGTGGGTGATGATGAACCGCGTCGACTGATGCCGCTCCATCAGTCCCTCTACCTCGCGCCGGCTCAGGTGCATCTCCCCGGGCTTGGCATCGTAGGTCATCTCGGTGATGACGTGATCGGAGGCTGACACGAGCGCTTCGAGTTGCGGTGACATCTCCGCGTCACCGGTGTAGCCGAGGCGCACCCCGTCGCGCTCGACCGTAAAGCCAAGGCAATTCATTCGGCGCGAGTGTTGCATGGTGAAGGCCGTGGCACGGCTTCCATCGGCCTCGAACGCGGTCCCCCCGGTCAGCTCCTGGACCGTCAGATGCAGCCGCTCCCAGCTGAGCCGGCGCATGTCCTCGCCCCAGGCCAGGTCGAGCAGCTGCCGGATGTAGGCGGTGGTCCCGACCGGGCCGTACACGGTGAGCGGCGGCGTTTGCTCGTTGTGCAAGGCCCGTCCGAGCATCAAGGCCGCGAGACCGAAGGTGTGGTCGGCGTGAAAATGGCTGAGCAGCACGCAACGCGGGGCATCGAGTGAGACACCCGCCCGGGGAAGGTGAACGGTCAGCGGCGCGCCGGCGTCCAGCAGGATGATGCCGTCGACCAGGATGCTGGCGTTGTAGGCATCGGGCGAAAAGGCCGCGCCGGTGCCCAGGAAGGTGATCTCCACCGATGTGACGCTAACAGGTGCGCAGTAGAGTGCACCCATGAGTACCGTCGAGAAAGTGCGGCTCACGCAGTGGTCGCACGGAGCTGGTTGAGCCTGCAAGATCGGTCCTGAGGACCTGGCTCAGGTCTTGAGCCACTTGCCCATCCCGCTTGACAATCCCGACGTCCTCGTTGGGCTGGAGACCGGCGACGATGCGGCGGTCTACCGGCTACGGCCCGACCTTGCCCTGGTGGTGACCACGGACTTCTTCACCCCGGTGGTGGACGATGCCTACACATTCGGCGCGATCGCCGCCGCCAACGCCCTGAGTGACGTCTATGCGATGGGTGGCACGCCGCTGATGGCGGTCAATCTGGTGGCGTTCCCGATCAAAGAGTTACCGGCATCGGTTCTGACCGAGATCCTTCGCGGCGGCCTGGACAAGGTCCGCGAAGCCGGCATCGACGTCCTGGGTGGGCATAGCATCGACGACCACGAGCCGAAATACGGGCTCGCCGTCACGGGGACGGTCCATCCGGACCGCGTGATCCGCAACCGGGGCGGCCGGCCGGGCGACCGGCTGGTGTTGACCAAGGCGCTCGGCACCGGCATCATCACGACGGCGATCAAGCACCAGGTCGCCGCCCCAGATTCGGAGGCGGCGGCCATCCAGGGGATGCTGCGGCTGAACCGCGACGCCGCCGAGGCGATGGCGTCCGTTGAGGTGCACGCAGCGACCGATGTCACCGGCTTCGGTCTGCTGGGGCATCTCCATTACCTGGCGCGGGCGTCCGGACTCGGGGCCCGGGTCGATGCCGCGGCGGTCCCGATGCTACCCGGCGCTGAGGCGCTGGCTGACGCCGGAGAGGTGCCGGGCGGAACTCGCGCCAACGAGCGGTTTCTGGCCGCGCGAGTTCGCTGGCCGCGCTGGCTTACGGCTGCCCGTCAGACGGTGCTCAGTGATGCCCAGACGTCGGGCGGGCTGCTGATCGCAGTGGAGCCTAACGAGGCGGACCGGCTGCTGGACAACTTGACCCGGCGAGGGGTCGCCGGTCACCTCATCGGAGAATTGACGCCCGGTTCGCCGGGGGAGATCACGGTCGCCTGATTCGGGCGGTCAGGTAACAGTTCGATCACGGCGCGGCAACAGTCGGGTGGCGGCAAATCTGGCGTCCGCATATGGCGAAGCCTCGATTGCGCGTATTAGAAGGTGACCATGCGTGAGCGTGACCGTAACGGAAGTACGCTTGCCGATTCCAGCAGCGCTGATAATGTCACCCAGTGCGCGCGCTGGGCAAGGCGGCGTCTGATGACGACCGCCCACTCATTGAACGGGTGCGTCGAGGCGATCAGGACGCGGCCCGTACCCTCTTTGAGCGCTATTTCGATCGCATCTACAACTATGTGTATGCCCGGTTGGGACGGGCTGAGGACGCGGAGGACCTGGCCATCGACACGATGACCCGGAGCCTGACGCGGCTCGATCTGTTCCAGGACCAAGGGGTCGCCTTTTCTTCCTGGGTCTACCGGATTGCGCACAACGCCACCATCGATCACTATCGCCGCCACGGCAAGGTGACGCTCGTGCCGCTCGACGATGCCACCCTGCCCCAATCAGCCGATCCGTCGGATCTGGCGCTCCAACAGCTCTCGAACGAGGACCTCCGCCGGGCGTTGCGCGATCTGACCGACGAGCAGCAGCAGGTACTGATCCTGCGCTTCTTCCAGGACCTGACCGCCGCCCAGGTTGCCGGCATCATGGGCAAATCGGTGGGCGCGGTGCAGGCGCTGCAGCATCGGGCCCTGGGTTCGCTGGAACGTAGCCTGCAGGGGAGGGCCGCCAATTGACGTCTGAACGGCAACGCCTCGAGGCGCTCGCGGAACGGCTGCGCGGTGTCGATCCGATGATGCCGTCGCCCGCGGCGAAGATCCGCGGCTGGAACCTGGTCTCCGCCGCCGTCCAGCAGTCGGCGACGGTTCATTCGCGTCGCCACTCCGTCAAGCGGCTGATACTGGCCGCCGTCGCCGCGGCGGTCCTGCTGGTGGCTGGCGCGGTGGCGGCCTCGGCCGACAGCCTGCCTGACTCGGCGCTCTACCCGCTCAAGGGAGTCGTGGAGCAGGCGCGCGCCGCGTTCGCGTTCACGCCGGCGGACCGGCTGACCTACCGCCTCGACCTGGCCCGCACGCGCCTGACCGAGGCGGAGGCGATGATCGCCCGTCACCGGGTGGACCTGGCTGGCGAGGCGCTGAATGCCATGAACGACCAGCTCAACGCTGCCGCCGCGCTGGTCGAGAGCGAGAAGGGCAGCGACCCGGCGCTGGCCACTGATCTGGAGAACCGCCTCGTGCAGGCGATCGCGACGCACGATCGTCAACTGGCGGGGCTGCAGGGCCAGGTCACCAACCCGGTCGCGCAGAACGCCATCAGCCAGGCTCGGAACCGCGCCGCGCAGACGGCGCAGGCCGCGAAGGCGGCCGGCACCAGCGGCAACCCGAATCCGAACGGCAAGGGCCAGGGAAGCGGGCCGGCCTCGCCGCATCCGACGCCGAAGCCTTAGCTGAGCGCGTCACCGACCGTTGCCCGGTAGGATGGCCGGGAATGCCGCGCCACACCGCCGCCGGGCTGGCTCTCGCGGTCGCGCTCGTCGTCGCGGTCCTCGATCAGGCCAGTAAGGCCTGGGCTCGAATCGCCCTCCACCCGGGGCATGAAATTTCGGTCATCAGCGGCTGGCTCTGGTTCCGGTTGGAGCGCAACACGGGCGCGACCTTCGGCCTGCTCAGCGGTCACAACTGGCTGTTCATCGCGTTTTCCTTCGTCGTCGTCCTGGCGGTCGTCATTCTCGTGCTTCGACGTAACCCCGTCGATCCGCTGGGTGTCGGGGCCCTGGGAGCCATCGCCGGCGGTGGAAGCAGCAATCTGCTGGACAGGGTCCGGTTCGGCGGCGTCACGGACTTCATCGAAATCCATCTCTGGCCGACGAATTTCAACCTGGCTGATGCCGCCATTCGGATCGGCGTCGTGATGTTCATCCTGGCGCTGCTGCTGGAGTTGCGCCGCGCTCGCCGACCCGGTTCGATATAGGCTTGACGAAGGAGGGAGGCACACAGCGTGGATTCGCTGCCCGCGCCAGCCCGGCCGGACGGGCTTCAGACGACGCACGTCCGCGAGATGGCCGCCAACCTCTTGCTGGGCCGGGCCCTGCAGGCCCTCGATGGTGCCGGCGGCATGGTGGTCTTCTGGGATGCCGAGGGCCGGTGGAACCGGGACAGTTTCACGCTGCCAGGCCGACCGGACCGGATCGAGGAGCTGGCCCCGGTGCTGGAGGCGCTGCTCGAGTGGACGCTCTACACGGAGAAGCCGGTCGCCATCGAAGACCTCCGACGCAGCCGCTGGTCCCGACACTTGCTGCACGGCGCTGATCCACCGGCCGGCGCGGTGGCGGCCACGCCGATGGCCCAGCGGGGCGCCATCTGGGGGGCGATCGTCGTGTATCGCGCCGTAGCCGGGCTCGAGTCGATTGATCTTCTCGGCCAGCTGGCCGAGCTGGCGACAGAGCCGCTGAGCTCGCTGGCATCGGGGCGGCCGGAAGGGATCAGGTAACCCCGGGCGCCAGTCGGTCCTCCGTATCATGAGCGGCGATGCGAGCTGAGGAGTCGGCGCGCCGGATCGCGGCGCTGCGCCGGCGTTTGGCGGACCTCGAGCTCGACGGTCTGCTGGTGACGGCCCCGGAGAACATTCGCTATCTGTCCGGGTTCAGCGGCAGCCTGGCGTACCTGGTGATCAGCCTGCAGGCGGCGGAAATCCTCGGGGACAGCCGCTACTGGCTACAGATGGAGGCGGAGGCGCCGGGCTTCGCGCTGGTGCGGTCGGGACCGTCGCATGGCCTGTGGCCACTCGTGGCGGAACGGGTGAAAAGACTCGGATTGCAGCGCGCCGGCTTCGAGTCCCAGCACCTGACGGTCGAGCAGCATCAGCGCCTTACCGCAGCCCTGCCGGTCGAGATCCGGCTGACCGCGACGGCGGGCCTGGTTGAAGGCTTGCGGATGCTCAAATCCACGGACGAAGTCGAACTCCTTCGCCGCGTCGCCCAGATCGCGGGTCGCGCCTTCGATCGGGTACAGCCGGCGATCCGGCCGGGCTTGCGCGAGCGCGATGTCGCATTCCTCCTGGAGCAGACGTTCCGGGAGCTCGGTGCGGATGGACCGGCGTTCGACACCATCGTCGCGGCAGGAGAACGCGGCGCGCTGCCGCACGGGAGGGCGTCGGATCGCGTGCTGGAGCGAGGCGACATGATCGTGGTCGACTTCGGGGCGAGCGCCGGCGGCTACCACAGCGACTGCACGCGCACCATCGTGGTGGGTAAGCCGACGCCGGAGCAGCGCCAGGTGATCGACGCGGTGCGGAGGGCACAGACAGAATCGATGGCGCTGATGAAACCGGGGGTGGCCGCGGATGTGATCGACCGTCGCGCTCGCGAGTCGCTGGACGGCGACGCCTACGCGTTCCAGCACGGGTTGGGCCACGGGATCGGCCTGCTGGTGCACGAGCGGCCGTTTCTCTCACCCAGTGACCAGACGCCGCTGCAGGCGGGCATGGTGATCACCAACGAGCCCGGCATCTACCGACCTGGGTGGGGTGGCGTCCGCCTGGAGGAGATGGTGCTGGTCACCGAGAACGAGCCGGAGGTGCTGACGCCCGCCTCGCGCGAGGTATCGATTGAATGACGCCGGCCGAGGCCTTGCGGGAGAAGCTCGACGTCTCCGTCTTCGCCGATGAGCTGTTTGGCGAAAACTGCTTCCTGATCCGGCGGCGCGATACCCCGTCGGCGCTCGTAGTTGACCCCGGGTTGCAGGTCGAACGGGTCAAGCAGCAGGTCCGCGCCGACCACCTCGAGATCGATCGGATCCTGATCACGCATGGGCACATCGATCACATCGCCGGCGTTTCGAGTCTCCATCTCGAGACCGGCGCGCCGATCGCCATGCACCCGGAGGATCTCGCCATCATCGACTGGGACCAGTTCGCGCAACTGCCGTTTACCCCGGCCGGCTTCGCACCCTTCTCGATCGACACGGCGCTCGCCGACCAGGTGACGATCCCGTTTCAGGACGTCAGCCTTCGGGTGCTGCACACACCCGGTCATACCGAGGGCTCGGTGTGCCTCCTGCTCGGGCTGGACTGCTACGCGGGCGATACCCTGTTCCAGCGCGGCATCGGACGGACCGATCTGCCCGGCGGGGACATGCGCAAGATCGTGTTCTCGATTCGGAACGTGCTCTACGCCCTGCCGCCGAAGACGGTGGTCTATCCCGGGCACGGATCGCGCACGACCATCGAGGAAGAAAAGCTGCTCAATCCCTTTGTCCCCGCGAGCTGATCGTGCGGATCGTCTCGCTGCTGCCAAGTGCGACCGAGATCGTGTGCGCGCTTGGGCTGGAGGAGGAGCTGGTGGCCGTGACGCACGAGTGCGACCATCCCGCATCCGTCCGCGCCAAACCCGTGATCACCAGCAGCGTCCTGGGGAGCGATGGCACGAGTGCCCAGATCGACCGGCACATCCGCCGGCTGGTTCACGAGGGAAGCAGCATCTACGCGCTGGATGCGGAGCGACTGCGGGCGCTGCGGCCTGACCTGATCCTGACCCAAGAGCTGTGCGAGGTTTGCGCGGTCTCTTACCCCATCGTCGAGCGCGCTGTTCGCCGGCTGGACGCGGACACGCAGCTCGTCTCGCTGGAGCCCGAGAGTCTCGATGACGTCTACCAGAACATCGCCACGGTCGCCGCCCTCACGAACCGGGCGGGCCGGGCGCCGGCATTGCTCGACGAGCTGGCCGGTCGCATCCGAATCGTCCAGGATCGGATCGGCAGCCGGCCGCCGCGGCGGACGGTGTGTCTCGAGTGGGTCGATCCCCTCTACAACTGCGGCCATTGGACGCCTGGTCTGGTGCAGCTCGCGGGCGGTAAGGATTTGCTGGGAACAGCGGGCCGCCCGGCTCGACCGATCGAAAACAGAGATCTCGTCGATGCTCAGCCGGAGGTGATCGTCGTCATCGCCTGCGGCTTTGGGCTGGAGCGAAGCCTGCGCGAGATCGAACGGGTCGACCTCGCCGACCAGGCCGGAAGCGCTGAGCTCTGGGTGGTGGATGGCAACGCGTACTTCAGCCGGCCCGGACCGCGACTGGTGGACAGCGTCGAGATTCTCGCCAGCATCCTGCATCCCCAGGGCGTCGATCCGCCGGCGGCGGGCGACGCCCGCCGGCTGCGCTAGCGGCCGTAGAGGAAGCTGAAGAAGACCGCAGCCAGGGCGATCACGGCGACGCCGCCGCCCACCAGCGTGATGATCGCCACGAGCGTGAATCCGATCGCTCGACCGAAGGCTAGCTGGAGTTCCTCTTCCACGCTGCGATCGTCGGGCGGTTGACTCATCGCATCGGCAGCGGCGTCGAAGCCGGCGTCTCCATCGGCGCCTTAAAGGGACCATGCGGTGGTCCGAGGTCCGCGGTGGTCCAGCGGTCGAGAAGGTCCAGCCCGACCTCCAGCTGACGGCGCAACGCACATGCCCGGTTCGCTCGCGGTAGCTGATGGTCAGCACCGCCTGGCCGCCCGCGCGTCGCGCGAAGCGCAGCTCCCAAGCCGACTTGCCTCGCCGGTAGCGTTCGATCAGCAGCCCATGTTCACGAGCGAACTCTTCGACGACCGGGGCGACGGCGCGGAAGGCCTCCACGATCTCCGCCGGAATCGGGGTGAGCCGAGCTGACGGCGCCACCGAGAAATTGTAGGGTTGAGGCGGTGGAGCCGCCCTCTGACGCCGCCGATCGAATCCTGGAGTCGGCGAGAACCATCGCGGTGGTTGGCCTGAGCCCCGACCCGCGCCGGCCCAGCCACGGGGTGGCCCGCTACCTGCAACGAGTCGGCTATCGCATCATTCCCATCAACCCCAAGGTCGACGAGGTGCTTGGTGAGCGCGCCTACCCGTCGCTGCGAGATGTCGCCGACCCGGTCGACGTGGTGGACGTCTTTCGTCGATCGGAGTTCGTCGGGCCAATCGTCGACGACGCGATCGCCATGCGCGCCCATGCCGTCTGGTTGCAGGACGGGGTGATCGATCGGCTGGCGGCCGAGCGGGCGCGCAAAGCCGGACTCGATGTCGTCATGGACGACTGCATGATGCGCCGCCACGCGCAGCGCCGCCGGCACTAACTTCTAGCGCTGCCGTGCTCGCAGTCGTGCCTCCGCGATCGCTTCCGCCGCGCGCCGGCTCGAGAGGCGCTCGCGACGGGCGCGCTCCAGCAGCTCACGGGTCGTGCCCCGGAGCTGGCGGCTGGTCACGGTGAAGATGGACTCGAGGTTCGGCTCCAACCGCTTTTCCAGCAGGCCGCAGAAGAGGAAGGCGGCGGCGGCGTTGGCCACGAAGTCGGGTAGGACCGTGACCCCTCGCCGCTCCAGCTCGGCTTCGGCCTGATCCGTCAGCGGGTTGTTCGCCGCCTCGACCAACAAGCGGCACCGGACGCCGGCCTGGTTATCGGCGCGAATGGCGTTGCCAACCGCGGCCGGGATGATGATGTCGACCGGTTGTTCGATCCAGGCGGGCTCCGGGGCGCGGCGGGCGCCGGGAGGAAGGCGCGAGCGGTCGATGTGGCCAAAGCGGTCACGGATGGCAAGCAGCCGCGGCACGTCGAGGCCGCTGGGGTCGAGGATGGCGCCCTCGATGTCGGCGATGACGGTAATTCTGGCGCCCGCCCGGTCGAGATAGCGAGCTGCCGCTCCCCCGACGTTGCCGAATCCCTGGAGGGCGACGGTCGCCCCGCGTAGCGGCAGGCCGATCACATCGGCGGCCTCCATCGTGCATTCCGCGACGCCGTAGCCGGCCATCAATTCGGTGATGGGGACGCCCTCGCTGTTCAGGGCAAGCGCCTGCTTGACGCGGCGCAGGCCCGCGCCGCCATCCGCCTTGAAGCCGGCCTGCAGCGGATGCGTCAAACCGACCAGCTGACAGGCGGCGATGATGTCGTCTTCGCGGGTGCCGAGGTCCGCCCCGGTCGCGTACCGTTCGGCGATGAAGGGCCGGATCGCCTCGATGAAGCCACGGAGGACGGCCGGCGCTTGGGCCGATGCCGGGTCATAGTCGATTCCAGACTTGGCGCCGCCATAGGGAATATCCAGCACCGCCATCTTGTGGGACATGGTGCGCGCCAGGTCGCTCACCTCATCGACGGTCACGCCCGGCCGCATCCGGATGCCGCCCGAGCACATGCCTTCGACCAGCCGGTCGATCACGAACCAGCCGTGGGCGCCGTTGGCGTGATCGTGCCACTCGCTGACGAGGTACGGCGCGGTTGCAGCACCGCTCAAAAGACGCGACCTCCGAGGGGGACGTCCTCAGTGGGCTCGAGCAAGACGACCGCGCCGTTGGCGTCCGGCACGCCGAGCACCAGCACCTCGGAGCGGACCGGGCCAATCTGACGCGGCGGAAAGTTGGTGACCGCGATCACCAGCCGGCCACGTAGCTGCTCGGGAGGATAGTGCACCGTCAGCTGCGCGCTCGATCGACGGATCCCGAGCGGTCCAAAATCGATCCGCAGCTTGTAGGCCGGCTTTCGCGCCTCAGGAAACGCCTCAACCTCGAGCACCCGACCGACGCGCATGTCGACGCGCTCGAAGTCCGCGACGTCAATGAGAGCGGCCCCGACCAACAGCCCTAGTGTAGTGTGCCCAAGATGCCGCTAACGCCTTCCGAGATGCGTGCGCTGTTTCCGATTGCCCAGCGGTACGCCTACCTGGATCACGCGGCGATCGCCCCGCTGGCGATCCCCGTACGGTCCACGATGGAGGTCTTTCTGGCGCGTCAAATGGAAGAACCATTCGAGCTGGCGCACTGGGAACGGTTGCGTACCCAGGTGCGCATCCGGGTGGGCGAGCTCCTCTCGACGGGTGCCGAGTCCATCACGTTCATCAAAAACACCACGACCGGACTCGGAATGGTAGCGGCCGGCCTCGACTGGGAGAACGGTGACAACGTGGTCGGCGTCGATCGTGAGTTTCCCGCCAACGTGTATCCGTGGATGGCGCTGCGCCGGAAGGGGGTCGAGCTGCGCCTTCATCGGTCGAGCGACGGACGGATCGAACCTCGCGCGATCGCCCGGCTCTGCGACCAGCGCACCCGGGTGGTGGCCGTCAGCGCGGTGCAGTTCTGGAACGGCTTTCGGCTGGATGTCGATGCCCTCCGGGCGGCGCTTCCTACGGACACCCTGCTGGTGGTCGATGCCATCCAGGCGGCGGGCGCGATGCGCCTCGACCTCGCGCAATCGCCCGTGGATTTCCTCTGTGCCGGAGCCCAGAAGTGGCTGCTCGGCCCGATCGGGGTCGGCTTCGCCTACGTCGGGCCGCGGATGTTGGAGCGGCTGCATCCGGTGGTCATCGGCACCGACAGCGTCGTCCGCGACGACGAATATTTCGACTACGACCTGACGCTCAAGCCGGACGCGCGACGCTACGAGGAGGCGGCGCCGAACTACCCCGGCATCCTCGGGATGGGCGCCGCCGTGAATCTATTGCTGCGGGCGGGCAGCGCCGCGGTGGAACAGGAAGTGTTGCGCCTGGCCGACCGGCTCCGCGATGAACTGCCGCCGCGCGGCTACGAGCTGCTGCTGAAACCAGCCAGGCCCGCCGAGCGTTCCGGTATCGTGTCCTTCCGCCATCCCCGCATGGTCCCGGCCGAGCTCCATGGCCGGCTCCGCGAGGCCGGCATCATCATCTCGCTGCGCGGAGATTTCCTGCGCGCGTCGCCGCACTCCTACAACAGCGACACCGATATCGATCGCCTGCTGGAGGCGCTTCCTCAGTGACGTTTTGGCAGAAGGTCACCCGAGAACTCGGTCGCGAAACGCAACCGGTCGATACGGTGGTACGGCTGATCATCCTGGAGCGGGCGATCCGCGGCACCCTGGTCGCGATCCTCGGCGGTGCGCTGCTCACCAACAGCAGCGGTGTCGTCACATTGGTGCGCGGCTGGGTCGCGGAGCTGGACGTCAACCCGGAGCGGCGGTTAATTCCGAGGCTGCTGGTCACGGTCCTGCGGCCCGTCGGCGGGTTTTCGACGCGCACGGTTCTGCTCATCGGGATCGGGGCGCTGCTCTTCGGGGCGCTCGAGCTGACCGAGGCGATCGGGCTGGCACGGCGGCGTCGCTGGGCCGAGTACCTCACGGTCATCGCCGGATGCATCGGCATACCCTTCGAGCTGATGGAAGTGCTCCGCCGGCAGACGCCGGTGCGGGTGAGCATCCTGCTGATCAACGTCGCGATCGTCATCTACCTGGCGTGGCAGAAGCATCTCTTCGGTCTGCGCGGCGGGGTGCGAACGGAAACCGAGACGAGCTAGCGGCGAGAAGCCGCCTGACTGAGTGGGATGCCAACCCCAGAGACGCCGAGCGGTTCGGCGTGGCGCGTGAGCATCCCCACCAGGAAGCCGAGCACGCGATCAGCCGACGGTCCGTCCGAGATGGTGGCCAGCAGCGCCGGTTCCGGGTTTCGAAACGCACCAAGGGCCCCGGCTCGGGCGGCCCGACTGAAGGTCGGCGTCCCGGCCGGGACGAAGCTCACCCGGATCTTCGTATAGCGATCGCCGGAATGCACCAGGGTGAAGGGAACCTTCTTCTGGACCTGCCAGGCGCGAATATCCTCGTTCTTCAGCCGCCGCTGGAGGGTGGCGATCAACTTCTTGCCGCCAGGGTCATGATCGGCGTAGATCGCGACCTGCACGCCGAAATGATAGCGACTCGAGCCAGCTTCTGCTGGCCGCGCTTTGGCGCGAATTAGGGCAGGCGCCGAACTGCGTCCTGTACCACGCATACGAGGTCCGATGGAATTCCGACCGAGTGCGTGATGGGACGCTGTGAGGCGCACCTGCCCGGTTAGGTCTTGCTCAGACTTTCAAAGAAGCGTCGCATCGCGGCCCGCACCGGCTGGGGCGATGCGGGACGGTCGACGGGAGCGGCGGTCGGGGCCTGCCCGCGAAGGGCTCGCAATTCGGCGCGGTTCTGCTGCCAGACGACCCACACGCGCTGGACGGCGGTGAAGTTGGTGCCGACCGCCAGGACCAGCAGGGCGACGGTCAGGGGCGTCCATCCGCCGATTTTGATGCCCAGCGATTCCAGCAGTAATCCCGCCACGATGATGACCACCCGCTCCGGTCGCGCCAGGATGCCGACGTCGCAGGTGAAGCCCAGGCTTTGGGCCCGAGCGCGGACGTAGCTAACCAGGAAGGAGCCTGCCAGGGCGATCAGGACGATGATCGGCCGCAATCCGTCGTGCTGATCCAGGAAGTAGATGAGAATCCCGAGGTAGACGACGCCTTCGGAATATCGGTCCACGGTGGAATCGAGAAAAGCGCCGTAGCGGTAGACCTTGCCCGCCGCGCGGGCCAGGGCGCCGTCGAAAATGTCGAACAGGCCGGCGAAGGCCAGCACCACCCCGCCGATCAGCAGCTGACCCATCGCCACCAGGAGCGCGCCCACTCCGGTGATGACCAGGCCGAAGAGGGTGAGCATGTTCGGGGTGATCGGCGAATCGCGAAACACGCCGACGGCCCGCTCCGCCCACCGCCGCACCCATGCCTGGAATTTCTGGGTGAACATCAGCGGGGACTCAGGCTGGGCTCCAGCCGGACCGAGGGAGCCGGCTGGGCGGAATCGAGCGCCTGCCGGTAGACCTCCGAGACCTGGTCGATCACCCGTTCCCAGTCGTACTGACGAGCCTTCTGCAGGCCCGCCTGGCCCATCTCCTGCCGCATCGCCGGGTTGTTGATCATCGTCTGCAAGGCATAGGTGAGCTGCCGGCGGCTCTTCCGTTCCACCAGCAGGCCCTCACGCCCGTGCGTCACCACCTCGCGGAAGCCGTCGATGCTGGTGGCCACGATCGGCTTTCCGGATGCCATCGCCTCCAGGAGCACGATGCCAAAACTCTCGTCGCCAGTCGCCGGCGTACAGAAGAGGTCGCAGCTGGCGTAGTAACGCGGGAGTTCCTCCGCGGGCACGTAACCGGCCATCACGATGTCGTCCAGCTGCTTACGGGCGATGAAGTTGCCATACCAGCGGCGCAGCGGGCCGTCGCCGACGATGATCAGGCGTAGCTTCGGATATTGCGGCTTGAGCTGGGCGAAGGCGCGCAGCAGGTAGCCGAGCCCTTTTCGATACTCCAGCCGGCCAACGAAAAGCAGGTTGCACATCCCATCCCGGAGCTCCGGGTAAGGTGGCTGGTTCAGGAAGCGGCCTACGTCGATGCCGTTGGGAATGACCCGATAATCGCCCGGGAAATAGTGCCGGACGAACTCGCGGGCCGGATTCGATACCGCGATCCGAGCGTGCAGCCGCCGTACGTATCGTCTCAGCAGCGGCTTGCCGTAGTAATAGCCGACGTTAGAGCGGGCAAATGCGTGGAAGGTGCCCACGTTGCAGGTCTTCGAGAAACGGAGGGCTGTTACCGGGAGAACCGGCATCAACGGCTCGTGGTAGTGGATGACCTCGAAGCCGCTGTCACGCACGTAGTGCTTGATCCGGTTGGTCAGGTGCAGGCTGACCGTGATGCGGGCCACCGAGCCATGCATAGGAATCGGAAAAGGCCGTCCCACGCGGATGAAGTCGGTATCGCGCGCGGCCACGTCGCGGTCGGAACAGGGTGCGAAGACGGTGACGTCATGGCCGCGCCGTCTCAAGCCGGATGCCAGGTGGCGCACATGCTCGGTCACGCCCCCAGGATGCGCATAGTCGTAAGCCGAAACCAGCGCGATTTTCATGGCACCGCTTACCCGCGAGCGAACGCCCGAACGGCCGATCGTCCCATCCGCGCCCAGTTCCGGCCGATCCGCTGAAACTTCAGCTGGGCGATGCGTCGATGCGTCACGAAGTCCCAGTACTCGCCAAACGCCTTCGTCTGGCTGGCCAGGATCGCTTTCTTCATGTCCTGGGCCGACTTTCCGGGAAACGTGGTGTAGCCGGTGCCGATGCCCTCCAGGTGGTGGCTGTCCGAACTGCCCACCTCGGGCAGATGGAAGCGGCTCTTGTTCAGACGATGGATTTTGGCGGCGCAGGTCCGTCCCGCGACCGACGGATTGAACGTCTCCACGGCGTCGAAGTAGATCTCTGGTGACGAGTTCTTCATGATGCCGTCGAAGGATCGGAACCCGATGCTTCGGGTGAGCATGGAGAAGGGGTGTACCGCGATCGCCAGACCGCCCTGCTCGTGGATCTTGCCGATCGTCCAATCCAGTGGTCGCCACATCGGGATCGGCTTGTCGATGAACAGCCCCAGCAGATGACCATGAAGAGTGGTGATCTCGCAACCGGCGAAGACATCGAAGTCGTACTCGTTGGCGAGCTCGAGTGCCTCGTAGCTGCCGGTCAGGCGATCATGATCCGTGATCGCGATCACGTCGAGGTCGGTGCGGTCGCGGATGTAGTTCAGCACTTCGCGGACGGTAGCGGTCCCGTCGTTCAGGGACGTGTGCATGTGGAAGTCGGCTTTGCCCACAAATCCTCCTTACTCGCCTACGGCGGCTTGCGCCGGAGGTGACGGAATGGTGACGGCCGGGACGACGGGCTCCTCCGGCCAGATCGGCTCGAGCACGTGCCACTGGTCGGGATACCTCTTTATATACCGTTCAAACGTTGCCAGGATCTGTTCCATGGCACCTCGGACGTCGCGGTCATGATCTTCACTCGGGGTGAGGAAGAGGGGCGTCTCGCCAACGGCGACATAGGCGTCATTGCGGTCCCGGATGCAGAAGGCGGGGAGGATGGGTGCGCCCGTCTTGAGCGCGATCTCCACCGGGCCGGTGGGAAACGAGGTCAACCGGCCGAAGAATTTGTAGCGCTGACCGGTATTAAGGATGTCGCGGTCCATCGCCAGCACGACCATCCGATGCTCCTTGAGCATCCGCATGATGTCGCGCGCCCCGGTCCGGCTCAACGGGATCACCCGGATCTTCATCCGCGACCGCAGCTGCGACACGTGGTCGAAGAGGCGGCGCGGCTCGATCTGTTCGACCATGATGCCGATCTCCCCAAATGAGGCGGCCCAGCTGGCGGCGGCCAGTTCCCACGAGCCCATGTGCGGGGCGACGACGATCACGCCCTTTCCGGCGGCCATGGCGCGATCGAGATGCTCCAGGCCCGTCGGCGTCAGCAGGCCGCCGAGCCGGCGCTGGTCCATGCGGGGGATCTTGAAGAAGTCGATCCAGGCCTTGGTGTAGTTGAGCCAGTTCCGCCAGGCGAGCTTGCGAAGCTGCGGCCCCGGCATCTCGGGCACGACATGATGGAGGTTCGCCTCGAGTGCCTTCCGCTGGCGGGCCAGCAACGGAAATGCCAGCGTGCTGGCGATCACGCCCAGGGCGTAGGCGAGCCGTCGCGGCAGCCGGGCGATCGCGCCCTCGACCACGCGAAACCCCAGGTATGTGATCACGATGGATCGAGGACCGGTTGCCTCGGCGACCCCGGGCTCGGCGTCACCTGGTCCACCCGCCAGACCGGCAGGAACACGAGCCACTGG
>VBJI01000054.1 GCA_005880875.1 Chloroflexota bacterium
TCCGGGGCCCGGCGTTCGACTTCGCGCGCCAGGGCGACCGCGGCCCGGCGGACTTCGGGAAAGCTCCAGCGCGGCTCGATCCGGCAGTAGACGTGGAAGCCCCGCGACCCGGAAGTCTTCGGCCACCCCGTCAGGCCGAAGTCCTTGAGGACGTCGCGCGTGACCATGGCCACCTCGCGGATCTGAGACCAGGGGACGCCGGGCACCGGATCCAGGTCGACCCGCAGCTCGTCGGGATGCTCCAGATCAGTGGCCCGGACCGGATGCGGATTCAGGTCGATGCAACCGAGGTTGATGATCCAGGCGAGCTGCGCCGCATCCCGGACGACGATCTCCTCCGCCGTTCGCCCCGATGGGAAGGACAGCTCGACCGTCTCGATCCACTCCGGCCGCGATGCCGGCGCGCGCTTCTGAAAGAAGGCCTGACCCTCCGCGCCGTTGACAAAACGCTTGAGGGCCATGGGCCGGCCGGCCACGCCGCGCAGCGCGCCTTCCGCCACCGCCAGGTAGTAGCGAACCAGGTCGAGCTTGGTGTGGCCGGTCTTCGGAAAGAAGACTTTGTCGGGATTGCTGATGGTGACCTGACGGCCCGCAACCTCGACGATCTCCTCCTTCGATGCCGGCATGACTCAGGCGACGGGTGACGGCTGACGGCGTTTCGGAAGCACACCGCCACCGTCCGAGTGCAGCCAGATCCAGACCAGCGGGATCAGGCCGATCACCGACACCACGATGTAGCCGAGGATGCCGCTGATCGCGTCGAACGCGCCGTGCAGCACCGCGACCACCAGGTAGGCGCCGAGCACGCCCCAGCCGAGGCGCAGCCGGCCGTGACGCGCGGAGGCGGCGAAGATCGCCGCACCCAGGATGGCGGACCACATGCCGTGTCCGAACGGTGCCAGCACCCCACGGATCAGCTCGGTGACGACGACCGACGTCAGCGACAGGTAGAGCACGTGGCCCTGCACCACGAAAAGGGAGGCCAGCGCGTAGCCACTGCTCTCGAGGGCGGCAAAGCCAAAGCCAACCGTTGCCCCCAGCACGATGCCGTCGCGAACATGAAAGGTGCGTAGCCCGAGGGCCACCAGCACCACGAAGACGCCCTTCACGAACTCCTCGATCAGCCCGACTTCCAGCGCCCCCAGCACGCCGATGCCGACCAGCCAGTACTCGAGGATGGAGGCGGCCAGGATGCCGACAACGCCCCCGATGATGAACGCCGACAGGATCCGGCGAGGCGACAGCGCGGGACTGGGGTCGTGATCGAGATACCAGACCACTGCCGTTACCGGGATCATGAAACTCCCGAGCATCACGATCGTGGGCAGCAGGATCACGTTGTGGGTGATCGCGGCGACGCCGATGGTCGCAATCCACAGCGCCAGGCCGATGAGGAGGACCCCCCACCAGGCCGGAACCCAGCGCTCACTCTTCAAGGCGGCGGAGTCGATCACGTCATCACCTCCTGGGATTGCCCCTCACGTTTACGCTGTTTGATCCGTTCGCCGGCGTCGAGCACCCGTTTGCGCATGCGAATCGTCTTCGGCGTCACCTCGACCAGCTCATCGTCTTCGATGAAGTCGAGGCACTCCTCGAGCGACATCTGTCGAGGCGGAACCAGCTTGACGGTGGCGTCCTCGGTCGATGCCCGCATGTTCGTCTTCTGCTTTTGCTTGGTGGCATTGACGTCGATGTCGCCGCCGCGACGGTTGAGCCCGATGATCATGCCCTCGTAGACTTGCGTCCCCGGCCCGATGAAGGGTTGGCCGCGTTCCTGCACGCCCTGTAAGCCGTAGGCGACGGCCATCCCCGTCTGGCTCGCCGTCAGCACTCCATTGCGGGTTCGAGGTGGGAGCTGCCGCCAGCGTTCCCAGCGAACCAACCGAGTCGACATCACGCCGGTGCCCCGGGTGAGGGTGAGGATCAGGCTGCGCAGGCCAATCAGCGCCCGGGTCGGGGCGAGGTAGGTGAGCCGGGCTCCGCTCCCGGCATCGGTCCGCATCGTCTGCAGCTGGGCACCGCGGGAGCCGAGCGCCTCGGTGATGGCGCCCACGGCATCGAGGCTGCAGTCGACGATGCACTCCTCGACCGGCTCCAGCCGCTCGCCGTCGACCAGCCGCGTAATGACCGCCGGTCGGGAGACCTCGAACTCGTAACCCTCGCGCCGCATGGTCTCGATCAGGATCGCCAGGTGCAACTCGCCACGGCCGCTGACCTCGAAGATGTCGGCGGTCGCCCCGTCGGCGACTCGGAGCGCCACGTTGGTCTGCAGTTCGCGTTCCAGCCGGGCCCGGAGCTGGCGCGACGTGCTGCTGGTGGTCGCCTCGCGGCCGGCGAAGGGCGACTGGTTGACCGAGAATTGCATCCGCAGGGTGGGCTCGCTGACCTCCAGCCGGGGCAGCGGCTCCGGATCGTCTGCATCCGCCACCGTATCGCCGACCGCGATGTCCGGGAGCCCCGCGATATACACGATCTCCCCCGCCGACGCGGATTCGGCGGGTCGCCGTTGCAACGCCTCGACCGTCAGCAGCGTCGTGATCCGCTGGCGCGGACCGATGCCGGCCTCGCTGCAACGGACCACATCCTGGCCCGGCCGCACCGTGCCGCGGGTGATCCGGCCGATCGCCAGCCGGCCGATGTGATTGTCGTGGTCCAGGTTACTCACCAGCAGTTGCAGCGGACCCTCGGCATCGCCGAGCGGCGGTGGGATGTATGTCAGCAGGGCGTCGAGCAGCGGCTCCAGCGTCGTGCCCGGATGGCGCAGATCGACCGTCGCTGTCCCCGTTCGAGCGTTGGTGTAGATGACCGGTGCGCTGAGCTGATCGGCGTTCCTGGCCAGCTCGAGGAGAAGGTCGTGCGTCGCTTCGACGGTCTCAGCAGGCCGAGCGTTGACCCGGTCGATCTTGTTCACGACGATGATCGGCATCAGGCCGAGCTCGAGCGCCTGCCGGAGCACGACACGGGTTTGTGGCATCGGCCCCTCGAGCGCGTCGACCAGCAGCAGGCAACCCTCCGCCATGCCCAGCACTCGCTCGACCTCTCCACCAAAGTCGGCATGACCGGGCGTATCGATGATGTTGATCTTGACCCCGTGGTATCGAATGGAGGTGTTCTTGGCCAGGATGGTGATGCCCTTTTCCCGCTCCAGCACGTTGGAGTCCATGATCAGTTCGCCCACCTGCTCGTGCGCCGCAAAAACGTGCGATTGCTTGAGCAAGGCGTCGACCAGCGTGGTCTTACCGTGGTCGACATGCGCAATGATCGCCACGTTTCGGAGGTCCTGGCGACGTGGGACAGGCGAGTCGGCGGGGGCTATCACGGCGCTTAGGCTACCCGCTTCGCCAAAGGCGTAGACTCCAGAAGCCATCGCCGACCCCGCTCGGCGTATGCTGCGGGACGCGCTCAAGAGGGTGACCCAATTGCCGATCGGCCGGCGCCGCTTCGCAAACCGACTTTCCGATCGCACCGCTCGATTGGCCCAGGAGGCTGTGGATCCGGCGCGCCACATGGAGGGAGAAGACCTGGACTCCCAGTCGCCCGAGCAGGCCGAACTCTGGCAGGACGTCTACCGCGAGCTCATCCAGTTCGAGTCAGGGTTGCTGGAGACGCTCTCCGACAGCCTGGCGCTGATGTCGAATCCGGCCAGTATCGAGATCCGCGAGCTCGACCTCGCGACGCTGGAGGGCCAGCAGGCGCGCTACCGCGATCGGCTCGAGTTCTGGCGCCGCCGGGCTCGCGAACTCCATCCCCTGCGGCTCCTCGCCAACCCGTGACTTTTTTAGTAAAATCGTGATACTGGCGCTTACACATGGTTGGCTTTATCACGCTCGTTCAACTTCGGCCTGGATCCCGCGGCATGGGCGGCGAAGGACACGCCGGCCTCTATGAGACGCTGTGGGAAAACCTGACCCAGGGCATCCAGCGGCTCGGCGGGCAAGTGAGCACGGTTTTTAACGTCCTCGGCAATGAATACGATCTGTTGATCATTGGGCAAACCGAGGATCCGAGAACGCTCCATCGCATTGACGCCCTCTGCAAGACTCTCGGATACGTCGCGCGAACCCACCCCGCGGTCGAAGCAAGCGAATATGCGCATCTGGTCCGGGAGACCAACGAGATCGTGCACGGCATACGGAGCAGTAAACCCGACGCGCGGCGGAAAGAAGCCTAGGGTCCAGCGTCGACGCGCGGCTTGACAAAGGGAGGGAACACCATGCGCCGTCTCATCGTGTCACTCGTCACCCTGGCCGCGCTCTTACTGCCCCAGCCGGTGTTCGCCGGACAGCCAGCGGTCGGAGTCGTGACGAATTTCGGGCCGAATCTCGCCGCTGTCTGTCACATGCCGGAAGGTATCACGATCGACCCGACCGGCAACCTGTACGCCGCCTCGTTTGCGTTCCAGCCGACCGCCAACATCTGCGTCGAAAACCGGTCCGGGCAGATCGTCGACGTCATCCGGGTCCCGGCCGGAAAAGCTGGGATCGCCTCCTTGCTGGGAGAGCTGTTCGAGCCCAGCCAGGGCCTGTACGTGGTCGACTTCGCCGACGGCGCCCCCACGAACGGGCGGCTGCTTCGCGTCAATGTGCAGACCCATGCCGTGAAGGTGCTGGCGACCGGCTATTCCGCGCCGAACGCGATCGCACAGGACCGCCATCGCAACCTTTTCGTGTCGGACTCCTTCCTGGGCGCCATCTTCAAAGTGGCGCCGGACGGATCGAGCAACACGGCATGGATCCAGGACCCGCGCCTGGCCCCGCAACCTGGCGGCTCACCACCGTTCGGCGCCAACGGCCTGGCGTTCGATCGCAATCAGGGCTTTCTTTATGTGGCCACGACGTCGGACAGCAAGATCTATCGGATTCCGGTAGAGAAGGACGGCAGTGCCGGTCCGCTGCAGCTGTTTGCCTCGGGGGCGGCCATCGACGCCAGCCAGCAGACGACGGAGGCATTGCACGGCGCGGATGGGATCATGTTCGACACCCATGGCAACCTGTACGTCTGCGCCAATTCCGCCCAGCACCCCGCTCCAGGACTGCCCGGTGAGATCCAGGTGCTCTCGCCTGGCGGCAAGCTGATCGCCCGCTACGACGGTGTCGGCCAAAACGATCTCGACTTTCCCGCCAGCCTCGTCTTCCACGAGCGCGCCCTCTACATCACGAATCTTTCGCTCGACACTGCCGGCGCGAACTCGAAGCTCTCCGTTATGGGTGTGCCGTACCCCGGACTCCCGCTTCGACCGTAGGTCACGCCGCGGCATGTTGGTCATGGAGGGCTCGGCGAAGGACGTCGGCCTGATCCTCGACGGGGTGCCGGAATTCGGCCCAATGATCGCGGGATCGGTCCAGGTGCGCGTCCACGGTGAGGTAGCCCGCATCCCGCTGGTTCGCCGTCCGCCGAGCCAGCTCGATCGACGGGACCAGCCAGCACTCCTCGAAGCGCGCGTCGCGCCGGCGATCCCAGTGCTCGAACGCGCACATGAAGTCGTCTGCCGGCACGAACGTATTGCGACGGACATGGAAGCGGATTCGGTCGTTCCCCAAGCGGGTGGCCGTTCCCTTGATTTGCGCGAAGTGAGCACGTGAGGAGCCAACGAGCTGTACCAGCAGATCCCGACCTTTGATGTCGAACGCCGGACGAAAGAGCAGCAGGTCCTTATGGTTCCCACGCAGGAGCTCGGTGAACAGCGCGAACTCGAACATGCCACCCAGGTCAAGCCGCAGGACCGGCAGCGACCGTTTTCCTGGGGTAGTAAGCGCGCCCAGCGGAGCAAATCCCTTCCATAGCTCGTTGCGCGTATGGCGATAGGGCGCGAGCCGGTCCTGGTGCGTCGGTGACGCGTCAAGGCGGTAGACGTCGGTCCGCAGCGCGGAATCGTACTCGCGGCGTGCGAGTTTTCTGATGAGGCTGGAATCCAGTCGCCAGAAGACGTCTCCAATCCGGTTCGACGTGGGATCGAAAAGAGCCAGAACGACCACGAACCGATCGTATGCGGCGAAGGAGCCGACCCGCAGGTCCCAACGGTGACGCCCCTCGGCATCGGTAAAGCCGCTGGTCTTCACCTGGACGAACCAGGGAGCGTCGACCCCGTCCCAGGTGTAAGCGCGGTCGACCCCGTGAGCATCGACGAGCGGGATCCAGGGGATCAGCCGGCCACCACTATCCACGACGTTGGCCTCGTCTACCGCCAGCTCACCAAGCCAGCCAATCTCGGCGCGTACCAGTTTTGCCAGGGGTGTTGCCTCCAGCGGGTGCAACGAGAGCCGACGGCCCTTCCCGCCGGATCACGAAGAGTGGCCCGTTTTATCTGTGGAGATGGGAGTCAACATTCCGCGGCGGAACGCCACGCTGTACCTCGCGGTCTTCGGCAGCCTCCAACTGGCCTTCCTCTGGGTCTTTCGCGAGCGCTTCGGCGTGATCCTTCCGGTCCTGGGGCTGCTCCTGCTGGTCGCCTTGCTTGCCCTGCTGGCACGCGCATCCGGCGCGTGGTCCCTGAAGCTCGGGCTGCTGGCGGGCCTGATCGCCATCACGACCTTCGGCCCGAGTGTCGTCGCCATGGCCGCCCGTCATCACACCGGCCTCACCTTCGAATACGACGGGCTGGCCATTGACGAGGTCGCCGTCGACCGGCTCATTCACGGCCACGCGATCTATGGCGTCGACTGGTCCGGCACGCAGGTCGCGGGATACGCCTCAGTCTGGGGCGGGGTCGACCTCCACCTCTATGGGCACCTTCCCCTGATGCCGCTCTCGGCGGTGCCGGTGCGGCTCGCCGCCGATCTGCTGCACCTCCCCTTCGATTACCGAATGGTGGTGCTGCTGTTTTCGCTGATCGCGATGGGCGCGATCGCCTCGCTGCCGGTGCCACCGCCGGCCCGTTTCATGGTTGCCATCGCGATCCTTCTCAACCCGGCGCTGAGCCTTGGCGCCTGGACCGGGCACGACGATATCTGCTACCTGGCGATGTTCCTGATCGGGCTCTCGCTGCTCGGGCGCCGGCGCCTGCTGTTGGCCACCGTGGCGTTCGGCATCGCCGCCGCGCTGAAGCCCTTCGTGCTGGTCGTCTTCCCCCTGCTGCTGGTCATCATCTGGAAGCGATCCGGGCGATCCGCCAGGGAACGCGGCCGCGACACCGCGATCAGTGCCATCGCGTTCGGCCTGCCGATGCTCCTCAGCGTGGGACCGTTCCTCATCGTCAACGCGCCGGCCTTCATCCATGACATCGTCATCTACTTCACGGCCGGCCTGCCGATCGGCGGCTTCGGCCTGGGTGGTCTCCTGGTCGCCCTGCACCTCGTCCCGAGCGACGCGCGATTTTCCTTCGCCCCCCTGGAGCTGGCGGCCCTGCTACCGGCTTACTGGTTCGGGCTGCGCGCCCTTGCCCGCCGGCCGACGATGGCGCAGTTCCTCGCCAGCTATTGCCTGGCGCTGTTCGCGATTCTGTTCTTCGCTCGCTACTTCGCGGACAACTATCTGGCGGCGCTCGTCGCGCTGGTCCTCTGCATCCCGGCGCTGGGGCCGGTGGCGTTCCAGCTCAGGGGTTACGGACCTTTTCCCTGGCTGCTTGGTAGGCTCGAAGCTTTCGGACCTTCGGTTGCGCGTTGATCGCGATGTAGGGATTCAACGGATTGCGAGCCGCGTAGTCCTGGTGATACGTCTCCGCTTCGTAGAAGGCTTCCAGTGGCACCACCTCGGTGACGATCGGCGCGTCGAAGGTGTGCGCTTTGTTCAACTGGCCGATATACGCCTCGGCCACCCGCTTCTGCTCGTTGTCGCCGTAGAAGATCGCCGAGCGGTACTGCCGGCCGCTGTCGGGTCCCTGCCGGTTCAGCTGGGTCGGATCGTGCGCGATCGAGAAAAAGACCTTGAGGATCTGACCGTAGCTGATCTTGCTTGGGTCGTAGACGACCTCGACCGATTCTGCATGGTTCGTGGTCCCGCTGGAGACGGTCTCGTAGTCGGCGGTGTCCGCGGAGCCGCCCGCGTACCCGGATTTGACCGATGAGACGCCTTGCAGGTCCTTGTAGACGGCCTCGACGCACCAGAAACAGCCGCCGGCCAGCACCGCCTGGCGCTGTCCGTGCGTTGGCGTCAGCGGATCGTCGATGATGGGATCCGGAAAATCCTCGGGTGACACGCGAGCCATCAACGCATTGTAGGGATCAACACCCCGCGACGAACGCGGCGAGTTGCATCGTCATGGCGTACGGCCGATGAAACGGGCGCCGGACGCCGCGTCGCGCTGGAAAGATGCCCTGGCGGCGTGGGCGATTCCCGATCGGATTCTCGCTCAGGCGCCGGAGGATCCATGGGCACTTCCGGTGGCGCTCTTCGAAAGCCGTGGGGCCGACATCACGCTCTCTCACCGGCGCGCCCTCGAGGTGCTGGTCGAGGGTGACAACGTGCTCGACGTGGGTGCCGGACGTTGCGCCATGTCGCTGCCGCTGCGCCCTCCCGCGCGGCGGATCGTCGCCGTCGACAGTGCGCCCGCGATGCTCGAGAGCAGCCCGGCCGACACCACCGTCTGCGGACGATGGCCCGACGTGGCACCGCAGGCGGGTCGGGCCGGCGTGGTCGTTTGCGGCCACGTCCTCTACAACGTCGCCGACCTGATGCCGTTCATCGCGGCCCTCAATGATGCGGCGACGCGTCGGGTCGTGATCGAGATCACCCGCTCACATCCACGGAATCGGCCGTTGGAACGGGAGTTGTGGCGCCATTTCTGGAAGCTGGAGCGGCCTGACGGGCCGGACTGGGAGGACGCCGTCGCGGTGATGCGCGAGGGCGGCATCGAGCCGACCGTCGAGCTGTGGGAATCGGAGCAGCGCGGCGGGTTTCCGAGCCTGGAAGAGATGGTTTCCTGGATGCGCCGAACGGTCTGTCTCGAGCCGGCTCGCGACGACGAGGTCCGCGCCATCGTGCTGAAATACGTCGAGGAGCGCGGGGGACTGTGGCGCATGTCGCCAGAGCCGCGTGCACTGGCGACGCTCTGGTGGAACGTCGCACGGTAAAGACTCGAGGAGGCGTCAGACACGACGCCTCCTCCGGCTGTCGTGCTTAGCTCACGGTGAAGTCCGACGTCATGCTGCCAACCTGGACGCGATAGGCTCCTGGTTCTACCCGCGGCGCCGAGGTGCCGTCGATGTCACCAGGCGTCACGGCAAGCTCCGAGACCGAGAACGTGACGTGCGCCACGGTCGATGCTCCGGCGGCCAGCGTCAGTCGGGTAAAGCCCACCAGGCGCCGCGGCGGTACGACGACGTCGCTGACGGGTTGCCGCACATACACGGGAACGATGTCCGTCCCCGAACGGGTCCCCGTATTGGTAACCGTGAAACTGACGGTCATCGTGCCGTTGGAACCCACCGCCGCCGGCGCCGAGAGCCCGCTGGTTTGGAAGCTGGTGTAGGAGAGCCCGAACCCGAAGGGATAGAGCGGGTTGTAGCCAGATCCCTGTCCCGAGTTGGTGCCAGGCAGCTGGTCGAAGAACTTCGGTTCATCGCCGAGCGGCGACGGAGCGCCGGTCTGGAAGTCGCCACCCGGGGCGCCCGCATCGGACGGCCAGGTCACCGACAATTTGCCACTGGGGTTGATCTTGCCGAAGATCGCGTCGGCGACAGCAGTCCCCGCCTCGGTGCTCCCCTGGTAAGCCATCAGCACGGCGTTCGCACTCTCGGCCGGTCCCAATCCAATCGGTCGTCCGGCGATCACGACGACGATCACCGGCTTGCCGGTTGCCTGCAGCGCGCTGATCAGCGCCTTTTGATCCGGTGTCAACTGCGGCGCCGGATTATCGCCGAGGCCTTCCGCATACGCCTTTTCGCCAACGACCGCGACCGCAGCATCAGCGCTGCCGGCGGCAGCCACCGCGGTCGCCTGGTCGGGCGCGTACACGACATTCGGGTCTTCCGCCTGCAGGCCTTTGAGCACCGTGGTGCCGGGCGGGATCTGGTTCGGTGGCCCCATGCAGCAGACGTGGCCGGCGCCAAAGACGCCCTGCCAGCTCACGCTCCAGCCGCCGAGCTGGTTGGTCATCGAGTCCGCGCTCGGGCCGGTGACCACGAGCCGGCTGGTCGACGACAGGGGCAGCGCATTGGCCTGGTTGCGAAGCAGCGTGATCGATTCGCGAGCGGCTTGGAGGGTGGCGTCCCGGCCGGCCTGGACGGCGGCGTTGGCCTTGCCCGCGTCAACCCTGGAATGGTCGAACAGGCCGAGCTGGAACTTCAGCGTCAGGATTCGCCCGACCGCCTGATCGATGCGCGCCGACGAGATCGACCCGTCCTGCACGTCCTTCAGGATGGCGGCCTGCCATTGATCGGCGTTGAAGGGCGTCATGCTCATGTCGACCCCGGCGTTGACCGCTTTGGCGATGGCGCCAGCAAGGTCGGGCGCGATGTGGTACGTGCCGGCCAGGGCCGGGACGTCCGCATAGTCACTGATCACCACCCCTTTGAAACCGAGGCGACCCCGAAGTTCGTCGGTCAGCAAGAAGTGCGACGCCGTGGCCGGGATGCCGTTGATCGATCCGGAATCGACCATTACGGTGCCGGCACCGGCCTTGATGCCGCCCGCATAGGACGGGAGGAACATGTCCTGCAGGTAGCGGATCGGCAATTGGGCCTCGACCCGGTCATGTCCATTGATCGATTCGGAATAGCCGGCGAAGTGTTTGATGGTTGCGGTGACGCCGAGCGAGTTCGCTGGTCCCGCGCTTTGCAGGCCCTGCACGTTCGCGCCGCCAAGCGCCGCCGACAACGCCGGCTCTTCGGCCCAGGTCTCATACGTGCGACCCCAACGGTTGTCGCGGGACAGGTCCTGGACGGGCGCGAAATCCCATACCCAACCGGTCGCCCTCAGCGCGTTGCCCGTGACCTGGCCTCCTGCTTGGGCGGAAGCGGGATCCCAGGTGGCGCCCATGCCGATCGGAATTGGTGGTGTCCGGCGGGATGTCAGTGCCGCCCGCCAGGATCGCGCCGGTGTGATTGTCGATGAAGATCTTCTGCTCGCATACCGGGTTGGGCTGGTTGAAGCCCGCGCCGGCACACTGGTTGTTGGGGTTGTTGTCCGTCACCTGCGTCACTTCGATCATGTCCATCTGGCCGACCTTCTCGGCCAGCGTCATGCGCGAAAGCAGGTCACCGACCCGGCTCTGGATCGACTGCGTCGAGTCGAGATAGGGCGGACCATTCGTGGCCGCCGCCGGCGCGCTCCAGACAATCAGGCCCAGGGTAATGATCGCGAAACCCAGCAAGCTCAGCCGTTTGGTGGATAGGACCCGGGCATGGTTGATCGATGGCAATGCAGTGCCCATCTTCATTTCCTCCTCTGCCAGTGCGGCCGCAGATCCCCAATTGGGGACCCTTCAAATCACGAAAAGGCTAGGTCTACTGAATCAAATAGTCAATAGGTTGCGGCATGCATTCGGTCATGAGCGTTGCCACACATCGTGACGCTCCGTGACTCAACCCGTTGGCAGGGTTGCGCCGACCAGGTGGTAGCGGTGCTCGGGCCGCCCTGGCGATCCATAACGCATGACCAACTCGACACGTCCAGACTGCACCAGGTGATCGAGGTAGCGACGAGCGGTCACCCGGCTCAGGCTGGCAAGGTCTGCGACCTCGGTCGCGGTGAGATCCCGACCCGCCTCCTGCAGGATCCGCATGACCAGCTCGAGCGTCGGGCGGGCCAGACCCTTCGGCAGGGCTTCATCGCTACTCTGGCGGAGGATGTGATACAGCGTGTCGACCGCGTGCTGATCCGCCTCCGATAGCTGCGCCAATCGCTGCCGCATGGCGGCGTAGCTCTCCAGCTTTTCCTTCAGCGCGGCGAACCGGAACGGTTTGATCAGGTAGTGGACGACGCCGCCGTGCATGGCGGAACGCAAGCTCTCGACGTCGCGCGCCGCGGTGATGGCGATGATGTCGACGCGCGACGCGGCGGCTTCGCGAATGGTGCGCATCACGTCGAGCCCCGAAACGTCAGGCAGATAAATGTCGAGCAGGACGAGGTCTGGCCGGGTCGTCGCCACCATGCGTAGCGCCTCAGCGCCGGTGCCGGCCTGGCCGACCACGGTGAATCCGGCAATCTTCTCGACGTACGCGCGGTGGAGGTCGGCGACGCGGAAATCATCGTCGACGATGAGGGTGCGGATCATGCAGGGGTCTCCACCGGCAACGGCTTCGAGGCCAGCGGCAGGCGCACGGTGAAGACGGCGCCACCCTGATTGACGACTGTCACCTGACCGCCGCGGCGAGCCGCCACCTGCTTGACCAGCGCCAGCCCGAGCCCGCGTCGCGATCCAGCGGCGGCCAGTTTCGTCGTGTAGCCCTCGGAAAAGATCTGCTCGGTGTCGTCAAGGGCGATCCCCGGACCGGAATCGTGCACCTTGATGACGACGTCACCGACCTCTTGCCGGATGGAGACCTCGACCCAGCGGGCGCTGCCATTCGAAGACGAGGCGACGGCGTCGAGCGCGTTGTCGATCAGGTTGCCCACCACGGTGATGAGGTCCCGCGGGTGGCCGGCGTCCCCATCGAGACGGCTGTCGGGCGAGAGGCGGAACTGGATGCCGCGCTCGGCGGCGACCGCCGATTTTCCCAGGAGGAGCGCCCCCAAAACGGGGTCGCCGACTCGCTCGAGCAGCGATTCGGTGAGCTCTTGCGAGACGGAAGACGACTCCGTGGTCAGCTGGATCGCCTCCTCGTAGCGGCCGAGCTCGATCAGCCCGGCAATCGTGTGGAGCCGGTTCGAGAAGTCGTGGGCCTGGGCGCGCAGCGCCTCACTGATGCTGCGGGCATTGTCGAGCTCCCGCAGCAGGCTCTCGAGCTCGGTCCGATCGCGGAAGGTGGCCACGTAGCCGATCGTGCGGCCGCGCACGACCACCGGCATCCGGCTGACCACCAGAACGCGGTCGGCCGCGAGCACCACCTCGTCGGCGCCGGTCACCTCGCCAATCAGGACGTCGCGCACGCGCCCGGCCGGGAGAACATCGCTCAGGCGCCGGCCCTCGATACCTTCGGCGAGCCGTAGCAGGCGGCGGGCCTCATCGTTGATCAGCGTGATGCGCCCTTCGAGATCGGTGGCAACCGTCCCTTCGCGGATGCCGTGCAGGCTGGCCTCCCGTTGCTCGAGCAGGGTGGCGATCTCTTGCGGTTCGAGACCGAAGGTCTGGCGCTTGAGGTGGCGGGTCAGCAGCAGCGAGCCGATCACGCCGAGCCCGACCGCCACCAGCAGGTAGAGCACCAGCTGAGGAATGTAGGGGGAGAAATCATTCAGCAGCTGGCGTGACAGTCCCGTCTCCAGGAAGCCGACCGAGACGATGCCGATGACGTGGCCAGTGCCATCGAAAATCGGCGCCTTGCCGCGGGCCGACCTTCCCAGCGTGCCCCGCTGGATGCCCTTGAACGTCTGGCCTTTGAGGATCGCGCTCGGATCCTCGTCGATCGGCTTCCCAATCAGGGCCGGGTTTGGATGCGAGTAGCGCGTGCCGTTCGGACCGGCGATCACGATGAAGCTGGCGCCGGACGCCTTGCGCATGCCCTCGGCCAGCGGCTGCAAGATGCGTGAGGGATCCGGCTCGCGAAGGGCTTCACGCACCGATGGCAGCTGTGCCACCGATTGCGCGAGGTTCAGGGCTCGATTTTCGTATTGGGAATCGAGTCCGGCGCTGGCGACGGCAACCGAGACGACGGCACCCATCACCAAGGCTCCCAGGATGATCGCCAGCTGGAAGACCAGGATCCGGGACGCAAGGCTGAGCCGGAGTCTCGCCACCGGTTTCATCGTATCGGGTCTTTTTGCGGGCGGGGGAAGACCACTACGACCAAAACGGTCGCAAACTCCGCAAGGCTTTCCAGCGGCCATGCGTCCCATTTACCGTCCTTGCCATGGCCGGAGCGGCGATCGAGCTGCGCAGCGTCACCAAGCGATTCGCCACGCCCAAAGGCGGCGTCTACACTGCCATCCGCGACCTGACGATGGAGGTTGCTCCCGGCGAGTTCTGCGCCGTCGTCGGTCCAACGGGGTGCGGCAAGTCCACGACGCTTGCCCTGATCTCCGGACTCGAGCGAGCCAGCGCCGGTGAGGTCCTGGTCGCGGGCGAAGCGGTTCGCGGTATCCCCCAGGGCATCGGCTACGTCTTTCAGAGCGACGCGGTTTTCCCCTGGAAGACGGTGCTGGGGAACGTCGCCGCCGGCCCGCGCTATCACGGCGTCTCCAATTGGGACGCCAGCAAGCAGGCAAAGGAGTGGATCGCGCGCGTCGGCCTGGCCGGCTTCGAAGATCGCTACCCGCACCAGCTCTCGGGCGGCATGCGCAAACGGGTCGGCCTGGCGCAGAGCCTGATCAACAACCCGCGGATCCTTCTGATGGACGAGCCCTTTTCCGCGCTCGATGTGCAGACGCGGACACTCATGGAGAACGAACTGCTCTCGCTGTGGGCGGCGAGCTCGGCGTCGGTCGTCTTCGTGACCCACGACCTCGAGGAGGCCATCGCGCTGGCCGATCGCGTGGTGGTCATGACGGCGGGTCCCGGAACGGTCAAAGGGACTTTTGCCGTCGACTTGCCGAGACCCCGCAATGTTGCCGAGATTCGGTTCCAGCCGCGTTTCGTCCAGATCTACGAGGCAATCTGGAGCCAGCTTCGCGACGAGGTGTTGGTGAGCTATGAGCGTCAGAAGCACGCTGCCGCGGTCTGACGTGAGCGCGCAAGGTGGCGCGCCGCCGTTCGGCAGCGTCGGTATGCAGGACGGCGCGACGCAGGGCCTGGCGAGCCGCACGGCGGAAATCGCAGCCCTGGATGCCGATCTCAGTGCCCGCCGCGCGCAGGTGGCGCAGCGGCGACGCCTCATCATCTACGCGCTGCGCCTGGCATTTACCGTTCTCTGGCTCGGGAGCTGGGAGCTATCCACCCGGCTCAACTGGGTCGACCCCTTCTTCGTCGGGCAACCGTCGGGCGTCGTGCAGCGGCTCTGGACGTGGATCACCGAAGGGACGGCGCTGGGGCCGCTCTGGCTGCAGGCCGTGGTGACGATGCAGGAGGCGGTCGTTGGCTTCCTGATCGGTGCGGCGCTCGGCGTCGTCTTCGGCATCCTTCTCGGACGCATCGAGGTGATGGCCGAGGTGCTGTCGCCTTTCATCAAAGGTGCGAACGCCATCCCCAGGGTCGTGCTGGGCTCGCTCTTTGCCGTGATGTTCGGTCTGTCTCTGTGGGGCAAAGCGGCGACCGCGGTGGTGCTCGTCTTTTTCGTCGTCTTCTTCAACGCCTTCCAGGGCGTCCGCGAGGTCGACCGCAACCTGATCGCCAACGCGCGAATCCTGGGTGCCGACAACCGGCGCCTCACGACCGAGATCATCATCCCCTCGGCCATGACCTGGATTCTCGCCAGCCTCCACATCAGCTTCGGGCTGGCCATCGTCGGCGCCGTGGTCGGCGAGCTCTTTGGGGCCACGGCGGGACTCGGCCAGCTCATCTACAACGCCGGCCACACCTTCGACGTAAACGGTGTGTTCGCGGGCATGTTCGTCCTGGCGGTGCTCGCCCTGATCGCAGAAGGGCTGATCAGCGCGCTCGAAAACCGGCTCGTCAAATGGCGACCCAGTCGAGTCAGCGGCGAAATACCAATTTAGGGAGGAGAAACAGATCGATGCAGCGAATTAGTCGGAATGCGGTAGCGGCGGTCGCGGCGATGGTCACGCTTGCCGCCTGCGGAGGGACGGCCAATAACGCGTCCGGAGCGAGCTCGTCGAGCAGCTCAATGCAGCCGGTCGACCTGAAGATCATGGTCGGCGGGCTCAACAAGCAGATCTATCTGCCAAACATGCTCGCCAAGCAGCTCGGCTACTTTGACCAGGAGAAGATCAATGTGACCCTGGTCGACGAAGGCTCGGGCCAGGGGACTGAGCTCGAGGTCGTCGCGGGCAACGTCGACGCCGGATCGGGCGCATACAGCCACCCGGTCGAGCTCAACGCGCTCGGAAAGAAGATCGAGACGATCTGCCAGTTCGGGATCGCCCCCGGCGAGGCCGAGATGGTCGCGACCAGCAAATCCAGCTCGATCAAGTCGGCCGCGGACCTCAAGGGAAAGAACCTGGGCGTCACCGACATCGGTTCGGGCACGCACACCCTCACCCTGGCGCTCCTGGGCAAAGCGGGCTACAGCGGAAGTGAGGCACACTATGTCGCGGTCGGCGCCGGGAACACCTTCATTGCGGCCATCAAGAACGGCACGATCGATGCCGGCATGACGACCGAGCCCACCATCACCCGTCTGCTGCAAAGCGGCGACGCCAAGGTGCTGATCGACCTTCGCACGCCGCAATCCACACGCGCCGCACTCGGCGGCGACTACCCCTTCATCGGCATCTTCGCCAAGAACGACTGGGTCAACAGCCATAAGGACGTCGCCCAGCGCCTGGTCAATGTCTACGTCAAGACCTTGAAGTGGATCAAGGCGCACAGCGCCGCCGAGATCGCCGACAAGATGCCGGCCGACTACCTGGTTCCGAGCAAGGATCTCTACGTTGCCGCATTGCAGAACCAGCTGAGCATCTTCGGCACCGACTGCAGAATGCCGTCAGCCGGTCCGCAGACGGTCCTGAGCATCGAGCAGAACTACGTCTCGAGCTTCAAGGGCAAGAACGCGAACTTGAGCGAGACCTATACGAACCAGTTCGCCAACAGCGCGAGCTAACAACTTCCCAATCATTCCCTCCCCCGCTGCTGCGGGGGAGGGTTAGGGTAGGGCTACGCTCATCTTTTCGCCCACTGACCATACCCGCACGCGGCGCTCGGCGGCAGTACAATCCCTGAGCGATATCCCGCCTCCTGAGCGGAGGCCACCGACTTTGATCCCCAACGTGCGCGGGTCAAGGAGGGCCGATGAGCCGCAAGGCTTTCACCACTTTCATCAAATCCATATTCGCGCCCGGCGAGGTGGCCGCGACTGCCGCCCTCGTGGTGCTCGTCATCGGATTTGGCGTTGTTTACTTCAATGCGCGACCGCGTCCGATGGCGCCAGCGCCATCGCCGCTCAGCCAGGTCAAACCGTTCCTGGCGCCCACCCTCACGCGTAGTGCTTCGCCCAACGTCAGCCCGGTCGCGACGCCTTCCATCGTTCCGAGCGCGCGGCGATCCGTTAGCGTGACGACCCCGCCGTCGCGGCACGGCGGGTCACCCGCCGCTAGCCCGACCGCAGCGCCTATCGGTGGCGGCTCACCCAGCCCACCGAGCACGCCGAGCGCGACTCCGACACCAACGCCCGCCCCGACGGCGAGCCCGACGCCGTCCTGAACGTCAGGTCGTGACGGCCAGTATGTAGTAGAGGTGATGACCATGGATCGTGGCAGCGAGCGCTCGCGGCGGCGCCGGGCTGTCCTGGATGACGCCCGGCGAAAGGTCGAGCGGGCGCTGGCGGTCAGTGAGGCGGCCGATCAGCTGGCGGCAGCGGCCCAGGATGTCTTAGCGGGTGCCGAGGTGGAAGAGACCGACCGCGACGTGAGGCTGGAGACGCTCCGCGCCGCGCTTGCCACGTATCGAGCAAGGACCGCGACGTAGAGCGCGTACTCAGGAACGATCAGGCCGGCGGGCTTGCGACTGAAACCCGGAGCGTCCCGCTGATGATTTGCGGGCCTCCTGGGCCGCTGAGAGCGGGAGGGCACTCCGGACTGCCATCCGCCAGGCCCAAAAAGGCCCGGTCGACCGTGGACCCGTAGGCCTGCGGGTCGTTTTGCGTGACGCTGCCCTGAATCACGTTCCCGATGCTGAACATGCCGGTGGCCTGATCCAGCCAACCGCTGTACATGGCGGAATCACCGCTGGCGAGAAGACACGTGACCCGGCCGGTCGCTTCCCCCTGGCAGTGATCAGCGGGCACCGCCGTCATGAAAACCGAGCCATACGCACCGGTGCCGTCGGGCTTGCTCGTTGCCGCCAGCCGGACATGAATCTGGCAGCTGTTCCAACCGGCCACGACCACGAAGTCACCACTGGCAAAGTCCATATTGGGGGCAGGATTCGGCCACAGCGCCGGCGTCGGGACGGGCTGCGGCGTGGGCTGCTGGAAACCGGGTTTCGACGCCCCGGCGGGCGAAACGTGCAGTGTCCCGCTCATGATCTGCGGCCCCATCCCCTCGATCGCCGGCGGGCACTCCGGGCTGCCAGCCACGACGCCGAACCCGGCACGGTCGACCGGCGGACCGTAGGGCTGGGGATCGTTTTCGGTGAGGGTGGCCTGTACGACGTTCCCGGCCGTGAACATCCCGCTCCGGTCGTCGAGCCACCCGCTCAGGCGGGCGAAATTTCCGTTGACCAGGAGGCAGGTGATCCGGCCGGTCGCCTGCCCTTTGCACCACGGCTGGCCGGGCGCCGCGGACATCACGATCGTTCCGGACGCCGCGGTCCCATCCGCCTTGCTGGTCGCCGAAAGCTTCACGTGGATCCCGCAGCCATCCCAGCCGTCGGTGACGACGAAGTCACCGCCGGCGACGTTGAGACTGGGATCGACACTGGGCGACGGCGCGATGGCTGCAGACCCGGCCGGCCCCCTGTGCGAAAGGGCGAGCGTGGCGAGCAGGATCAGAATGCCGTAGGCAGCGACGATCGCGAAAATGAGGGGCGGCGGAGCCGCCGGCGTGGTCGCCCGGCGCGCTTTGCCAGAGCTCAGGCGCGATCTGGGCGACCGTCCCTGTCCGCGTTTGGGGCCCATCACAACTCCAACGGGCCACCAGCTCGAATCCGTCAGCCGGCTAACCGGAGGTCGCCAGGTTTTCCGGCGGCGCGAGCCTGCTCGCGCCAGCGTTGTGGGTTTACGCCGAAGACGATGAGCCAGAGCTGCAGGGGCGCCTCAGCGAGGCCGGATGCGACAGCGATGGCGGGAAAGAGAAAGGTCGCGAGCGGTGGCCAGAGGTACAACGCCCATCCGATCCCGTCGAGCATCAGGAGCACGCCGAGAATGCGCGGCATGAAGGTGGACCTCAAAATGAGGTAGCCGGCCAGCACACACCAGAACCCGAAAAATATCAGGTCGATCTCGAAGGCCAGACCATTCAAGTTGATCAGTGCGAGCGCCAATTGCGGCGTGTTCAGTCCGCTCAAGGAATGGCCGGCTTGCAAGACCAGCAAGGGGGTGAGATAGAAGAAGGCGGTGAGCGCCTGCATCGCGCACCCGACGAGAATGATGAACGTCGCGAGCGAAGCGAGCGTTCTATTGACCGGCCTGAACAGGTAATAGAAGAGGAGGGCCCACGCGATATGGAAGGCGACGCCCAACACCGAGGCTGCGAACCCGACGCGGAACAGGCCTTCGTTCGCGAGGATGTTTCGGGCAGTCGCGGCGGCGTCGCCATGGACCGTAAGCCTGCCCAAGATGCCGACCTGGCCGAATGCCGAGGCGGTGCCCTCCAGCGCCTCGAAGACGCCCATGATCCTCGCCATCGCCCGCGGCGAACCGACCGTGGGATCTTCCGTCTGCGTTGCCTTCATATCTGCACCAGGATCTTTCCTCTAGCGTGCCAGGTGTCAGCTGAGCTGGAATGGCGGGTATTGATCGGTGACCAGGAGAAATGCATAGCCGGTGACGCGGTTGCTCCAGCGGAGCACGCCAACGACGTAGCGGAAGAGGTTCTGCGGATACCGGCCCGTGAAGACGATGGCGAACCAGGCAACGATCACTGCCACCACGGCGCCGATTCCGAGGAAGAGGAGAACGACGTAGTGCGGGATGGCGAGGAACCACTTGACCAAGGGCAGCCACCGATTCAACTGGCGAGCATCCGGATAGGCGAGGTTGAGGTGCACCGCCTGCTCCTCATCGGTCGACGGGTAGCGATCATCGAGCAAGGCGAGGTACGCCGTCACGCGGTTTGAGAACCGAAACAGATTGAGGTTCCAGTCGAACCACCACCGCGGGTACTTCTGACGAAAGAGGATCATCAGCAAGAGCGGCACGAAGAGGAGACTGGCGCCGCTCGCAAACGTGAACGTCATATCATGGTCGCCCTGTAGCGTGTCGCGAGTCAGGAAGCCGAGCAAGACGAGAATGGGGATTGCCACGAAGATGCGAAAGGCGGTCGTGAGCCGATCGAGGGGTCGAGCGGGAAAATCGACGTCGAACTGAACCGGATAGCTGCTTACCATTTCTTCACCTCGTTGAATTCCGAGTCTGACGATTGCGCCGGGGTTGCCGTAAAGCTGATGACCTCGTGACCGCGGAGCGACTCGAGAAACGGTTGAAAGCTACCGCAGACCACGCAACGCAAGGTGGCCCCGTCGATTTCGACCTCGGTGACTCCGGAGGCGCGCTTGACCTGCTGGGTAGGAGGCGCCCCAACGAAACGGACTTCCACACGCTGGATCGGTAGCTCCGGTGTCACGCTCCTGAGCCTAGGGGCCTGGCGTACCGCTGAAATCCGTGGAATTACCGAATCGCCCGCCTCCAGATCGCCGCCGGTGGGATAACCCATCGCCGTAGTACCGTCTTGGTCACCATGGCGAGGCCTGCCCGCCGCTTGGGCAATCTACCGGCCGAGGCGACCAGCTTCATCGGCCGGCGGGATGAGCTTGCTGAAGTCAGGAGGACGCTGAGCGAGGCGCGCCTGGTCAGCCTGGTCGGTCCAGGAGGCGTGGGAAAGAGCCGCCTCGCCATCCGGATCGGGACCGATCTGGGGCGCGGCTTCCGCGACGGGGCCTGGCTGGTCGAGTTGGCCGACCTTCGAGATGCCGGCCTGGTGAGCAACGCCGTCATGCTGGCCCTTGACCTGCGCGACCAGGCAGCCACCGAGCCCCTCCCCCTTCTGCTCGCATACCTGAAGGACCGGCAGCTCTTGCTGCTCGTGGATAACTGCGAGCACCTCCTCGGTGGCGCGGCGCAGCTGATTGGCGACGTCATGAGAGCGGCGCCGGGCGTCCGCGTGATCGCCACCAGCCGCGAGCCGTTATCCGTAGACGGCGAGCACGTGATCCCGGTTCCACCTCTCGCGCTGCCTGCCGGTCAGCAGGCTGAAGCTCTCAGTCAGGTGCGCCAGAACGAGGCGGTCATGCTGTTTACGGAGCGGGCCGCGGCCGCTTCCGGCAGCTTCGAGCTGAATGATTCGAATAGCTTCGCGGTGGTGGAGGTGTGCCGGCGACTGGATGGTCTTCCACTGGCTATCGAGCTGGCTGCGGTCAGAACGCGGGTGCTGACGGTTGAGCAGATCCGCGATCGCTTGAATGACCGGTTCGGACTGCTGACGGCAGGAGGCAGAGCAGCGCTACCACGCCATCAAACGCTGCGAACCACCATCGAATGGAGCCACGAACTGCTAAATGCGGGTGAGCGTGCGCTGCTGCGGCGCTTATGCGTGTTCGCCGGGCGCTTCACCCTGGAAGACGTCGAGTCGGTTTGCACCTCCGACGAGGTGCCCGCTGGCCAGTCATTGGATGCGCTGTCGTCACTGGTCGACAAGTCCCTTGTCATCAAAGAGGACGTGAACGCGGTCGCCTGCTATCGGCTGCACGAAACCATGCGCGAATTTGCCCGCCTCAAATTGCGCGAGACCGGTGAGGAGGACGTGGTCGAAGATCGCGCGACCGAGTATTACCGGCTGCGGTGCCGGCGTTCGGTCGAGGAAAGTCGGTACCGGCTCGCCGAGTGGCTCGACTGGATGGACCTGGAGATTGACAACATCCGAGCCGTGCTTGGCCGATGCCTGACTCGGCGGGATGCGCTACGCGGAATCGATCTCGCCACCGCCGTTGGTTGGTACTGGATCACGCGGGCGACGACCGAAGGCGTGCGCTGGCTGGACGATTTGGCTGCCTGCGGACGGGGCCTTCCAGAGGCGCAGTTCTGGGCTTACTTCCTGCGTGGATTTCTCGCCGTGCTAAAGGCTGATGCCACGGCAGCCCGCCCAGCCCTGGAACGAGCGGTAGCCACGGCTCGAGAGTTGGGCGAGCCCAATCTACTGTCGCAATCGCTGTCGATGGCATCGATCGCTGAAAACATGGCCGGTGACCGCGTATCGGCCCTGCGCTCGCTGGACGAGGCCACCCTCGTGAGCAGCCCTCTTGATGACTTCCCCGCCCGCATCTCGGTCCTGCAGGCCCGAGCGCTCAACGGTTTTTTCCAGGGAGACATCGAGACGGTCAAAGCAGCTGCTTCAGAGGGCGTTCGGATCAGTCGAGACGCTGGTGATCTGTACAGCCTGGAGATGATGTTGCTGAACCGGGGTGGAACGGCTCTGATCGTGCGCGAACTCGAGCAGGCGAAGGCTTCGTACATGGAAGCTCTGAAGATCGCCCAGCGGATCGACGACCGGGTCGCAGAGTACGCCTTACTTGACGGACTGGGCTGTGTGGCGGCCGGTTTGGGCCAGCCGCGGCACGCCGCTCTGCTCCTCGGGGCTGCGGAAACCGTCCGAACCCAGGCTGGGGCAAGCCTGATCCCCATCCTTGCGCCAATGATTGCCCAGGCGGAGGAATCAGCGATCGAGGCGCTCGGAGCCTCGAAGTTCGAGACGGAGGTGAACGCCGGAAAACGCTTGAGCCGTTGGTCGCCGAGGGGCTGAGCAACAAGCAGATCGGAGCGCGGCTGTTCATATCGGAGCGCACCGTCGACAGCCATGTCCGCAGCATCCTTAATAAGCTCGGAGCCAACTCCCGAGCCCAGATCGCCGCGTGGGTCGCCTCTTCCAGTCAACCCTGACTCGTCTGACCGATCTGCGTCAGGCCCAGTAGGTTGCCGTCGGGGTCCCTAAACCAGGCGGTCCACACATTCGGTCCGCTATGCGCGATGCCGTCAACGGACTTAATACCCGGCAGGTCGAATTCCTCGAACTTGATGCCCTTTCGCTTTAGCTCCGCAACCTCTTGCTTAACGTCTCCGACCTGCCAGCTCATTTGCGTGTGGCCCGACGCACGGTACCGGCTGGGGAACACGAAGAACTGCGTGCCGCCGGAACCGTACATAACTCCACCCTCGGGGACGATCTGTTCGTGAATGCCAAGCAGGCCATGGTAGAACTTGCGAGCACGCTCGAGATCTGATACTGGAAGCGTCGTGTAGGTCTTGTTATCGGCAATCATCAGCGCTTAATACGATAAGGCTGCGGTGCTAGGTTAAGGGCATGGAAGCTGCGCCCGGCAGCCTGAGCTGCCTGGTCGATGGCTCATCAATTCCGATTCCAAGCGTGAAGGAGGCAAGCTATGGCGGAAGCTAAAACGGCAATCGCGAACAAGCCGGTGTGGGTCGATCTCTCCACCACCGACGCGGCAGCGGCGCGCGAGTTCTATTCGAAGGTGTTTGGCTGGAAGGTCGAGGTCAGTCCCGACCCGCAATACGGCGGATACGGGATGGCCAAAGTCGCCGGCACCCAGGTGGCAGGGATTGGGCCCAAGATGTCACCGGAGGCGCCAACCGCATGGTCGATCTATATCGGGGCCGATGATGCCGACGACCTGGCCAGGAAGGTGGAAGCTGCGGGTGGCAAGGCCATCGCGCCACCATTCGACGTCGGAGATCAGGGCCGCATGGCGGCCTTCCAGGATCCGAGCGGCGCGGTCATTTCTGCCTGGCAGCCTCGAGCCATGAACAGCTCGATGCCCGTGGGCGACGCCAACACCTTCGGGTGGGCCGAGCTCAGCGCGCGGGGCGTCGACAAGGCGATTCCC